>CAZPOJ010000008.1:0-34668 GCA_964588005.1 uncultured Sphaerochaeta sp.
CTTGGCGACAAAGTGACGCTGCTCAGCACTACAGCAACCCGGGGAAGCAATGCCTTCACCTTCGAAATCGTGGGAATTGCAGGATTTCCTGTCGCAGGAATGAATGCAACCTCCCTATGGGCCCCGATAGACCGAGTTCAAAGGTTCCTTGGGATGGATGGCCAAGCCCAGGAGATATTGCTGTTGCTCGAAGATGGGGTAGACGAGAAACAAGCTGCAAAGCAGATTGGAGATGCGATCGAGAGCAAGTTGGGCACTGCAACCGATACCCGCTCCTGGAAAGATCTGAATATGATGTACAGCATGATAAGGATAGCAAAGATAGCGTATTATTTTATCGCAATGTTCTTCTTTGTCCTGGGCAGTACGGTCATCATCAACACTACCATGATGGTCATCTTCGAGCGGATGCGTGAGATCGGAACGCTCTCCGCCCTTGGTATGCAGGGCTCAGAGCTGACGCGGCTCTTCCTCTTGGAGGGATTCTTCATCAGTATGATAGGTTCGGCTATTGGCGCAATTATTGGCTATATAGCCACCTACTATATGGGCAAGATAGGGCTCAACTTCACCGAGGCATTCAGTGGAATGGATATGGAGATTTCCTCCATTCTCTACCCCCAGACAAGTGTCCTGACCGCTATTGTCGTGTGGGCCTATGCTGTGGTGATCTCAACCCTCTCTACCTTTATCCCTTCCCGCCATGCTTCAAAAATCCAACCTGTGGAGGCTTTACGCTATGTATAAACAACAAATAAAACTAAAAATAGTAGTAGTAACCATACTACTCCTCGCTATCCCGGTAATGCTCTTTGCACTCAGTGCAGACCAGATCATAGAGGAGATGGATAGGCTCTCCACCTTTGAGACCACCTACTCCACCGGCTCGATTCAGACTACCGACCGCTTCGGGACCAAGACCAGCCTCTTCAAGTCCTGGAGCCAAGGGGAGAAGGACTCCCTGATCGAGTTTACCAGCAAGGCGGAAAGGGGTCAGAAGATCCTTCGCACAGCGGGTAGTCTCTACCTCTTCTACCCTGATGCCGAACAGCTCATCAGGATGCAGGGAGCAGCTCTCAGGCAGTCCATGCTGGGATCGGACATATCCTATGAGGATATGACCGAGGAGAAGAACACCCTGGACAACTACAAGGCCAAACTGGAGCAGGAAGAGCTTTTCAAAGGAAACGCATGCTATGTGTTGACTCTTACTGCCAAGACAAGGTCGGTTGCCTACCCGAGGCAGAAGATCTGGGTCGACAAACAGTCCTACCTTGTCTGGAAAGCCGAGTACTCCACCGCCCAGGGACGTCTGCTCAAGGTGATGGAGGTCTTGGAGACCTTCAAATCAGGGGATAGGGTCCTCCCAAAGCAGAGCAAGATTGAGGACAAGATGAAGAAGGACTCTGCAACCCTGATGACCGTTGACTCCTTCGAAGCTAACCCAAAGCTAGATAGGAGCATCTTTACCTTGGAGAACCTCACATGGTAAGCAAGATAACCAAACGTACTGTTCTCCCTTTCTTGGTAGCACTGCTTGCACTAAGCTCGCTCTTCTCAGCAGAGAATCCTGTGATAAGCATGGACCTGTCACCGACGATACGCTATCAGGCTAAAGACGACACTTGGACTGAGAGTATGGTTGCAGACCTCTCCGTCTCCCTCGCTTCCAAGCGAGAGGGAAACGTCCGAGGAGAGGTGGTACTACAAGGGAGCTCTCAGGATATGACTCCAAGCTTTGACAGTATTGTGCACAAGGCATACTTCAAGGCCCGCTTCCCCTCCTTCCGCATTACTGCAGGAAAAACCCGCCTCTCCTGGGGCGATGGGATGCTTTTCAATGCCGCTGATGTGCTCTATGGCAGCAATGATACCTCGGTATTTCTGACCAAGACAGAGCTACGTAGCACCACAAACTGGCTCGCTTCGATTAACTACCCCTTGGGCTTCTTCACATTTGCAGAGGCTGTGGTGATGCCTTCAGAGACAGGGGTTCCTATCGATATGCTCTTTGGTGCTCGATATTATACCACCGTTAAGGATATCAAGGTTGAAATGGGGTATGCCACTAAAAAACCAGAAAAAACTGTTCGTGAGCACAAACCCTATATAAGCCTACAGGGCAATCTTGGCTTTGACTGGTATCTCTCCTCCTCCCTGGCTATCCCCGTAGCGGGAGATATTGCAAAAAAGAGTAGCGAATCCTGGATGATAAGTGCAGGGATTTTCCACCTGGTAACCCTACCCTTGGATAGGTCAATCACCTTACGACTAGAACTCCTTACAAGACCCTTTGGCCAATGGAAAGCAGGTCCTGTATCTGACAGTGATGCAGCTCTGCTCTTCTACCCTGAACTGGTACTATCCTACTCCCCTTCCCTATCCTTCAGCCTACGCTCCATCTTCTCACCGTTAGATCTCTCTGCTATGAGCACCCTTGGAGTGAGTTGGAATATCTTTGAAGCGTTTAATCTCATAGGGAGCATCTCTATTCTGACAGGTGATGATGGAGACTTGTTTCCATGGAGTACAACAAAGGCAAGCACTGCCTCTAATTCTTTCTCTGCCACGATCGGCTCTATTTGGGTTTTTTAACAAGGAGATGCATCTTTGAAATTTACTCTTCTCTTAGCCTTAAAAAACCTTTTTCGCTACAAAAGGCGTACCTTCATCACCGCCATGGCAATAGCCTTGGGACTTTCGATGTATCTTATCGTCGATTCTCTTCTTCTGGGTATGGATGAGGAGTCTGTACGCAACCTCCTTTGGTACGAGACATCCTCTGTAAGGATCCATACAGAAGGGTACTGGCCAGATCGAGTGCTCTACCCTCTGGAACAGGGGATAGAACGTCCCCAGGAGATCCTACAGCTCCTCAGGGAGGACGGCTGGACAGCAACCTCCCGTACCATGTTCTCCTCCGACATGATCCTCTACAGCGAAGATTTTGGAGAAGACGGGAATATGGGTGTCGTGGTGACAGCCATTGATCCCGAGACGGACAATGATGTCTTCCACTTCAAGGATACCCTCATTGAGGGAAGGTTTCTCTCATCCGATGATGAGGAGGGCGTGCTTATAGGATCTTGGTTTGCAGAGGATATAGGAGCCGAGGTCGGCTACTGGATAACCCTGGTCACCCGGGGCAAGGGAGGATTCTTTGGTGCAACGGATCTCAAGATCGTAGGAATCCTCAACTGTCCTAATCCCAATACAAACAGGTCCCTCTTGATGATGAACAAATCTGGAGCAGATGCTCTCTTGGGTATGGAAGGCTCGGTTACAGAGATAGATATTCGCCTGCCCATCAAAGCTGATGTGGATGAGGCGGTAGAAAAAATACAACACCTCTTAGCCCTATCAGACCAGAATCTTGAGGCAAAGAGCTGGAGAGTACTGGCCAGGGACTATCTTGCGGCAATGGATGCTGAACGGGGAGGGACTGCCATCATCCTCTTCTTGGTCTTCCTCATAGCAGCGGTGGGAATCTCCAATACGATGCTCATGGCAATGTATGAACGAACCCGGGAGTTGGGGATGATGCGGGCCCTAGGGATGAAAGACAACCATATCCTCCTCTCCTTCCTGCTTGAAGCAGGAGGCATCGGTATGGTCGGCTCGATACTAGGCCTCGCCTTGGGGGCCTTGGGGAATCTCTATATGGTCAATGTAGGCATTGACTTTGGCTTTATCATGCGTGATATGGATATTGGCTATAGGGTTCAAAGCATTGTACGAGGTTCCTGGAGCCTTAAGTCCTTTGCCGTTGCTTTTGCCTCCGGCATCAGCCTCTCGATGATCGTGGCATGGCTGCCTATTAGGAGATCCCTGAAGATGGATATTCCCTCTTGCCTGCGCCACCAGTAGGGGTTTATCATCAGGATACAACTCTCTACAAGAGAGATGGTTAGCAAGAGCCAAGACGGTACAAGGAAGGGAAGCATGGAATTCATCACCCTCAATGCTGAGAATCTGGAACAGGAACATATCTGCTGTGCAATAGCTGATGCGAAACACCAGGGGGGAGTTCAGGCTAAGAAGACCTGGCTCGCCGACAGGCTCACTGAAGGGCATGTCTTCAGAAAACTGGATGCCAGGGGCAAGGTGTTTATTGAGTACACCCCGCTGGAAAACGCCTGGGTACCTGTTGTGGGGGATGCCTACCTCTATATCCACTGCCTCTGGGTCTCTGGCAGCTTCAAGGGCAAGGGCTATGCAACTGAGCTGCTCTCCTCCTGTGTTGCTGATGCCAAACAGCAGGGTCGGTCAGGAGTATGTGTAATCAGCGCAAAGAAGAAAAAGCCGTTCTTAAGTGACAAGACCTTCATGCTCAAGCATGGCTTTAGAACAGTCGACAGGATTGGGGAGTATGAGCTCCTGGCCCTCTCCTTCGATGGCATCCAGCCCCAGTTCGCCCAGACAGCAAGGCTACAGGCTATTGATAGTGAGGCTCTGACCATCTATTACAGCAGGCAATGCCCCTACATACCCAACTGCATTGCTGAGGTGCAAGCCTACTGCACTCAAGAGGGAATTCCTCTCAACCTGGTTGCCGTTGATACTCAGCAAAAGGCACAACAGATACCCTGTGTATTCAACAACTGGGCGGTATTCTACAAGGGAAAGTTTGAAACGGTGCATCTGCTCAATGAGGGTTATCTTAGAAAGATGCTGGGCAGGTAGCCTTTTGTCTCTCCTATCATCAAGTTCCTTAAAAGATGGCAAATCAACAGTTTAAGCAGAGTTGCTTTGTCCAGAACACTTGGATCCATTTTAACAATATATTCGGTTGATTTTTTGTAAAGCAGCAATAATTATAATTAAGTAAGAGCCTCAGCAGGACTCTTCATATTACGAGTTGCTATATGATGCATCGCTATCAGCTCGGCACTGAAAGAAAATCAATAGAAGGAGAAATCGTATAAGACGAGGACCTCTCCATACATTGATAGTCGATTGGCATCCTTCCACGGACTCAACCGTGAGAGGATACCAATCTTTTTCGACAGCCTTTCAGCTACCTGAGAATCTCCCCTTCCGCAGAAAGAGTGACCACAGCTATGGGAAGAATCTTCCCTGATGCTGTGATGGCACGCTTTACAGCTAGATCAAGGCCTCCACAGCAGGGCACTTCCATCCTGACCACGGTGACACTTCTTATATTGTTATGGGTAAGGATGACGGAAAGCTTCTGGGCATAATCACACGCATCAAGCTTAGGACACCCTATGAGGGTCACCTTGTCCTTGATAAAGGTATTGTGGAAGTCTGCGTAGGCATAGGCTGAGCAGTCAGCGGCGATGAGCAGGTCACAGTTATTGAGGAATGCAGCATTTGGGGCGACCAGATTAAGCTGGACCGGCCACTGCCTTAGTTGACTGACAGGTTTTGTTGTTGTCGCCACTGTTTCTTTTTGCTCTTCTTCACCCTGCTTCATGACCTTCATCTGCATACCGGGGCAGCTGAAGACAGGGGCCTCTTCTCCCATCAGGGGGGCTACCGCCTCATGGTCGAATGCCGGGGCTTCTCGCTCTTCAAAGGTGATGGCTCCGGTCGGGCAGACAGGCAGGCAGTTGCCCAACCCATCACAGTAGTCCTCACGCAGCATGACAGCCTTGCCGTCAACCATGCCGATGGCCCCCTCTTGGCAGGCCCCTACACACAAACCGCATCCAACGCACAACTCTTCATCTATTGTTATCATCTGTCTGATCATTAATATTCTCCATTGTCCTAAGTACACAGTCATGATACTATAGGTAAAAAATTAGTTATGTTGTTTTTACAACAGAAGGATAGATATATGGATCCCTTTCCCGTTCTTGCACAAAGCCTCCTCTTTGCAGGAGTAGCCCCTTCGGACCTCCCTCACCTCATTAGGTGCCTAGGGCCCAAGGAGGCAACCTACCCCAAGGACTACACCATCATCGAGGAGGGGGACCTCTTAGATGAGCTTGCAGTAATCCTATCGGGTTCAGTGAGCATCGTCCGCCATGATTTTTGGGGAAACCGAACCCTGGTAGCCAAGCTGGGCAGCGGGGAGGTCTTCGCTGAGACAATCGCCTGTATGGCAGGCAAGAGTGTAGCTTCTGTGATTACCGATGAGAAGACTGTGGTACTCTTTCTTGGGGTAAAGCAGATTATCACCACCTGCCCCTCCTCCTGCACCTTCCACCACACCATCATTGAAAATATGATAAAGCTCCTGGCGCATAAGAACCTCTCCTTGATGCAGAAGATGAACCACATAACCAAAAGGACTACCCGTGAGAAGCTCCTCTCCTTCTTCTCTGAACAAGCCATAGACAGGGGCACAAAGGAGTTCATCATCCCCTTCGACCGTCAACAGCTTGCCGACTACCTCTGTGTCGACCGCAGTGCGATGTCCAGTGAACTGGGCAAGATGAAACATGACGGCTTGATCGAGTACAACAAGAATTCCTTCATACTCAAAGAGCTGGAGTAGGCATTCAGCACATTGCTATTCTCTCTCTTCTTCTGGAAAACGGGGCCCTCCTGCAGTACAATAGGGGTATCACACCTGGTACATGGAGGGCTTATGAAACGAGTAAGAGATTTTCTTCTGGTGTCTCTGGTGGCCATCTTGATGGTCTTTACCTCTTGTGCGACTGTCCAGCAGCAGAGCGTACCCGAAATACAGCTGCAAACCCTGGAAACAAAGGTCGCAGTCATCGACAAATATGGCAACCTCACCTTGGAATTAAGTGAGTTTGCCCTGCTGGGAGCAGGCTATGAGGTGGGGGATATCGTATCCATCACCGTAGGGGATTTCTCCTATGAGTCGCCCATCGGTACAGCCTATAGCGATGTGGACAAGGGCAACTATATAGTGCGCCTCACCGACGGGTATGTCATCCTGGCCATCAACTACGGGAACCTGGCAAAGACCAGTGCCGCTGAAGTAACTATCCCTGTCACTATTGCTTTGGCGGAGAAGGGAGGATACCGAGAGGAGTTTGAACTCAGGCACCTGGTACGCACCGATGTCCGTTCGGACTACGCCTCCGATGCAATCTTTGCAAACTTCCGCATGGTTGCACATGGCTCGATTGCAGAGGGAATGCTCTACCGGTCAGCAAATCCAGTACTTGATGATGAACGTGCTCCCTATGTGGCAAAGCTGACCGAACAGGCTGGCATCAAGACAGTCATTAACCTGGCAGACGACCAAAAGAGCCTCTATGCAAACCTTGATGACGCCCCCTACTACAAGGCGCTGGTCGAAGAGGGCTCGGTCATAGCCCTCAATATGGGGGTTACCTTCACCGACGCTGACTTCATCCTCAAGCTCAAGGAGGGGCTTACCTTCATGGCTGAGCACAAGGGACCCTATCTTGTACACTGCAACGAGGGAAAGGATAGGGCAGGCTTTGTCAATGCACTGCTGAGTGCCATCATGGGGGCAACAGTTGATGAGGTGGTCCAGGACTATATGATCAGCTACGAGAACTACTATGGGGTTGAAAAGGGCACCGAACGGTACACCCTCATCAGCAAGATTATCCTCAACCTCTTTTCAGACATCAACGGAGGCAAGAGCGTCACCGACAAGACCATCAAGAAGGCAGCTGAGAACTATCTGCTAGACCAGGTGGGGCTCTCCCCTGAGCAGATCAGTGCGATCAAGGATAATCTATCAGGGAAGAAGGTGAAGATCAGCGGAGAAATTACGGTTTCACTCTGATGCCAGATGATGGGCGTTTGCAGGGAACCCTTTGGGTTTCCTGCTACCCATCCCTACCACGATACGACAAGTATTGTGGTGCTCTTTTCGAAACGTAGCAGGTATAAGGGGGCCTCATGCAAGAAAAGTGTATTTTCTGTGAGATAGACAACAACCGGATTATCGATGAGAACGCCCTTTGCTATGCAATCCTGGACAACTTTCCCGTCTCTCTAGGGCATACCCTCATCATCCCCAGGCGCCATGAAGCAGATTATTTCTTGTTGACAGACGAAGAGAAGCGAGCTTGTGATGAGCTGCTCGAACGCGCTCGAGCCCGCATCCTTGGCCAAGACCCTCTGGTGGAAGGGTTCAATGTGGGTATCAACATAGGGGAGGTGGCAGGCCAGTCTATCTTCCACTGCCATATCCACCTCATACCCAGAAGGAAGGGCGATACGCCGAACCCCAGAGGTGGAGTCCGGGGTGTCATAGCGCACAAAGGGTGCTACCCTAGGCCTTGAGCACCTGAGAGGGGGCTTCTACGATATCCAGGGTGTCACAAACAGTATCCAGGAAGAATAGCCTGAGAACCTGCAGGTCGAGCTTCTCCTCATAGGGGCCCAGGTCTTCACGACCATCCCTGGTATAGAGGAAACCTCTGAGTTCAGAGAAGTTCCCCTTTGTCTGATAGTCGGACTGCAACTCTTTCAACGAGCATCCCAGCTTATAGGAGAGCGAGCGCAGATCTTCCTGCTCAAGGGAAACTATCATGACAAGCTTCTTTTTGTAGGTCACCGCCATTGCATAGGGGATGGCGACAAGGTCCTCCCCACTCTTACAGGCAGGGCTCTTGAGCATGGTGCATACAGCATCACCACATTTCCATATCTCATCGTACATAATCCCATCGGTGACATCAGGCAGGGAGTGCCACATCAGGGGGTCTATTTTTTTTAGTTCCGTAATATTCAATATCATATAATCCTCCATATCCAAGACAGTCATCCCTTTCAAGGGCACATTACTATTGACGTATCTAGTACCAAGACTTTATCGTATCTGCATGAACAATCCAATACTCATGGCCTTAGTGGCAACCCTTGGAACGTGGGCAATGACAGCTCTGGGAGCTTCCCTGGTATTTTTCTTCAAAACTATCAAAGACCATGTGATGAATGCCATGCTTGGCTTTGCCAGCGGGGTCATGGTCGCAGCAAGTTTCTGGTCCTTGCTCGCCCCTGCCATAGCTATGGCTGAAGGGGGACCGGTTCCTCCCTATCTTGTAGCGGCAATCGGATTTTTGCTGGGAGGTGCGTTTCTCTGGGCCAGTGACAGGCTCCTTCCCCATGCCCACTTTGGTTCTGAGCCTGGAGAGACTGAAGGCATCCCCACCCATTTACGTCGAAGCATCCTGCTGGTACTCTCCATCACGCTGCACAACATCCCTGAAGGCCTTGCCGTCGGGGTTGCCTTCGGGGCTGCAGCCTTATCAGGGGAGCCCAACGCGTATATGGGGGCCATTGCAGTTGCCATCGGCATAGGATTGCAGAACTTTCCAGAAGGAGCTGCTGTCTCCATCCCCCTCAGAAGGGAGAACCTGAGCAGGTGCAAAAGCTTCATGTACGGACAGGCCTCAGGGATGGTTGAGCCCATAGCAGGTGTCCTCGGTGCCTTGTTGGTCATCCAGGTGCAGGCAATCCTGCCCTACGCACTCGCCTTTGCAGCAGGGGCGATGATCTACGTGGTTGTTGAAGAGCTTGTCCCGGCAGCCCAAGGCGACCCTGATGACCATAGTGCTACGCACTACGCCACCATCGGGACCATGATAGGATTCACCGTTATGATGATGCTGGATGTTGGTCTGGGTTGATCAAATTCTTTGCAAGAGGTTCTCGATAGTCAGGTTTCCCAAGGAGGAGACCCCGCGCGCCTGAACCTGGCTTGCTATCGCTTCGCCTGCAGTATCACGCTCCTCAATCTCTATGGTATCCAGCCCATAGAGTGCATTCACCAGATCCTGCACCTTCAGGTTCTCCAAAGGCTGCATGGGAATAAAGGTCGTATGGCCGTTGTTCGTTGGCGTGATGAATTTCAACATGGTCAGCAACTCCAAAAAACCATTGAGCCTAAGGTCTGGAATGGCCAGGCGGTCCATCATCTCCTTGGTGGTGGTCGCCCCTCCCCCATTGCGAAAATTGCTGCCGATGAGCATCATGATGTTCATCCCTTCGCAAAGTTGCAGGGCAGGACTCTGGGGAAGCCCTTTGTAGACTTGGAAGTCAGGGCGGAACTGGTGCACATAGGCAAGCTCGATGCAGTAGAAGACAACAGCCCAGAACACATAAAAGAGAATGAGGAAAAGAAAGACGACGGCCAGCGACCCATAAATGACAGAGTATTTGGTTGCCATGCTGGAAAGCAAGAAAAGAAACTTGCTGATCACCATAAGAAACAGGGTTCCGGATACAGAGCCAACCATGGCTGAGGAGAATCGCACCTTTGTATTGGGAACGAAAAAGGTGAGCATGAACAAGATAGCCCAGGTGGTTACTATCGGGGCAACCACCCCCACGATCCTGGACCAGAGGGCAACAGAGCCCCCGATGAGGTTCAGATACCAGGTGTTCACCACCGTCTGGATGCTGATGTAAGCGGCAACAAGCAAGCAGGCTACGATTAGAAAGGTAACAAAATTAGCCAATCGCTTGAGGGAGTTCCTGTTGCGTGTAGTACGAAATATATGGTTGATGACTGTCCAGACCTTATTGATCAGGAGCACCATCGTGATGAGAAAGGAAATCAGCCCTACAACTCCCAGACTTGTTGCGTTGGTAGTATAGAGGTTCAGCAGGTCCATCAGCTGATAGCCTGCCTCCGGGCCGACAATATCTGAAAGCCACTGCCGAAGCAGATCGATCAGTGGCTCCAGAACACCAAAGGCACTGAAGAAGGTAAAGATAAAAGTGACAGCAGGGACTAAGGCCATCAAGGTGGAGTAGACCATACTTGATGCAGACTGCATCACGTTGTCCTTCATGGCCTGGTTGAAGGCAAGAGAGGCGAGCTTCACTGCTGCCAGGCTCTGCTTCTTTATGGTACGGATAAGTCCCATGCCCTACACCCGTTCCAAGATCCATGCGTTGAGAAACTTCATGGTGTCGTTGCGGTCGGTCTCATTGAGGATTTCGTGTCTGGCTCCTTCCACCAGCTTGAGGGTCAGATCTTTGATACCGGCCTGCTTGTAGAAACTTTCAACCTTTTGCACACCCTTTCCATAGTTCCCTACAGGGTCCATGCCTCCGCTGATGAGCAAGATGGGCAAATCACCGTGCAACCGTTTTGCCCGTTCAAGGCTGTTTGCATAGCCGATGCCCTCCAGCATATCCTCAAAGAATTTTGCTGTGCAGACAAAGCCGCAAAGCGGGTCGTCATCATACTTCTTGACCTCTTTCTCATCGCGGCTGAGCCAGGCAAAAGAGGAAGAAGGATTGGAGATTCTTTTGTTGTAGGAGCCGAAACTCATCTTATCCAGTTGGACATCGACAAACTTTGAGCCGTGCTTCTTTACATGCGAGCGTGCTATCATGCCCCCGATCTTCCCCAGGACTCCCATGGAAGCGCCGGTTCCCATTATGATGACCCCATCATAGAGGTCAGGAGTATCGGCAATGATGGTCCGGGCCAAGAAGGAGCCCATGCTGTGTCCCATCAGGAAGAGGGGCTTCTTGGGAAAGTCGGAAGCTATGAGGTTGGAGAGCTCCATCGAGTCCTGAGCTACCCTCATCCACCCATCCTTCTCAGCAAACCAGCCAAGTGTCTCATCTGCCTTGGTTGCTGTCAGGCCGTGACCGCGATGGTCCTGGGCATAGACAGCTATGTCGTGTTTGTTGAGGTACCGGGCAAACCTGTCATACCGTTGGCTGTGTTCAGCCATTCCATGCAGCAGGTGCACTACAGCCTTCACCTGGCCCCCTTCTGGAATCCATACATGGTAGTACAGCACGTGAGAGTCACTACAGGTCAATTTCCTGATTTCAGACATACGTTTCCTCCTAACCTATACATAGTGTTTAGTGTTCCTATAGTCTACCAGCAATGTAGCTTCCTCACAAGAATATCCGACTGCACCTAGATAAATTCACATTGTACCGCATTTGTGATAGAATAAGCGTATGGATACAATCATCTTTGGATCAGACTTGCACGGGTCGTTGTCAGCACTTACCTCACTCCTTGAAAAGGCAGAGAAGCTTCAAGCTACCAAACTCTTGCTGGGCGGCGATCTTTGCCCTCCAGAAAACAATCTTTTCAAGATGGCCATCGCCAACAGCTCCCTGCACATTCTTCAGGTCAGGGGCAACTGTGACAATGCATATGACTTTGCCAAGGCAGAGCTCCCTCTCCCTCCCCTCATGCACAAATTCTTGTTTGGCGAGAGGACGGTACTACTCACCCATGGTGACAGGTACCCTTCACCCTACGGGCTTGGACTGAAAAAAGGTGATATTTTTATTTCGGGACATACCCATACTCCCCAACTCCATACCGACGCCATGGGCATCATATGCGTCAATCCCGGCTCGACAACATTTCCCAGGAATATCCTGGGTCCCACCTATGGCATCATCGACAGCAACAGCATACGCATCCTCTCGCTCAAGGATGACCTTTGCATAACCGAGCTGACGACCTATACAATGCCGCGCAAAGACCAGTAGGCATCAAGCAATCGAGCAAGAGGGACTACCTGCGAAGCAGTATAGTTACTGGTTGCATCGATGAGTAGCGGTTCAGGCAACGAGCCATACCGACCAGAACTGTTTACCAGCTTGCCGTCGATCTCCTGTTGCAATCTCCACGCCTTTGTCCCTATCTCTGCAATCATCGACGGTGTCACGTGGTACCCCTCGGAAAGGGAAGCGAGCTTTGCAAGCTGGGTCCAGGCCTTCTTTGGCTTCAAGAAATGGGGGAACTTGAAAAAAGAGTGCTCATAGAAGGGAAGCGACAACCAAGGACAGAGCCCTAGGGACTCCATCGCATAGCGAAGGTCCTGGGAGAAAAGTGCCCACCTGGCAAGCTTTCTCTCATTACCCCTACGATGATGATTTCCATGCATTAGTTCAGCAAAGACAAGCGTATCATCACCTATGGCGGCAAGGATAGCCTGAGCGGGCAAGCCCCGGTAATCGAAAGGAGCAAGGGCTTGAGAATCTACCATGTACGCGTGCTCAGATCCCCCATACATCTCCACCAACTTGGCAAAAGGCTCAGCAAGCTGCTCCCCGGAGCCTTTGCGGTAGGCTATCGAATCGATTATCCGTATGTACTGCATCACTGTCAGGCTTCTCAGGTCAGGCAGAAACGAGAGACCTCCTTCAGAGCGGGTCTTCCTTGCCCAGGAGAGAATCGATCCTACACTGATGGGATCAAGGCCGTTGTCAGAGCAACGCTGAATTAGTAGCGATACACGCCGGGAGTCAAACAACTCCAGGTTGGACCCCAAAGCCATCAGGGAGGAGAAGTCAAGAAGGTTCTGCTTTGGTGTCAGGGCATTGCCGACAATGGGACACCCCGCACATATGGTCTCTTCTCCAGTCTTGGAGAGAGTCTGTGCCTTGGGGCAGAGCCCCCAGAGCCTTCCATCGACCCGCGAGGAGTAGTTGTCGATAGCGGCCCAACCATGACTATTCGCCTTTTTCAACAAGGTAGCGGGCCCCTCTACTTGCATAGCCTTGCCGATCTCGGTCTTTTTTAGCAGCGCAAGATAGCGTTTGGTGCACAGCCCCAGCTCCTCGGTGTCATAACTCTCCCTGCCGCTGGGGATAGGTTGGAATAGGATAAACTTGAGGTTTTTCAGACCGAACACCATACCGACCCCGCCACGGGAGATGTTGAGCCCGCTATATACGACAGAGGCATAGGGAACCTGATGCTCGCCAGCTGGCCCTATACATAAAAGGGGACGATTACGGAACTGTTTTTGTACCGTGTCGGTTGTCATTTCATGAAAATGCTCTGCATTGGAGAAGGTCACCTTCTGAGAATCAATTTCAAAGCTACACAACCGTCGACTCCGACCGAGGATGACCAGAGCTGAGTAGCCACACCCCAGCAGGGTCTTGGCAAGGGTACTGCTATTGCTGGTGACCGTAAGCTTTCCCGTAACAGGGGAGCGCGTGACTATGGTGGAGGAGTCAGCACAGAGCATGGAGGTGTCACCTGCAGCTCCACTGGCTATGACAACGGGGTTGCCCACCTCATACAGGTTGCTGGCAAGGCGGTCATAGGAGGCGTACCTGTCCCAAAGGGCAAGCGCAAGAAGCCTTCCCCCCAGCAACGATTTTGCATCTGCCTCAGTGAGGGGGATTTTCTCCCAAGACTCTTGGGAGAGGTCAACAAGAAGAATTGACCGTTGACGATACGTAAATGCCATTATCTGCTTTTTTGCCATAAATTCAGGGTACCTACTACATTATATGCTGTCACGCAAGGCGACAACACAGGGGATAGCACAGTATAGCATAAAAATCTGGATTCGTTTTACCCTTGTTCTATCGCCTCCTTGGTCGTATGATATGCACATGAAACAGATAGAAGTAACACATAACAACAAAAAACTCAGCATGCAGATGGGATCGACTGTCGAGGAGGGGCTCCTTGCCTTTGGTATCATACAAACAAGTGACACCCCATCCTATCTGGACAACCCCATTGTAGGCGCCTTGGTGAACCATGAACTGCAGTCCTGTGCGAGTGCCCTCGTCAGTGACTGCACCCTTGAAGAAGTGCATCTCTATGGAGATATGGGCAAAAGAATGTATCGCCACAGCATCTGCTACCTGCTCTGCTGTGCTGTCTCCATGCTTTATCCCAGCAGAAGACTGGTCATCGGGCACTCCCTCGGTGATGGCTACTACTTCAGCTTCGATGATGACCTGACCCTGCAAAGCCACGATATTGAAACAATCTCCGAGACCATGAGAGCCCTGGTTGACCAGGACCTCCCCATAGAGGAGGTGGTGCTCCCCTATGAAGAGGCGATGGCCTACTTCAGGGAGAACCAGTTTGAACAGACTGTAAGCCTTATCGCCACACACAACGAGCCAGTGGTAGAGCTCTACCGCTTGCAAGGCTACCTTGATATATCCTATGAACCCCTACTCTGCCAGACAGGCATTATGCAGGTCTGGGAGCTCAAGCCCTACCAGGACCGAGGCATGCTGCTGCGCTATCCCAGGTCTCATAATATTGGAGCGCTGGACGCTTTTTCCGACAATCCACTGCTGTTTGCTATCTTCAAGGAGTACAAGGCTTGGGGAAGCATCCTCAACGTCCAGTCCCTTGGCCAGCTCAACCAACTGGGAAATCAGAACACCATAGGCTCTTTCATCCGGCTCGCAGAAGCCCTGCAGCAGAAAAAAATCGCCAACATCGCAGACCAGATAAATATCCACAGCAGCGTGAAGGCTGTCCTGATCGCAGGCCCCTCATCCTCGGGCAAGACAACCTTTGCCCACAAGCTCGCCATCCAGCTGCAGGTGCTGGGCAAGCGTACTATCAAGATATCCTTGGACAACTACTACCTGGCCCCACACCTCGCTCCAAAAGATAAGTACAACAAGCCGGATCTGGAAGCACTGGAGGCCCTCGACCTGCCCCACTTCCAGAATGACCTCGCCTCCCTTATAGCAGGAGAGCGGGTACAACTTCCCCAGTTTGACTTCAAGAGCTCCAGCAGGACCTTTCAGCAAGAGTATGTGCAGATGGACAAGCGTACCATCCTCATCATAGAGGGAATCCACGGTATGAATCCCAGACTTACCAACTCCATCGATAACGATGCCCTGTTCCGTGTCTATATCTCGGCTCTCACCCAACTGAACCTGGATGACCACAACCGCATCAGCACCACTGACAACCGCATGATCCGCCGAATGATCAGGGACAACAGGACCCGAGGTACCAATGCTACCACCACCTTGAACATGTGGCCCTCTGTCCGACGGGGAGAGGACAGATACATCTTCCCCTACCAGAACAATGCCAACGTCATGATAAACTCGGCACTCGACTATGAGCTTGGGGTGCTCTCCCCCTATGCACAACCCCTGCTGAAGATGGTCAAACCCAGTGCAGGACCTGCATATGAGACGGCAAGGCGCGTGCTCAAGTTCCTGGAAAATGTAAATCCAATCCCCGACACCCTTGTCCCTGATGACTCGCTGCTACGGGAGTTCATCGGAGGAAGTGAGTTCGGCGTCGTCTAAAAGGGCATCCTTGCCCCGCTAACAATACTCCGACTGCTCCCATACGCAAGGAGAGGCGACCTGGTCGCCTCTCTTTGTGTATAGCATGTTTTTGTTCCGTTGCTTTTGTTCTGCTACTTATGGTTTGGCCTATCTGGCATCTCTTCAGCCTTGACCTCTATAGGATCATGTGCTGTAGATATGATGGTACTGGTCAAAAAGCTCGGCTACCTGGTCCTTACACTTCCCGCAGACCGTACCGTACTCGGTAATCCTCTCAAGATCGTCCAGGGTCTTGGCCTCGCCACTCTTTACCAGGTCCTCGATGGCAACGTCGGTGACGTTCATACACTCGCAGATAACCTTTGCTATCGCACGCTTGTAGGGATTTTCACGATGTTGTTTTACCAGATAATCATCGATGGCAGCACGAAGCCCCTTGTCCCCAAGCACAGAGCAGTGGAACTTATGATCGGGCAGCCCACCAAGGGCATCGGTGATCGCAGCGGGAGAGAGGTGATACGCCTCTTCAAGGGTCATTCCCTTGACCATCTCGCTCATCATCGAGGTGCTGGCAATTGCCGATGCACACCCATAGGTAAGCCAACGAAGGTCGACTATCACATCATCCTGTACTTGAATATCAATCCTCATCTGGTCGCCACAGGCAAGGGACCCGACTTCACCGGTCCCATGGGACTCGAACTTCTCTTCTTCGACCCAGGTGTTCCTGGGGTTCATAAAATGATCTTTGACTACAGGGGAGTAAACCCACTGGCTCATAAAATTTGTACTCATCGTGTTGACATTCCTCTTAGGCGCTTGATAATCGGTGGCAGCTTCTCCAAAACATAGAGAACCTCTTCCTCGGTGTTGTACCGACCAAAACTGAACCGGATCGATCCATGCGCCAGTTCTATATCCACTCCGGCTGCCAGCAGCACATAGCTGGGTTCAAGCGACCCACTTGCACAGGCACTCCCGGTCGAGACCATAATTCCTTCCATATCCAGATAGAGCAGGATGGACTCCCCTTCAGCATTGGGGAACGAAACATCCAAGGTGCCCGGAAGGCAGTGCTCCTGGTTACCATTCACCACTACGTTGGGGATCTTCTCTTCTATACCCTTGCGAAGCATCTCCCGAAGGTGCCAAAGTCTTGCACGTTCGGTCTCCAAATCTCGCAAAGCAAGTTCGGCAGCAACGCCAAGCCCCACTATTGCAGGGGTGTTGTACGTTCCAGCACGCTTGCCAGCCTCCTGGTGCCCCCCCTGGACAAAGGCTACATAGGGGACTTTCTTCTTGACTGCAAGTACCCCGATACCCTTGGGACCGTAGAACTTGTGGCCAGAAATGCTTAGGTAGTCCACTCCCCAGCTCTTCATCTGCACAGGGATCTTACCGACAGCCTGGGTAGCATCGGTATGCATGAACGCCCCGACAGCATGAGCCATCTCTGTTATCTCGGCGATGGGCTGGATGGTGCCTATCTCGTTGTTCCCTGTCATGACAGAGACCAAGGCGACATCCTCATCAAGATAAGTCTTCAAGGTTTCAAGCTCCACCCGTCCGGTCTTGTCTACAGGCACCTCGTCGATGCGGTACCCGCGCTTCCTAAGAAACTTTACTGTCTCGGTGATGGAGGGGTGCTCGATGACCGTGGTGACAATGCGGTTTCTTTTGGAGCCTAGGTCGATGGCATCACGGAAAATGTGAAAGACGGTATTATTTGCTTCGCTTGCCCCACTGGTGAATACGACCTCGTTTGGGTCGCACTCGATGAGCCTAGCGATCTTTTCTCTTGATTGTTCAATGACAAAGGCAGCTTCACGACCAAAGCCGTGCATGCTGGAGGCGTTGCCAAAGAGCATATTTGCTTCTGCAATAGCATCTACGACCTCTTGCGCCATAGGCGTAGTCGCATTGTTATCCAGATAAAGTATCTGTTGTTCCATATAGTAAACCTCTTGGTAAAAATAGTGACAAAGACCCTACAGGGTCAAGCAAAACCACTTAGAAAGCTGCGTGGAGATGTTTGTCAGAATCTTCAGGAGGACAACTCTTGCTATGGATGAACCGAAGCATGCGGTGAGGGGCAAACCTTATGTGGTTGGCCTTTGCCCATTGTGCATAGGCACAACTGTCAGGAATATAGGATGCGAACATTGCTCGCAGATAGGTCATCTTCTTGCAACGCTTGCTCTGGGTAAACCGTTGGGCATAGACGGTGCACTGTTTTGTTTCAGGATCGAAGAACTCACACCAGGAGTCCAGGTCTATGACCAGTATGCGCCCGTACATCGCCTTCTCATGACAGCAGAGGCCGCACTGGGTGCACTTGCTCTCCCAGGAGGGGGTGCAGACACTACACATGGGCTCCTCCTTCGGAGAGTCGGGTCAGCTGGTTTTGAACATCGTTATGGATGGGAGGGAGAATGGAGAGCGCAGTAATGCTGACGTAGCCTGAGCTGACAGCCTGGTAGTCGGTCTCCAGGGTCTCACAACTCTGTACCGGAGTGATGCCCCCTGTGAGGGCGAAAACCATAGAGGATCCAAAGTTGATGGTAGACTCTTCATATACCTTCTGGATTACATCCTCTCTTTTGGTCACTGCATCGCGGTAGTCAAGATACCCTATGACCGCCGGCTTCCACTTCCCATTGCCCCCGGAAGGGACATTGATGTTGAGCATGCATGTATCGGTGCAAAGCGGGTAGAGCTCATCCAGGTGGTCGACAACGAACTGAGCTGCATCTTCAAAGGCAAAGCGCCCACTCTCATCGCTTGTACAGCTCAAGGCCATAGCCTTCATTCCGGTGAGCACAGCCTCGCGTGCAGCACCTACTGTTCCCGAGTAGAGAACATCTGTTGAAATATTGTATCCGTGGTTGATGCCGCTGATAACCAAATCCGGGTCTGAGGGGAACACATTCCCCTTACGGGCATAGAGCATACAATCGGCAGGGGTCCCGCTGCAGTGATAGTGCATGGGAGCATATTCGGTGATGGTAATATCACCTCGGAGTGTCATGGCATGGCTGGTTGCACTTCGTTCGTGCGATGGCGCACAGACCCAGACCTCATGTCCTGCCTGGACAAGGGCCTTTTCAAGGACAGTGATGCCCTTACTCTGATATCCGTCATCATTCGTCAGCAAAATTCTCATGTATGATCTTGGAACACAACCTTGGCTGAACCGCCACCTTCATAGATATACCACCGGGGGTGAAAACCGAAAATGTGTTCGTACTCCTCTAGACGGCCAATATAGCTTGGAAGGGCCTGTTTACTCAAGAGGACCATGACATTCCCGCTAAATCCATTGGAAACAAGCACAGCCCCTATACTGCCGGAGGTCTCGGAGGAGCGTTTGGTAAGCCAGTCGACCTCAGGACAGGATACCTCCAGCAGGTCACGCAAGCCTGCCTGGATCCTTACCATAGTCTTTCCAAATAGTATTGCATCCTTTGCATTGAGCATGGAGGCTGCATCAAAGGTGAGCCTGGATTCCATCAGGATATATTCACAGATATGCCTTGCCTCCTCATCAAGAGGGACAACTCGCGTAGAAAGATCCCCTTCGGGAAAATCCCTGATAAATCCGCGAGGCTTTAACTCCTTGAGCTTGGTGAAAGCAATCTCTATCGCCTTGCGTTTTGAGGCAATCTCCTCGCGCATGGCGTTAGGGGAGATCTTGCTGTCGACGATGATGGCTACATACTCCTCGCTCTGCTCGGTGAAGGGGAAGTCCAGCTCCTGGAATGTCAGGTGATGCAGGTCAAAGAAAAGCACCTTTCCCCGTTTCCCATTCAGCATGGTCAAAAGATCGCTGATATTGCACAGCTCACTATTAAATGTAGTGTTAGCCTGGTAGATAACCCGTATCATAGAGGAGATGCTCATCTCCAGGTTCATCAAGGAGTTGAGCGCCATGCAGACACCTAAGGCGATGGCTGAACTGACCATCTGGTTGTCACTGAGAAGTAAAGGTCCCTCAACGGTTACATTCATACCGGAGAATTCGACCCCTTCGTTTGCAAGGATACCTATCACACCCTTGATATAGTTTCCCCATCTGTCCTCTTTACGAAACTTAATATTACTCAAGGAGAACCGCTTGCGATCATTAAGGGTGGCATTGGCCAGGCGGACCAGCTGGTCATCGCGCTGGGAAATGCCGACGAACAGGGTATCAGCATCAGTACCCATGATCGACCACCCCTTGCAGGCATCCGAATAACTGCCCAAAAGAGTGCAGACCCCCGGCACCTCTACAATCACGAGAGGTGATTCCTCGTACTCTTTTTTATGATGCTTTTGTATGTTTTCCATGCCCCAACCTAGCTTTTATGCGTAATTTTAGGACACTTACCAATAGATTGCAACAAAAAACTACCTTTTAACCCTTTGGGGACAGAATCTCTGTGAAAATCAGAGATAATTGGCTGGTTAGAGAGAGAAAGGGGAGAAATCTCAAAAGCCAAGCGACAAAAAACCACCATCGCTGGTGGTTTTCTGTTGCTCATGAAGCTTATTTTTCCAGACTGTACCTTTTCTTAAAGCGTTCGATACGCCCTGCGGTATCAACCATTTTCTGGGTACCGGTAAAGAAAGGGTGACAAGCCGAACAAATTTCAACATCTATTTTTTTTGCGGTCGTCTTAGTCTTGATCACATTACCACAAGAGCAAGTGATCTCAGCAACTTCATAACGGGGATGGATTCCCTTTTTCATGATATATCCTCCAGGAATATGTGTTTTTCTGCTGGCAGTACGCAGCAGACACGTTTCTGTAGCCGTCTCCGTCCTAATAACCTGCAGAGTTCGAGGGAATCCCTGTATTTATCGAACGTAAGAACGACTCATTATCCTTAGTCTTCCTAATCTTGTCAATGAGGAAAGGCGTCATCTCCTGATCATCCATATCACTGATTGCATTTCTCATAAGCCAAATCCTGGCAGCCTCATCACTTGGGATCAGGAGGTCTTCCCTTCTGGTTCCGCTCTTCTTGATATTGATGGCGGGGAACTGGCGTTTGTCTGCCAATCTTCGGTCAAGGATGATCTCGTTGTTTCCAGTGCCCTTGAACTCTTCAAAGATGACTTCATCCATGCGCGATCCTGTCTCTACAAGACCGGTAGCGATGATGGTAAGGCTCCCTCCGAACTCAATGTTTCGTGCAGCACCAAAAAACCTCTTGGGCTTGTGCAGTGCATTGGAGTCGACACCACCGCTGAGAATCTTGCCACTAGCGGGGACAGTCTGGTTATATGCTCGTGCAAGACGCGTGATGGAGTCCAAGAGGATGACGACATCCCTTTTGTGCTCGACAAGGCGCTTGGCCTTTTCGATCACCATCTCTGCCACCTGCACATGCCGTGAAGCCTGTTCGTCAAAGGTAGAGGCGATGACTTCGCCCTTGACGTGGCGGCGCATGTCTGTAACCTCTTCAGGACGTTCGTCCACAAGCAGTACCATCAACACCACATCAGGGTGGTTGATACTGATGGAGTTGGCAATCTTCTGCAGCAAGACGGTCTTACCGGTACGGGGAGGAGAGACAATAAGTGAGCGCTGACCCTTTCCGATCGGGCAGAACATATCGATAATCCTTGTAGCCATATCCCCTTCAGGAGTTTCAAAGCGCATCCTCTCATCAGGGAAGAGAGGGGTCAGGCTATCGAAGGGAACACGCATCTTGGCCTTTATCGGCTCATCGTCATTAACTTCCAGAATTCTAAGGAGTGCAAAGAACCGCTCGTTGTCGCGAGGGGTGCGTACCTGCCCTTTGACCACGTCTCCAGTTTTGAGGTAGAGACTCTTGATCTGAGCTGGTGATACGTAGATATCTTCCAAACCGGAGAGATAGCTGTTTGCAGGAGAGCGCAAGAATCCAAATCCATCGGGAAGGATTTCCAAGGTGCCTACACCGACGATGACTCCCCCTTCGGCTGTATGCAGACGGAGAACCTCTGCGATGATCTCCTGCTTGCGCAGATCAAGGATACCATCTGAATTCATCCCTTTCGCTATACCGCTTTTGCGCACTTCATCAATGGAGAGGCTGGTATACTCGTTTAGATACAAAACTGGTGCTTCGGGATGTTCTTCGATATTCAAATCATTGGAAGCATCATCATGCTGACTCTGGCGCGAGGGACGATTCTGGTTGTAGGACTGTCCCTTCTGGTAGCTTCCCTTGGAGTGGGATCTGCTCTGCTGGCTTCTGCCACTAGAGCGAGATGGGTATTGGGTGTTTTTTCTTTGTTGGCCCTGGTTGGAGTTTCTACTCTGGCCCTGACTAGTATTCTGTGTGTGGTTCTGCTCCTGGAAATCAGCAGGAGGCTGGGAGAAGGAGACTGAGGTGACAGGAGGGCTCTTTGCCTTGGTCTCCTGCACTGCAGGTGCTTCCTTCTCAGAGGGAATCAGTTCCAACTGTGAAGTGTCCTTCGGTGCGGCAGCCTTCTTCTTGGGAGCAACCCTAGCCTTAGCAGGGCTCTTGGTTCCTGAGCCCTTGGGCCTTCCTCTCTTCTTCGGCTCAGGGGGAGCTTGCTCTTCTGTTTTTTCAGAAGAGGAAGAGGGTTCAGGAGAACCGGCCACCACTGGGCTTTTTTTGCGAGTAACGCGACGCACAACCTTCTTGTCTGGCTCCTGCACAGAAGCAGTAGTTACGTCAGCTTGATCGTTCAATAATTCTTCGGAAGACATAGGATAAACTCCAGCGAAACAGGTTTTCGACAAACACCTACGAGCACGAGCTACGGGTGTGGCCCCTTACCGGTTTCTACATGTAAAACTTAATGTTAGAATATGCGGAAATGTAGAGGAGTATGTACCATTAGTATTTCCGCGGTTAGTATCTTAAATATATTGCCACTTGCGCACAGTGTCAAGCAAGACATCGCCATTTATGTACTTACTGGCTAGAATTAACGCTGCAACTGAGGCTTTTCGTCGTACGGAGACCCTTCCCCACGATGTAAACTGTAATTTTACCGTTTGGGTTGCCTTCCCCTTTGCAGCAAAACCGAGCCACACCATCCCAACCGGCTTTTCCGCACTACCTCCGGTTGGGCCTGCTATCCCGGTGATAGAAAGGGCGTAATCAGTTCCAGAGAGAGCTAGCATACCCTCAGCCATCTCAGAAGCACACTCACCACTTACCGCACCATAGGTACGCAGTGTAGAAGCCTGCACCCCGAGGATTTTCATCTTTGCCTCGTTGGAATAGGTTGCCGCCCCTCCCCAGAACCAAGCGGAGCTTCCACTCTCGTCGGTGAGCAGTTTTGCCACGTAGCCGGAGGTACAGCTCTCCGCACAGCTGATCGTCTGGCCCCTGGCCTTGAGCTGGTCGGTCAACAACGAGGCGGGCATGACATCCCCATCGACCAATAGAGAGGGCCCCACAAGGGAGCTCAGCCGCTGTGCCATCGCAGTGCGCTTCTCTTCAGCACCCCCCACCAGATAGAGGCTTATCTTGAGATCCTGAAAGCGGGTGCCCCATTGGATTCCCTCTGAGGCAACCTGGGCGCAGAGCTCCTCAAGCTTCGCCTCTGCAAGAAGAAAGGTTGAAAACTCGGTACGGGCGAAGTCATCGTGGCCAATAAGCTCTGCCAGCCAGGGCAGAACCGTATCAAAGAACATGGGATCCATCTCCCGAGGAGGGCCGGGCATCGCTACACACGCAACAGAGCGTCCTTCGACAGGGATGAAACCTCGAAAACCCGCAGCAGAGCCATGGGGATTGGCAATAGCCTCAAACCCCAGGGGAATCATCGCCTGCTGCTCATTGGGGCCCCAGATGCGCTCCCCCATTCTTGCATAGAGGGCGTCAAAGGCCCCCTGGTCCCGGGTGAGGGGGACCTTGGCAAGGTTTGCTACAACAGTGCGGGTAAGATCGTCACTGGTGGGCCCAAGGCCCCCGGTGAGGATAACCACATCACACTCTTCGATGCAGGACCTGAGGGCCTTCTCAATGGAGCCGTCATCGGGGACCACCACCATTCGCTCCACCCGATAGCCAAGCTGGGTCAACTGGCTGGAGACAACCTGGCAGTGCTTGTCAGCTATCACTCCACGGGTGAGCTCAGTGCCGATAACAAACAAGGAGGCAGTTTTATAGAACATGTTACTCCTTCTTCCTAGACCGAACAAACGGCACAATGGCCCGGACCAGACCGACGACCAGGAGCCCTAAGGCAAGATAGATGGAGGCAAAGGCAAACCAGTCATCGTACTTGGTATAGAAGGTCTCCCCATGGCTCTCTGTGGTATAGACGGGAACGTCATAGATATGCCAGCCGACCTTGAACGGCTCCATAGGGTCGATGATCTTGCCGGTTACATCAATGAGGCACGTCATACCGCTGTTGGTTCCTCGCACGGTGGTCCTGCGATTCTCGATGGAACGGAAGACCGCCATACCCAGGTGCTGCATCTCAGCGGAGACAGCCCTCGACCACCCATCATTGGTCATATTTACGATGACCTGGGCGCCATTACGGACAAAGCGGGCATTGAGGCCCCCAAACACGTCCTCAAAACAGATGGGGGTGGAGAACTTGACCCCTTCATCGGTTTCAAAGACGACACTCTCATAGCCTGTTTCCCACCAGTTGTAGTCATTTGCCAAAAGGAGGTTATAGAGCCAGGGCATCTGTTTCTCGTAAGGAAAGTGCTCGGTAAAGGGAACCAAATGCTGCTTCCTGTAGGAGTTCTTGACCTTGCCCCCTTCAAAGAAAGTGACCGTATTGTAATCCTTGCGGTTCCAAGACCCGTCTGCCAGGAGAGCGGGCTTGGAAGGATCATCCAGGACCCCTTCGGGGTTTCCGCTCAACAGGGGAATAGGCAGGGATTTGCCAAACTGGACAAACTCTTCCACCAAGGCTGAAGTTGCCTTGTCAGAGGGGTACTTCTCGTGCCAGGCGACTGAAGGGACAAAGGCCGTCTCAGACCAGATGATCATGTCAGGCTCTGCCACAAGGGCTTCCAAGCTCAGTTTCCTGAGGTTGTTGAAGTTTCTCTTGTAAGTGGCATACCCACCTGCCCAGGTATCAGCATTGTGTTGGACAGTTGCTACCTTCCAATATTTGTCCGGCTCCTGCGTTTTCCAGTGCTGCATGGAGACAAATCCAAAGATGAGGGTTGCTACGATCAAGACCAGATACGCGATGACAGGAAAAAAGTGAGCCCTGAAGGTCTGCCTAAGGCTTTGGCCATCTCGACAGAGGCGATCACATGCCCATGCACCGAGAAAGGTCTGCGGAAGCACAAGAAGGAAGGTAATGCCCCATATCCCTACCAGCGAAGCTATCTGGATGAGGGGAAGGAACTCATAGATTGCATAGCCCAAGGTCCCGTAGGGGTACCCTGCAAACCAGTTCTGACTTACATAGGTGTAGGCAACCCAGATGACCGCCTGCACAAGATAGCCATACTTCTTGAACAGCCTTTCCCCAGCTTTCAGCAGGGGAAAGAGCAGGGCCATCTCCCCTCCCTTGATGATGGGCACGATCAGGATAGCCAAGGGGTGGAAGGTCTTCAGCCAGTAATTGAAAAACAGGTAGAAGACAAACCCAAAGAAAAATCCATAGAGGGGGGTCAGTTTCCACGTTGTGTTCCTGATAACGGCAAAAAGTGGGATCAACGCAAAAAAAGCGATGAACCCTATACCACGATTACTGATGAAGCCGGGAAATGCCATCGAATACACGAAAGCTGTCACCAGCAAAATAAAAACCTCAGAACAGACTGTTCTGAGGTTTCGTCTCTTTATCAAGCTATGCAAAAGAGTCTCTCCTACATGTAACCCGCTAGGGGTAATCACTCAGCGACAGATTTGTTCTCGCGCAAATTCCAAACAAAGTCTTTAAGTTCTTTGCCAGGACGGAAAATAGCAACCCCGTGGGTCTCTACCGCTACAATAGCCCCTGTCTTGGGGTTACGAGCCCTCTCCCTTCCCTTGCGGGTACGGACTTCAAAAGTCCCAAAACCACGCAGCTCAATAACCTGATCTTTCTTAAGCCCAGTTTTGATCTCTTCGAAAAATGCATCAATAATAGTATGGATGTCAGACCGATTAAGCCCATGTTTTTCATGAAGACTCTCAATAATGGCCGCTTTTGTCAATTTTGGTTCTGCCATGGTTACTCCTTCAACAATTCATTTTCTCATGTGTAGACCGGCATATCACATATACCGGCATTTCATATTCAGAACAGTGCAGTTATGCCTGCACAGAAGTCTGAGCATTCAGCTTGTTGAAGCGAGCATGCATTCTTGACTTTTTCCGGTCAGCAGTACGTGAGTGGATAACACCCTTGCCAGCTGTTGAATCAAGCAACTTAAGGCTAAGATCAAGGGCAGCTGAAGCGCTCTCTGTATCCCCAGCCATTACAGCAGTATCAAATTTCTTTATAGCCTTGCGCATAGTACTTTTTGCAGCACGGTTCCTCATTCTGCGAACGGCGTTTTGTCGCTCTCTTTTTTCAGCAGACTTGTTAATCACGTAATACCTCCAAACATATCACCTAGAATACGTATTTCTTTTATTATTAGCGAATCGGCAACGAGGGCCGACGAGTAAACAAAATATCACACTCTCTAAAATCGGTCAATACAATGCTTTATATCAGTTGGACAAATATTCGTCTGAATACTCCTTCGTAATCTCCCAACGGTTGGCTCCATCATTAAAAAACACAGCAGAATGGGGTATACTGAGCACTCTTCCCTCAGGACCGGAAAGGGTAATCTTTTTCCGAAGAATATTGGTTTCTATAATTTTCATCAGTTCAAACCCTACTTTAAGCTTGCTTCCCTCCGGAGGATAGTTGCGTTTCTCCTCGACATAAAAGTCATATTCATAGGAGAGACAACAGAGCAAACGTCCACAAGGACCGGAAATCTTCATTGAATTGAGCGAAAGATTCTGCTCTTTTGCCATTTTAATCGAAACGGGATCAAGTTTATCCGTCACGCTATGACAGCAATAATCACGCCCGCACACCGCAAGTCCCCCCAGGACACGACTCTCATCACGTACCCCTATCTGCCTCAGCTCGATGCGAATCCTGAAGACAGAGACCAGGTCCTTGACCAGCTCCCTGAAGTCAACGCGCACATCAGCGGTGAAGAAAAAGAGAATCTTTGGCTCTCCCAGCAGGAAATGAGCTGTCACCAGTTTCATATCCAACTTGTGCAGGGCAATCTTCTCCCTACAGATCCTCATCGCCTCGTCTTCCTTTGCAAGAAGTTCTTGGTAGCGTGCCATATCAGAGGGGGTGGCCAGACGGTCTATCCACTGGGTGTCCCCTGAAAGCTGAACTTTCTCTATGGGTGCCGCTTCAGCACATCCGTCAAGAGAGATCTCATCAGGTTCATAGTCATACACAATTTCCTCGACATGGGGCACATCTGCACTTTCAGGATTTTCTCCCAAATCTGTTTCTGCATCTTGGGTCAAGGCATCTGCGCCTGTATCCTCTTCATCGAGGTCCTCGGTATACAGACAGGCGCCGGTGCACTGGTCATTGCCTCGCTGATACCCCTTGCCCAAAGAGTGGGCACTGGCCACTACGAATCCCATATCAAGTCCATAGCGGGTAGGAGCGACAACAGAGGTACCAGGGTAGAGAACTGAGTCCCAAGCACAGATGCTTGTCTCATTGGAAGAGGTGTTTTTCACCATATATATATAAGCACTGGAAGGCCTGTTCTTGACAGGAGGACTCTCAATGCTGCGTCCACGATCTTTTTTCATGCTATTCCTTTGCCACAAGGGCGGAGCATACTCGCTAAAACTTACGCTATCACGAGTAAGAATATTTGTCAAACTCTATGCAACTTATTAATAACTATTTCCAGCTCGATGAATTACGTATATTGACGATTACCTTTGCTCATGGTATATTTTAACCACTACTCCCTACCAAGCGAGAATCCAACTCAAGGAGCCTGTATGCAACTATTCGATACGCACGCACACATAGGGTTGCTCCATGATGACAAAATGGAACAACTACTGGCAGTCCAACTTGCCAAGATCAAAAACGTCAAGCACATCGTCAGTATTTGCAACAGCCTCTCTGACTTTGAAAAAACCTATGCCAACCTGGAGAGTGCATCCAGTGTCTACCATGCAGTGGGAGTTTCCCCCACCGAAGTGGCCAATCCGGGAAAGAACTGGGAAGAGAGAGTGGCACTCCATGCAAAAAAACCCAGGGTCATCGCAATTGGGGAGACCGGCCTTGACTACTACCATATGTTTGGAGGTAGCAAGAGTGCCCAGATAGAGCTGATGCTCAAGCATCTGGACATTGCAAAGCAACTGGACCTGCCTGTCATCATCCACAACAGGAATGCAGGTGAGGATATCTTGAACATCCTTGCCAAAAAGCTCCCCCCCAAGGGAGGGATCCTCCACTGCTTTGGCGAAGACTGGGCATTTGCCAGAAAGGCACTGTCGCTCAACCTCACCTTCTCCTTTGCAGGAAACCTCACCTTCAAGAACAGCAGGGCAATCCAGGAGGTGGCGCGCAATCTTCCCTTGGAGAGAATAGTCATAGAGAGCGAAGCTCCGTTCATGACACCCTACCCCTACAAGGGAGAGCGAAACAAGATAGCCTATATGATCGAGACAGCCAAAGCAATCAGTGAAATCAGGGAAATCCATCTTGAAGAGCTCACCGAATCTCTTTATGCTAACAGCCTAAGGGCATTTGCCCTTCCAAAGGATGTATGAACGAGCTGAACCTGTATCACCCGATAACGATAGGAAACACCCAGACAGAGGGAAATCTTTTTCTCGCACCACTGGCGGGCTATACCGATGTGCCCTTTCGCTCCCTCTGCATTGAGATGGGAGCGAACATGACCATCACCGAGATGGTCAGTACAGAAGGGCTCTTTCGTAAAGGCGAGAAGAGCGAGGACCTGCTGAAGCGAGCCCCCAATGAAAGGGAGTATGGGGTGCAACTCTTTATGGGAAACACTGACTCCCTACACGGGGCTCTTGAGCAGGTGCGCCCCTACAACCCCTCCTTTATAGACATCAACTGTGGATGCCCTGTGCCCAAGGTGACTAAGACCGGAGCAGGATCTGCTATGATGAAAACCCCCTCCCTTATTACTGAAATAGTAGAGACGATTACTCGAACCCTCTATACCCCTGTATCGGTGAAGTTCCGCCTGGGGTGGGATGCGAACAGCCAGAACTATCTGCAGTTTGCCCAGGCAGCCCTGGATGGGGGGGCCTCCATGCTCACCTTGCATGCAAGGACCCGCACACAAGGGTATGCCCCTTTTGCGGACTGGACACATCTGAAGACCCTCAAGGAGTATACTCTCCTGCATGGATACAAGGTTCCTATCTTTGGTTCAGGAGATCTTTTCCATGCCCAGGATGCCAAGAGGATGCTGGAAGAGACAGGAATCGATGGGGTGATGTTTGCCCGGGGGGCGATGGGCAACCCTTTTATATTCCAGCAGGCAAAGGATATCCTTGTAGGAAACAGAGAACAAGAGATCTCCCTTGAACAGAGGATTTCTACCATATTGCGCCACCTTGACCTTATGATCGATCACTACGGGGAGAGGAATGCCTGTATCCAGATGCGCAAGCATGCCTGCTCCTACCTCAAGGGCATAGCGCACGCCGCTGCTGTCAAGCAGGAAGTGGTACAGGCAACAAGACGAGAAGAATACCTAGTGGCGATGCAGAGGCTCCAAGCAAGTTGTTGACCACTCAACAGGTAAAATGGTACGTTGACCTTAGAAAAAATAGCAAGAAGGTAGTGCAATGAGAATATTAGTACTGGGCTCGGGAGCCAAAGACCATGCCATTGCATGGTGGTTTTCCCAAAGTCGTCTTATCAGTGGTCTGTTTGTTGGTCCGGGTAATGTAGGGACCGAATCCATTGCAATAAATCTTGCCATCGATCCAGCTGATCCCAAGCAGGTCTATGAGGCTTGCAAAGAGCACGCCATTGAATTTGTGTTTATTGGTACAGAGGCTCCTCTGTTCACCGGTGTCATCGACTACCTCAACGAACGGGGTATCAGCACCTTCGGAGCTCCCAGCAGGGCTCTGAAACTTGAAGGTGACCGAGACTTCTCCAGGAAGTTCACCGATCGCCACAACATCCCCACCCCTACACACCAGGTATTTGACAATGAGAAAAATCTTTCAGACTACCTGAAACGCCATGAGGGTGAACGCTTTGTCGTCAAAAGCAATACGATAGCTCCAAGCCGCGTCATGATCGACTCCAGTGACTATGATGCCCTGATGAAGTTTTCCAGGACTATCCTGGCTACCGGGGCAATCCTGCTTGAAGAGCACCTTGAAGGTCTTCCCATAACCCTTACCCTCCTGGTCGACAACAAGGGCTATTTATTGCTACCCACATCAAGTGACTACATGAAGGCGGGCCACGGCGGCTTGCCTACCGGTGGAATGGGATCCATCTGTCCCGTACCACTGCAGGAATCTGTCAGCCAATCACTTGTCGAGACTATCATAGAGCCGACACTCTTCGGCCTCAAGGCTGAGCAAATGGCCTACAAGGGAGTGCTGACCATCAGTGTCATCATCACCAAACAAGGCCCGATACTGGTGGATTATCACGTACGGTTCAACGATCCGGCAGCACAGGCCATTGTTCCTCTGATCAGGACAGATATCATAGACATCCTTACAGCAATGAAGGAAGATACTCTCTCCACCTTCAACCTTGAAGTTTCCACCAACTCTGCAGTCGCCCTTGTGGTCGCATCTGAAGGATATCCAGAGAACCCTGTGGTCGGGAAAAAGCTCGAGCCCATCCCGGCAGCTCTCATGAGCAACGCCTTTATGGGTTCTCCCTACTATTTCTTTGGAGGAGTACACTCAAAGGATGGAGACCTGATCACCAACAGTGGCAGGTGTGTCACGGTGGTGGGAATCGGCTACAATATCATGAATGCCAACAAGAACGCCTACAAGGGAGTAAAGCACATCTCCTTTCCCGGGGCGTGGTACCGCCCTGATATCGGGGACCACTTCTTTAACAACTAAGGCATTGGATGGAGGCTCTTCGTACGAGGAGCCTCTTCTTATGGCTGCACATACAAGAGAGGGCACTTCGCTGTGAAGTGCCCTCTCTTGTATGTATCGGTGCCTTTATCTAAAGAGAAATCAAACCCGCAAAATCATCAGTGACAACAACCTCGTCTTCCGGGGCGGCACGCACGGCAAATGCGGGTATCTCGTATTTCTCCAGCCAGACGCTCTGTGGTGCATCAGGATAGGCTACCAGGGCGGGGATGGAGATAATTACCATCTCCTCCATCAAAGGCAGTGTGAACTTCCTGGTGATGGTGATCTCCTCCCAGTTCGCATCAGTAAAGGAGACGGTGATGGTATGCTTCTGTCGCGTCACATCCACCTTGTCCCTGTCCCGGGGGTAGAATTCAAGGGGTTCAAACTTGTCTACCCCTACCTCAACCATCTTCAACGCCTGGATCTCCACCCCGTCAATAGTGATGGTCTTATTGTCCAGGAGGACGGTATGCTGTTTTCCTATGAAAAACAAGAGCACACTAAAAAGAAGGACAACCACTATCGCTAGTAAACGCATCAGGAAAATTCTGTTAAAGGTTATTTTCATACCTCAACCCCCTGCTCTTGAGCAAGAATCTGCCCTGCTATTCCCCGGTCATGCTTCTTGCGAACCTCGTAGAGGACCAGTGAAACGGTGATGACACCATAGGAGACAAACACCCTGAAGTACTCGCCAAGCTGTGCCTGGCCGATAAGGTTCTTTCCCGCCATCGGGGAGACAATGAACATGATGTGAAACAGGATTACTCCCAGGAAGACGTTCCGTACCTTGGCATGGCTTACGGTCGCCCCTCCAACTAGGAGAGCTGCAACACTGAACATGCCGATCTGCATGTGGCTGTTATACGTATTGAGGGTTCCGATGTTCTGCAGGTAGATGATCATCCCATACCCGGCAAATACCGTTGAGATGACGATGGAGACGATACGGGTGTGCTCCACCTTGATACCGGCTGCACGGGCAACCTCCATATCCTGTCCGACTGCCCGCATGTCCTGCCCAAGCTTGGTCTTCTTGAACCAGAGGATAAATATGCAAAGCAACGCTATCACCACAAGGGTGAAAAGGGGAATGGGAATCCCGAACAGGCGAACCATCAACAGGTTGTCCAAACTCTTCCTGATCCCTATCAGGTTGACGGTATTGCGTATACCGTAGCCTCGGGGAAGCACCAAGGAGTTGGAACGGATAGGAATGATGGCTCCCATGCCGTAGAGGACTATCAACTGATAGATACCATTCATAAAGAACCCGATAATGTAACTGGTCACCATCTCACGGCCCTTTGCCATATTGAGGATCTTTCCACACCAGATTCCCAATGCGACCGAGATAGGGGTGGATATGATCATGGCAAGCAGCATGCCCGGAATGCCGACGATGCCCCAGTCACTGATGAAGATCAAACCGATCTGACCTGCCATCGCACCAAGGGTCATACCGAAGTTCAGCCCCATGCCGGCAAGAATGGGAATCAGGAGGCTGACGATCAAAAAGGAGTTCCGTGCAATACGGACAACTACCTCACTGACGAGGTAGTTGGCAGAGTACCCACTTAAGGGTATGCCAAAAGCACAGATCACCAAGAAGAGAATCGTTACTGTATTGTTTCCCAGAAAGCGTTTTACCTTCTGGAAATTAGTTCTATGGAGCGTCATCGCGTTGCCTCCGTTTTCCTGGTCAGGGCGTAGAGAATCATACCGTTGGAGACGATGATCCTGATAACCTCGGACATATCGGTATGAATCATTGAGTTCATCACAGAAGGAGTCATAGTCAAGATTCCCTGGAACAGGAAGGTACCGACTATAACGTTCGTAATGGTCGCCTTATTGACCGAAGCCCCTCCAATCAAGATGGCAGAGACTGCCGGCAGCGCCATATAAAACGGTCCCATATAGAGCTGGATAAATCCAAAACTCTGCTGGTAGACAAGAATGCCCAGGGCTCCAAGCCAGGTGGACATCACTACACTCAAGGCACGGATGTTATTTACATGAATTCCACTGGCTCGGGCAAAGACCGGGTTTGAACCCACAGCAGTCATGGCAGTCCCTGTCTTTGTATGCAAGAATGCCCATATGAGCAAGGCCAACAACCCAAAGAAGATGAACATACCCGTCGGTATGACCAGATGGTCGGTCAGGCGAATGGAGAGAAAGTCATTGAGCACATGCAGGTAGTACCCCTCTGTGGAGATGGTCGTACGCAAACCCTTGCCTGCGTATCCCCAGACCATAGTAGGGTTGCTGTAGGGCAACAAGAGCCACATGATGCACATGAATGCTACGGAGGAGAACCCTACGTAGGTTGCAATCATCATCTCACCACCCTTTACCCGGTTGAGCAACTGCCCATACCCCCACCCAAATAGTACAGCAAACGGTGTCGCAAAGAGAATGGCCATCATAAAGGAAGCAGGGCCAGTAAAGTTGAACTGCATGGAGAGCGTCCCCCCAAGCAGGCCAGCTATAATTCCCAGAGGAAGGCCAAAGTTAAGACCACACCCACTATGGATCATCGGAACCATAGCCAGGACCATAACAGCATTCATACCAAACCTATTCAAGGTATCCGAAAGGCTGGTACCGATATTAACGCCTACAAAAGGAGCCGCAATAAACAGCAACAGCAAGAACAGGCCAATAATGACTCGGGGCAGTCCAAAAGATCTCACCCCCTGCCGTACGGTAGATATCATTTTTTCTACTTTCATGTTCATACACTACCTCCGTCAACCAATGCACTCTCCTGTCCAACCATCAAGAGGCCGAATTCGGCGCTGTCGGTGGAAGCGGGAAGGATTCCCAAGACCTTGCCATCAGAGACAATGGCAATACGGTCACAGATCGACCTCAGCTCTTCCAGCTCGGAAGAGACCATGACAATGGTAGTTCCCAGTTCTTCATTATATTTTCTCAAAGCCTGCAGGACCAGGGACTTTGCCCCGATATCGATACCGCGCGTGGGTTCTGAGACAAACAGCAGTTTGGGCTCAACAGCAAAAGCCTTGGCAAGACAGACTTTCTGCTGGTTTCCCCCAGAGAGCTCCTTTGCCTTCTGCTTGGTGCTGGTGCAACGGATCTCCATCTGCTTTACATAGGAATTGGTAGCCTCTTCAATGGCTTTCTGGTCCCGCCACTTGAACAAGCCTCCCATATACCTTTTCAAGTACTTGTCTTGGACTTGCATCGCAGTAAAGGAGACGTTCCACTCCAGGCTCTCATCAAGCAACAGCCCTACCCCACGGCGGTCTTCACTGACAAAGGCCATGCCCGCATCAAGGAAGTTGCGGGGACTGTTGAGAGGGATCTCCTCGCCTTCAAAGAAGACCTGCCCACCAGCGGGAAAGAGGCCCATAGCACCATTGGGGATACCCAGCTTGCCTTGGCCTGCCATCCCCCCGATTCCTATGATTTCCCCCTTGTAGACATCCAGGTTGACATTGCGTACAACTTCTCCGGGCATGTCCACCCAGAGGTTCTGCAGCTTCAGCAGGACTTCCTGCTCGCTACTATCAAAGACAGCCCTCTTATGCGAGACGGTGTTTACTTCCCGACCGACCATCCATCGGGCGATTTCAGGAATTACCACCCCTTTTGCAGGAACAGTCTTGATAATCTTGCCATCGC
>CAZPOJ010000009.1:0-33533 GCA_964588005.1 uncultured Sphaerochaeta sp.
TTCCCTACTATTGTCATCATACAGGTACGGTAGCAAGAAACCCGAGAAATACCATTGACTTATCTGTTTGTTTAGGCTAACTTATGCAATAACAAACAAAGAGCAAGGGAGTTTCAGATGGCAATGACAATGGATGAACTAGCTGTTGGACAACGGGCGTGTGTAGGTGCCATCACCGCACCAAAGCAACTCAAGAGAAGGCTCATGGATATGGGCTTTACCAAGGGTGTGGATATAGAAGTGGTGAAAATGGCCCCTATGGGCGATCCCATGGAAGTAACACTCAGAGGGTACAACCTCTGTCTTCGCAAGGCTGAGGCCCGTGTAATAGAACTACGATAGCCATGCAGACGCTATCGCTCATCGGTAATCCCAACTGTGGGAAAACTACCCTATTCAACGCCCTTACGGGCACAACGGGGTACGTGGGCAACTGGCCTGGAGTCACCGTTGAAAAGAAAGAGGGAATCTGGAACGGGTTCAAAGTCCTGGACCTGCCGGGCATCTACTCCCTCTCCCCCTACTCCCCCGAAGAGAAACTCTCACGACGCTACATCCTGGACGAAAAACCAGACCTAATCATAGACGTAATAGATGCAACCAACCTTGAGCGCAGTCTCTATCTGACAAACCAGCTTGCCGAGCTGGGAAGGCCCTTACTCATAGTCCTGAACATGCAGGACCTCCTGGAGAAGGAAGGCATCACCATCGATGAGAAGCGCCTCTCTCTGATGACAGGCTGCCCTGTCGTCTCCATATCCGCGAGCAAGGGAGAAGGACTTCAGAGGTTCAAGCTTGAGGTAGAAAAAGCCCTTGAGGAGAACAGGGCACCGGCATGTCCGCTCTTCTCCAACTTTATTGAAAAACAGATCAATATGCTGGTGGAGGATGACTACCTGCACGCCATCCCCGAAGGCAGGCAACCCAGGTGGGCTGCCATCAAGCTGCTGGAGGAGGATGAGCTCTTTCTTGCCACCATGCCCCCCTTCCCCAAGGAGTTTGCAGCCTCTTTGGCACATGCACAGAATAGTATACGCAACCATTATGATGACGATGTCGAGGCTGTCATCATCGACCAGCGCTACAAGGTGGCTGAACACATCAGCCGTGCCTCACAGGTCAAGAAAGTTCAAAAAAAATCCTTTCATTTCGATACCATCGCAACCAACCGTTTTGCAGCAATCCCCCTGTTCATCGCCATCATGGGGGGAGTCTTCTACCTATCCATAGGATTGGTAGGGGGCATCACCACAGGATGGCTGGAAGGCTTTTTTGAAAGCCTTGGAACAAACCTCACCATCCTGATGGATGCGTGGGGGGTCCTACCCCTCCTATCGGGGATCCTCACCGGAGGTATCATTGCAGGGGTGGGCGCTGTGCTTACCTTTGTACCGCAACTATTTGTCCTCTTTTTGCTGTTGAGCATCCTTGAAGACTGCGGCTATATGGCGCGCATAGCCTTTATCCTGGACAGGATGATGCGCTCCATAGGGCTTTCGGGCAAGTCCATCATCCCCTTGGTCATTGGAACAGGGTGTACAGTGCCGGCCATCATGAGCACGCGCACCATCGAGCATCAGAAACAGCGCGAGCTCACCATCTTGGTAACCCCCTTTATCCCCTGTGGGGCCAAAATGCCGATCTTCGCCCTTATGATCACGTACTTCTTTCCCGGCCAGTGGTACATAGCACCTATGATCTACGTCACCGGTGTCCTTGCCGTCGTCTTGACCGGCTTTGTGATGCGCCTCTTTGACCGACACAAGGAGAAGACCGTATTCATCCTTGAGCTCCCCCGCTACCAGATCCCCACGCCAAAGAGTGTCTGGCTACAGACACGCGAGCGCACCCTGGACTTTGTCAAGAAGGCAGGGACAATAATCCTGATCTCCTCTGTGGTCATCTACCTACTCTCCTCCTTCTCCTTTATGTTGCAACCCGTCGAAGCGGAGGCGAGCATGCTGGCAGTGTTTGGGCGCATAATTGCCCCCATCTTCAAGCCCCTTGGCTTTGGGTTCTGGCAGGCAAGCGTCGCCCTCCTTACCGGCATCGCCGCCAAGGAGTCTATTGTTTCCACCTTGAGCGTCACCATGGGAGATGCACCGATAACCTCGCTCTTCACCCCTTCATCGGCTTTAGCCTTCATGACGTTCATCCTGCTCTCCTCCCCTTGTATCGCTGCGATAAGCGCCATGGCAAAGGAACTGGGGAGCAAGAGGAAACTACTGTTTGCACTTGTGTGGCAGACAGCCATCGCCTATCTTGCAGCACTTCTGGTCAGGGCCCTTGTGCTGCTCATCGTATGAGGTAGCCATGTTTATATCTATCATAGCCAATATCCTAGTTGTAGCAGTTGTGGTCCTTCTTCTTTGGTACGCCATCCACACCATCCGCAAACAACAAAAGAGTGGTGGTTGTGGTTCCTGCGGAGAGGACGATGAAAGCGGACAGCTATCATCCGCATGCAAAGGGTGCCCTTTTTCCAGCTCTTGCCACGCAGCCCCACCACATGATGATAAAAAGTAACGTATCCTTCTTTTCTCTGGTGCTGTGTCTTTCCCCCCTATGAAAAAGCTACAACTAGGCAAAGCCCCCCCTGAAGGGAGCATCCACTACCGTTTAACGATATACTATATCCGATCCACTTCCTTCTAATACCCAGTATCTTGTTCTCTGTTATACAGTTCATAATCTAGACACGTGTATATTTTTGTGATTTGTGCTATACTGGAGTATCGGCATAAGGGTTAGCAGCTCTCTCTGATTCTGCCTATATCCCCCCCCTTTTCGGTACAATTCTATCGAGGATGCCCCAAAGGAGTCTCAACGTCACTATATGCATGTATTGAAACGAACTATCACCATACTACTTCTCGTATCCACCTGCACGTCTGCCCTATCGCTGTTTGCCCTAGGACAAACAGATACAAGATCACTTTATCCCCCAACCTATACAATGGGGAAGCACTACCACGACCGCTCTGCCCTGATAGAGACAGGAGAGGAGGGCGCTCGCGTCAGGCTGGACCTTATCGAGTCTGCCCAGACCAGTATAGATATCTCTTACTACACCCTGACCAGGGGAGAGTATACCCGCGTCTTTTTCGCCTGCCTGCTCGCTGCAGCCGACAGGGGGGTGCACGTCAGGATCCTCTGTGATGGATTTACTCGTTACGCCTATGAAATAGGAGAGCTCAGAAAAACGCTCAGAGGGTTTGAGACACACCCCAATATGGAGGTACGATACTATGAGAAGTTCAACCTCCTAGCCCCCTGGGCTTGGCAGAAAAGACTGCATGACAAGCTTATCATCGTCGATGGAAAGCTCGCCCTGATAGGGGGGCGTAACATCGGGGACAAGTATTTTATGCAGGATGAGTACCAACAGAGGTTTGTCAATGACCGTGATGCCCTCATATACCATGAGGGAACAGAGACGAGTGTCATTGGGGATATGCAACACTACTATAACCAGTTGTGGGAGTACAAGCATACCAAGGTCCACAGGAAAAGGATCACCAAGGGCCAAATAGCAAGGGCAGAAGTTTCCAATCAAAAAGCCCGGGAGCACTACAGGACGGTCAAGGGCGAGCATCCTGAGTTGTTTCAACCGGTAGACTGGATGAAGCGTACCTATCCAACCAAATCCACCCAGTTTACCCACAACCCCCTTGGCAGGAAAAAGAAGGACCCCTGGACCCTGAAGGCCCTGCTCTACCTCGCCTCCCAAGCCCAGTCGTCCATCTTTGTCCAGAGTCCCTACATCATACCCACTAGGAGTATGCGGACCTTGATAGGGGAACATGACATTGCTATGGAGTTGGTCTCTATCCTGACCAATGCAAAGAGAGCGAGTCCGAACCCCATCGCCATGGGCGGATATTACAACCATAGAGAACAGATAGTGGACACCGTATCCCAGGTCCATGAGTATCAGGGTCCTGACTCCATCCACGGCAAGAGCTACATCTTTGATGAAGAGATCAGCGTCATAGGAACCTTCAACCTTGATTCTCGCAGTAGCTACATCAACACCGAATCCATGCTCATCATCGAAAGTGAACGCTTTGCCTCCAACCTCGGTGATGCAATCCAGAATTTTATGGATACCAGTGTGCTGGTCCAGGAAGATTACTCCTATGGAGGAGTTGCTAAGGATACAAAGCCGCCCTGGCTGTTTTCCAAGTTTGTTGGGTTATTTGAGTACTACTTGTAAGCATCATTGTAGGAGACAGGACCCAACCAGCATATACAATAGAGCGTATTTTCCTCTCTTCTTTCCCTAATAAACGAGAAGAATCAAAATATTTTATGCAACATATGAATAAATATGCAATAGGGCTGGATATTTCTTCTCTATCCAGCTAAACTTCCCTTATATGCCTTTCGGCACATGAAAATAGGAGAGAATCACTATGAAAAAAATCACTATTGCCCTGGTAGCACTGTTGCTGCTGACCTCGGGCCTCTTTGCAGCTGGATCAAAAGAACAGGCTCCTGGGGTCGACAACTCGCTGCAGAAAGTACTCGACAAAGGCACACTCATCATGGGCCTCGATGACAGCTTCCCCCCCATGGGATTCCGTGATGCTGATAATGAGATCGTAGGCTTTGATGTTGACCTGGCCAAGAGTGTCGCCAAGCGCATGGGTGTTGAGCTGAAGCTGCAACCCATAGACTGGAATGCCAAGGAACAGGAACTGAACACCGGCAACATCGACTGTATTTGGAATGGTTTCACCATCACCGAAGACAGGCTTGCCGCCATGACCTTCACCCTACCCTATGTAAACAATGCACAGGTGGTAGTGGTCAAGAGCGACTCCCCCTACACCACTCTCGCCTCCCTTGCCAAGAAGACCGTCGGCCTGCAGGCTGGCTCTTCTGCATCTGAGGCTTTGGACAACAGCCCTGCATTCAAGTCCAGCATCAAGAGCGTTGTTGAGTTCAAAGAGAACCTCACAGGCCTGATGGATCTTGAGATCGGGGGTATCGATGCCCTGATCCTCGACCTCCTGGTGGCAAACGACAACATCAACCGTAGCGGCAAGGACTTTAGGATTCTCGATGAATACCTCACCAAAGAGGCCTATGGCGTCGGATTCCGTAAAGGCGAGCAGAAGCTTGCTGACGAGGTCTGGGCCCAGATGGTGGCCATGGCTGACGACGGGTCCCTGGCTACAATCGCTACAAAGTGGTTCGGTGCCGATATCACGGTTGTCGGAAAATAAATAATTCGCTACTATGACGGGGAGCTTAGGCTCCCCGTTTCTTGTCTCATGCATCCATTCAGAGCAAGTGCCCTTTTTCTTACTCACTGCACAGACAGAGATGGGACTACGATCAATAGGAGATTTCCATGGTAGAGCTACTCCAACAGATGCCAGCTAACATTGCTGCAAGCATCAATGCCATTAACTGGGCGCAGATGGGAAAGTTACTCCTTCAGATGCTTGAGGCAACAGGGACGAGCCTAAAGATATTCTCCCTCACCCTGCTCTTCTCCGTACCTCTGGGAGTCCTGGTAGCAAAGGGCAGGATGGCGAACAACTCGGTTGTCTCCTCCTTGGTCAATGCCTATATCATGATCATGCGGGGAACACCTTTGATCTTGCAACTTATATTTGTCTATTTTGCTCCCTACTATATCTTCGGCACCTCCTATGACCGGTTCACCGCAGTCATCGTGGCCTACGTGATCAACTATGCCGCATATTTTGCAGAGATCTACCGAGGGGGCATCCAGTCGATACCCAAAGGGCAGTTCGAGGCCAGTGAGGTACTCGGCTTCTCCAAGATCCACACCTTTACCCATGTGGTGACTCCCCAGGTGATCAAGCGCATTATCCCGGCAATGGGAAACGAGGTCATCACCCTGGTAAAAGATACCGCCTTGGCCCAGACCATCGGGGTTGCCGAGCTCTTTCGGGTTGCCCAGAACGCCTCGGCACGACAGTTCTCCACGATGCCCATCTTCATAGCAGGTATCTTCTACTTTATCATGAACGCCGTCGTTGCCAGGAGCTTTGACAAGCTCGAGGCAAAGCTCAACTACTACAACTAGGAGCGAGTATGCAGATCGTATCAGTTACTGACCTGGAAAAAGGCTTTAATGGCCTTGGGGTCCTCAAGGGCATCTCCTTTACCCTGAATAGAGGCGAAGTACTTTCGGTCATCGGACCCTCCGGCAGCGGCAAAAGCACGTTGCTTCGCTGCCTCACCCAACTTGAGAGCGTGGACAAGGGATCTATAGAGGTCTGCGGCGACATCATGGTCAGCACGAACGAGAAAGGTGAGGTTCGCTACTCACCAAAAAGCACCCTGCACAAAGTGCGCCTGCACTTTGGCCTGGTATTCCAGAACTTCAACCTCTTCCCCCATATGAGTGTGATGCGCAACATAACAGAAGCTCCGATGCATGTCCTGAAAAAGACCAGGTCTGAGGCTGAAAAGATAGCACGAGAGCTCTTGGTGAAAATGGGTCTTGAGGATAAGGAGAAAGCTTATCCCTGCCATCTCTCCGGAGGCCAACAACAGAGGGTCTCCATAGCGCGGGCCCTTGCCCTTAATCCTGAGGTGCTCTGCTTTGACGAGCCTACCAGTGCACTGGATCCCGAACTTACCGGTGAGATTCTAAAAGTCATCAAGACCCTTGCAAAAGAGAAGATGACCATGATAGTGGTCACCCACGAGATGTCCTTTGCCAGGGACATCTCCGACAGGGTAATCTTCATGGATGACGGACTCATCGTTGAAGAGGGCAAGCCTGAAGAGTTGTTCAACAACCCTAAGAATGAGAGGACCAAGAAGTTCCTCCAGCGCTACGAGTAGCGTTACGAAAGCAAAGATCCCGAACAGACTCCTGTAGGCTCCCCTTCAAAAAAGGCGAGCCTTCCATTTACCATCACCAGGACCATCCCGTCAGGCTTTGCCGTAGGGTCGTCCTCAGTCGAGTTGTCCTTGAGAGTGAGGGGGTCGAAAATGACAAGGTCGGCCTTATACCCCTGTTGTATCCTCCCCCGGTCCACAAGGCCGAGACGGGTGGCAGGAGAAGAGGTCATCTTGCTAATCAAGGTCTCCAAGGGCAGCAGGTCCTGCTGCTTCCAGTACCGGTCCAGGAGATGGATGGCAGCTTGGTAGGAGCGAGGATGGCTCTTTGTCCCGGCATAGAGGGCGTCGGTTCCAAAGCTCATCAAGGGGTGGCTCAGAATTCGCTTCAGCGAATCCTGGCTCTGATTTATGTCTGTCATCAGGGCAGTCCCCTTCTCCTCCATAAGCAGATCAAAGAACGAATCAAAGGGCCCCTGGGCTCTCTGGCTGGCTATCTCGGTAAGGGTGAGCCCCTCATAGTGTTTATTGCTGTCCAGGGCGATGACAGTAATATCATCCCATCCACACAGTTCATACAAACTGTCCCACCCTTCGGGGTCCTGCATGGCTTCCTTAATGGCTGTCCTCTCCTTGGGGCTTTTTAGAAGTTTTTGCAGGTCTTCGCGACTGAGGCGCAAATAGTGCGGAGGAAGCAGACTGAAAAGGCTTGTCGAGCCAAACTTGTAAGGATACTGGTCGAACATCACGTCTATACCCTCTAGTCTGGCACTCTCCAGCAAGGCAAGCATCTGGGGAACCAATATCTGGTTTACTCGTCCGACAGCCTTCAAGTGACTTATTTGCATCCTCACCCCAGTGCGACGAGCAAGGTCAAGGACCTCCTCCATCGCTTCAAGCACATCATGGCCTTCACAGCGCATGTGGACGGCAAAGAGGCGGTCATGCTTCTTTACCACACGCAGCAGTGCAAGAAGCTCCCGTCGGTCGGCAAACAAGCAAGGAGCGTAGTAGAGGCCACTTGAAAATCCTATGCACCCCTCCTGGAAGCTCTGCTCAAGCATGCGGCACATGACTGAGACCTCAGCTTTTGTGGCCGGACGGTTTGCATTTCCCCCGAGGGCAAAGAAACGCAACGGGCTGTGTCCTTGCAAAAATGCCATATTGGTACCACTTCCCCCTTGTCTCCACGTTTTTGCATATCCGGCAAAGCTCTTCCAGGTAAAGGGAGAGTAGTGACCAAGTACATCTTGGACCTGCTTATTGAGGGAATGATTCTCTTCAGAGAGGGGATATACTCCGATCCCACAGTTTCCTGCGACCTCGGTGGTTATCCCCTGCTGGATCTTTGGATCCATGGAGGGGTTTTTCAGCACTTCAAGCTCACTATGGCCGTGGATATCAATAAAGCCCGGGCACAGGATAAGACCTGTAGCATCAAAGGCTGTTCCCGAAGGGGTAGCTCCCCCTTGGGAGACCGTAACTATCATATCATCCTTGATCGCAACATCACCGACGAACGAGCTCAGGGCAGATCCGTCCACGATGGTTGCGTTCTGGAAAAAGTAATCATATTTCATACGAAACGCTCCTTGCGCACATAGAGCGCAATTTCATGGTGCAACGACTGCTCAAGTATTCTTACTATGTGCTGATAGTTGCCCCTTGTACGGGTAAGCATCAGCGATGCCTTGAACTCGTTGACCTGGTCCACATCGACAAAGGCTGGAGGAAAGCCGCTTGCAAGCAGCTCCCCTGCCAGGACCAAGGATGCAAAGACCACATCATAACGACCAAAGGGTCGAATGCGAAGTAGTTCGCCAAATAAAAAGAGGGAACGCACAAGCGGATGGAGGGCCTTCCAGTCCATTTCATACTGGCGCATGAGAATCTCCATCTGTGTAGCGACAGGCAGACCGCTCTCATCATCGTCGCCCTCAAGCTCTCTGTAGTGCACCCCTGCCTCATCATCGATACCCTGCATTAGGGAGCGGTAGAGCTGAACCAGACGCCCTTCAGTAAAGAAAGGGGTGTTCTGCACCCTCTTGTATCCCGGGCCCAGGCCGCTTTCCTGGACGAAGCGCAGCAACAGAGAGCGCACATTGAGGGCGAGCAGTTGGGCATCGAAGGTGAGAGAGGGGGAGAAGGATCCGGAATAGAGCACGGCAAGATCGTCGCTGTCCATCACCAGGTCATCACAGGCAAAGGTACCCAGGACAAAGCGAAAGACGGAGTTCTTGAAGATGAGAAGCATCTGCTGTTCACTCTTGTTATGTGAGAGAAAAAGCTCCTTCTTCTCCTCCAAGGAAGAAAAGTTCATGGTCCCGATACGCAGGTCGACATTCTTCAGGTGACGTAGTTGTCGCCCATCAGAGGGCTTTGTTGCATCACGGGGGATGTTCCAAGCCCAACCGCTGCGCATCACCCCATCGATCCTCCCTTCGGAACAGAGGATACGGACCCTACGCTCAGAAATACCCCACTGGAGGGCTGCTTGCTTTGTACTTATATACATCGTGTTGTCTCCAAACTACTATTCCTATTAGGGAATGGTACTCTCTTTTCCCTATTCTTACAATACATTTGAAAACAAAGAGGGCTTTACCAAAGAGGTGGGATTGGGGATAATACCGCGGAAGAAAAAAACTTCCGCATCGTTTGGAGGGCCTACATGGAAAAATTTGATATCGTGATAGTCGGAAGTGGACCTGCAGGAATGGGAGCTGCCTTCACTATTGCTAAGAACAGGCCGCACCTCAAGATTCTCATGCTGGACAGGGAGAGGGCCTCCACCGGAGGGATGCGTAACGACTGCAAGATGAATTTCACCTACCCCATCGGGTTTCCTACCGAGTACTGGGAGAAAGAGGATGCCGATCACTACCTTGCAGAGGTCATTGCATTCCTGAAGCCGTCCTTTCTTCCCAAAAGCAACATCCACGTCTACCAGAAAAGGGCAGAACGCTTGGGCTGCACCCTCTTGGATATCAAGCAGACTCACCTGGGCACAGACGGAGGGCTGCGCTTGATCAAGGAGTTGCTCCTACAACTGGAGGAGCTTGGGGTCGAACTCGCCTTAGGCGAGGCTATGGAGAACATTCACCAAAAAGAGAAGTACATCACCACCGAGAAAAGGGAGATAGGGTATAACAAGCTCTTGGTAGCACCAGGGAGGAAGGGCTTTCACTTCCTCCAGGATCTCATGCGCACCCTCTCGGTCCCCTTTGTCGACAACATCGTAGATATCGGAGTGAGGGTGGAGACGCGCATCGAGCACTATCCTATCGTCAAAGACTACTATGATCCGAAATTCTACTTCCCTGACAAGGTGAGGACCTTTTGCACCAACAGTGGCAACGCTCATGTGGTGCGCGAGCGGTATGCCACCAACCAAGGGGAGCCCTGGCACTCGGTCAACGGCCACGCATTCTCTGCAGACGCCCAAAAGGACAACGGGCTGGTAAACTTCGCCATCCTCAATACGGTACGCTTCACCGCTCCTTTGGCAAGCGGGCAGGCCTTTGCCGAGAATCTTGGCCTGCAGGCTGCCCTGATGGGAGGAGGCAAACCCCTGATGCAACGCGTAGGGGATTTCCGCCTCGGTTCCAGAAGCAAGGAGGAGAGTTTCAGTAGCGACCTCTTTGACTTTGAACCAACGCTGAAGAGTTGCTGCCCGGGGGACATCTCTCTTGCAATCCCTGCAAAGATCTTGCGCTCCATCTGGCGAGCTATGAAGAATCTGGATACTATCGTGCCGGGTGTCCTGCACCCTTCAACCATCATGTACTACCCTGAGATCAAGCTGTACGCCAACAAACCGGCATACCTCGATGAACACTTTCGTGTCCACGAGGATGTATGGTTCGCCGGCGATGGAGCAGGCACCAGTCGTGGTATAACCGGTGCCTGGGCAAGTGGAATCCGAGCAGCAGAAGGGATCCTGAAAAGCCTATAGGACGTGGTCGAACCTGTCGTTGAGCCAGGAGGAAGCAAGCCCTACCCAAGCCTTACACACTTGGTGGGGTGTGCCTACCTCGTGGGTACACATCGAAAGACCATGGTCACCTTCGGTGAAGAGATGCAGGGCAAAGGGAATCTCCTTGGCCCTAAGGGCGGAGGCGAACTGCATGCTGTTCTCCACCGGTACAGAGGCGTCAGTGACCGTATGCCAGATAAAGCAGGGAGCTGTAGTTTCAGTAACTTGGTCCTCCAGGCTGAACAGGGCGCGGTCCTCCTCACTTTTTCCACTTACCCAGTCGGCACTCTCCTTATGACCAATGCCCTCCTTGGTGGAGATGACCGGATAGCAGAGAATGGCGGCATCGGGGCGGTTCAGGCCCCCCTTGGTATCGGTGAGTGCCTGTAGGCGCGGATGGTCGTGCAACGTCGCCAGCGATGCTGCGACATGGCCTCCTGCACTGAAGCCCACAATGGCTATGCTGTTGGGGTCACACATCCAATCCACCGCATGGTCGCGGATCTTGACGATCGCTTCACTTGCCTCGATAAGCGGATTGAGATTCGACGCCTCTTGCTGTACCGAATAGTCCAGTATAAAGACGTTGTAGCTCATCGACAAAAAGTGTAGGGCTACAGGGTCGCGCTCCCTCTCCGAACGAAAACGATATCCTCCACCGGGGCAGATAACCACCGTAGGCCTGATATTCCGAATACCCCCATCCTGGGTAAAATCCTGCAGGTAGCCGGTAAGGGGTACCTGGTTCTTTCCAACTGGTGTTTGTATTATTCTCATACGAAAGATAATAGCACAAAGTACCCCTGCAGTTCTATCTGAAAACAGTCTGGCTTCCTCTCCCCTTGTATGTTTTAGTTTCCTGACAAGTAAGAGGACAATTGTACAAAACACCCTGATAATTCAGGCTTTTCTTCCGGAACTACCACTGTTTTTACCCTTTTCCCTTTATCTGCCTAGGGTGGTATGCTACCATCCAAAAGAACTTCCAAAAGGATAGGTCCATGAAATCACTACAGAGAACGACCATTTTTACGTTGGAAGGAGTCCCCTCCTTCAAGCATGCACTTCCTTTGGCAACCCAGCATGTGGTAGCCATGATAGTAGGCTGTGTCACCCCGGCTCTCATACTTGCCAGGGTAGCGAACCTTTCAGCGTATGACAGCATCATACTGGTCCAAGGGGCTTTGGTAATCGCTGCCTTGGCAACCTTTCTCCAACTCTTCCCCCTGGGAAAATATCTGGGTTCAGGGCTTCCGGTAATCCTGGGAGTCAGCTTTGCCTACCTGCCCAGCATGCAGGGAATCGCTGCAGGCTACGATATAGCCACCATCTTCGGAGCTCAGGTGGTAGGGGGTATTGTCGCTATCATTGTAGGGATATTCGTCAAGCAGCTGCGCAAGTTCTTCCCTCCGCTTATCACCGGCACGGTGGTATTCACCATCGGGCTCTCACTCTACCCCACCGCCATCAACTACATGGCAGGAGGGGTGGGAAGTCCCACCTTCGGCTCTGCCCAGAACTGGATACTCGCCATCATTACCCTGACGGTAGTGACAGCACTCAATCACTTTGGCAGGGGCATCTTCAAACTTGCCTCGATTCTCATCGGTATCATCGTCGGCTACATCATCTCCCTGTTTTTGGGTATTATTGATTTCACCTCCATCACAACAGCTGAGTTTTTTCACCTTCCCACCATTATGCACTTTGGTATCAAGTTTGAGATTTCGGCCTGTTTTGCCCTGGGAGTACTCTTTGCCATCAATGCCATCCAGGCAATCGGGGACTTTACCGCCACCACGGTGGGATCGATGGGGCGAGAACCCACCACCACCGAGTTGCGATCGGGTATCATCGGGTATGGGTTCACCAACCTCCTGGGCTCCCTAATTGGCGGTCTTCCTACCGCAACGTACAGCCAAAACGTGGGTATCGTCACCACGACAAAGGTCATCAACCGCATCACACTCGGCTTTGCTGCCCTGATTTTGCTGGTCGCAGGGCTTGTGCCCAAGTTCTCAGCAGTGCTGACCACCATACCCCAGGCAGTCCTCGGAGGGGCTACCATCTCTGTCTTCGCCTCGATAGCGATGACCGGTATGAAACTGGTTGTCTCAGAAGAGATGAACTATCGCAACACCTCCATCGTAGGACTCTCTGCAGCCTTGGGAATCGGCATAGCCGAATCCTCAGCTGCAATCTCAACCTTTCCCGAATGGTTTCTGGTAATCTTCGGCCAGTCACCGGTAGTCCTTGCAACAATAGTTGCCGTAGCCTTGAACATCATGCTTCCCAAGACAAAAAAGGAGATTTCCTAAATGCAAAGAATTATTATAGACGTGGATACAGGCCTCGATGATGCAGCGGCCATCATCCTCGCTGCAGGATCGCCATCGCTCCATCTGGAAGGTCTGGTCGCAACAAGTGGTAATGTCGATCTGGAAAAAACGCTTGAGAACACCCTCAACGTCTGTGAAGTGCTGGGACTAGAGGCTCCTGTATATGCAGGCGCTTCCAAGCCATTGCAGCGAGAGCGTGTCCATGCTGGAGATTTCCATGGGGAAAGTGGTCTTGACGGACCCCTTTTCGCACCAAGAAAACGCCAGCAACAAAAAGAAGGAAGCGGCATCAGCTTTATCGTCGATACCATCATGGCCAACCCCGGTGCGATAACGCTGGTCCCGGTGGGGCCGTTGACCGACATAGCGCTTGCCATGCAAAAAGAGCCCAAGATTATACACCTTGTCAAGGAGATCGTGCTGATGGGCGGCTCGTTTGTGGGGGGAAATGTCACCTCCGAGGCGGAGTTCAACATCTATGCAGATCCTGAAGCTGCCCAGGCAGTCCTCTCAAGCGGGGCGCCTTTGGTGATGTTCCCTCTGGACTGTACAACAAAGGTCACCCTCTCACCAGAGGCTCTTGCACGCTACAAGACCTTCACTGGAGAGGGATCAAAGCTGTTTTGTGCCTGTATGGATACCTATATGGCGAACTATCAGAGGCAAGGGGCCGGCCACCCTGCCATGCATGACCCCCTCTGTATAGCATACCTTATCGACCCAAGCCTCTTCACGTACGAAAGGCACGAGGTCTCAGTCGAGCTGGATGACCCCTTTTCCTATGGAAAGACGCTCAGAGGCGCTGATTGTGCAAGTGGTGGGGTCCTGGTTGCCAAGGGAGCAGACACCACCGGCTTCTGGTCGCTCATGGACCAGGCTCTTCTCGCCCTGGACTAGCGGTGGCGCACCACCAGCTCATCCAGGGATTCCCGAATCTTAGGGCGTGCAGGTTCTGCAGGGTAGCCGAAGGGGATGACCATGCAGACCATCCACTCTTTTCGCTCAAGGCCAAGAAGGGTGAGCACAGAAGCCTCGTCAAAGCCTTCAATGGCGCAGCTCTGGATTCCTAGAGCTGCGGCTCCGGTCATCATGTTGGCCACCGCCAAGTAGCCTTGGCTACGGGACCAACACTCAAGGCGGTCCTCCTCAACCAAAAAATCATAGTACGGGCGATAGTCCTCTACAAAGAGGGAGAGGGAGCCGGGGAAGCGTATCCCCCGAGCCTTGACCGCCTCCCCATCGGGATGGAGGTAGGAGGGAGGCCTGGTGAGTGTAATGATGCTAAACGGGGCGCTCAACACCGAATCCTGGTCAAAGCAAGCGTGGTAGAGCTCTTTTCGCATCAATGGATTCTCCACCAGATGAAAAGACCACATCTCAAGGCCAAAGGAGGTCGGTGTCAGCCGCCCATACTCCAGGATAGAGAGGATGTCAGCCTCCTCTATCTCCATATCAGCATAAAGCTTGCAAGCAAAACGACCCTGCATAGCTTCTAAAAATGTCATAGAGCCTCCCATGCTGTTTCCAAGGCTACCGAGATCATCGGATAGAGGGCTGTAATGCGGTCCTCATCGGCAAGTCCTCTGTTAGTTACACAGCAGTCTGTCATAGTCAAGATGGAGAGGGCGCGCTTCTTACACCACGCAGCTGTGGCGTAGAGGGCGTAGCTCTCCATATCCTGCGCAAGAGCACCCATGCGGGCCCAAGCCTTCCAACTATCCTCACCCAAGGCGTTGTAGGAGGAGAAAAGGTCGCTGGAAAAGACCATTCCAATATGATGGGCGTGAGCTAGGCGTTGGGCTTGGCCCACTGCCTGAAACAACAGGGGAGCATCACAAGCGGGGCTGAGTGTCCCCTTCAAGTTGTACTGATGGGCCCACGCAGAGTCGGTACTCGCTGTCATGGCGAATATAAGATCCCCTACCGCTATTGCCTCAGTAAATCCACCACAGGTACCGATGCGGATGATTGTGTCGACCTCATACGCGGTAAACAGTTCATAGCTATAGATTCCAGCAGAGGGTCCTCCCATGCCGGTGGCAAGGACACTGACCTCCTTGCCCCTGTACCTGCCGGTATACCCCAGGACATTACGTATATCGGTAACCAGGCGCGAATCGGTGAGAAATTTCTCTGCAACCAGACGAGCGCGCAAAGGATCGCCAGGAGCGAGGACTATGGGGGCGATATCGCCCCGCTTTGCCTTGATATGTGGTGTCATCAGGAGGCCCCCTTCTCATAGGGTTTGCCTGCTGCCCGCGGGGCATAGTTCTTGCCACTGAACAAGACCAGTGCAACCAAGGTGGTCACATAAGGCAAGATGTTGAATACCTCGGTAGGCAACACGCGCAGGGCCGGGATGTTGTTCGCTATGATGGCAAAGGCCTGGGCAGCTCCAAAGAGGAACGCCGCCCCCAGGACACCTAGGGGTTTCCAACGGCCGAAGGAGACTGCAGCCAAGGCTATGAAGCCTCGTCCGTTGATAGTATTGGAGGTGTACTGGATGGTCTGTGTAAGCACAACGCACCCCCCTGCAAGGCCTGCCAGGACTCCACTGGAGAGCACGGCAAAGTAGCGCATCCGCTTGACGTTGATGCCCACGCTCTCAGCAGCACTGGGGTGTTCCCCACAGGAGCGCAGGTGCATTCCAAAGGGCAGCTTGTAGAGCATGAACCAGGAGAGGACCACCACGCCGATGGCGATGTAAGCTGTGGGGTAGATTCCCAAAAAGTCAGTCTGCATCCCCATCCTGAACTCACGCGTCCGGTCTGCGGAGAAGAGGATCTGGGAAGCAAAGATGGTCACCCCGCTGGAGAGCAGGTTGATTCCGGTTCCGCTGATGGTCTGGTCTGCATTGAGGTTGATCGCCGCCACAGCGTGGATCAGGGAGAAGGCCCCACCGGCAAAGGCTCCGGAAATAAGCGCGAGGACGATGGAGAGCTGGTGGGGGACCCCCGCACTCTCCATCAATACGTGGGCTGAGGCTGCGGTACACGCCCCGATGGCCATCAGGCCTTCGAGGGCGATGTTGACTACTCCCGACTTCTCACAGATCATGCCGCCGATGGCGGTGATGAGGATGGGAGCCACTATCATAAGGATTGAAGGGAACATGCCAAGTATCATACTCATTTTACACCTACCTCCTTTTGCAGGGCGCGTTTGTCCAAGTACTCGCGATAGAGTTTCAAGGCCGAACGCAAGGCGATGAAAATGACTATGAGACCCTGGATGATAAAGGTGATCTCCTTGGGAATCTGCTTGCTCTGCATCAAGGCCTGAGCATTCTTGAGCATACCAAAGAGGAAGCCCGCCAACATGGTTCCCAAGGCAGTGGAGTTACCCACCAGGGCAACGGCAATACCTTCAAAGCCATAGTTGTCCATCCCCGAGAGCACCCGTCCGTACTTAAAGGATCCCAGGGCTACAATACCACCGGCAAGGCCGGCAAAAGCGCCGGCTATCGCCATGGAAAGGGCGATACTCTTCACTACGGGAATGCCGCTAGCGCGCGCCGCCTCCTTGTTGAATCCTGTGGCACGCATGCCATAGCCAAGGCTGGTCTTCTCCATGATGAACCAGTAGAGCACTACGGCAATGATCATCATGAAGATGCCGTTGTTCAGCATGGAGTTGTTGGTGATCTTCTGAAAGAAGCTGTTTCCTATCAGGGCTGTCTCGGGGAAGTTGGCTGTCTTGTAGGTGGTTGCCCCAGGCAGCTGCAGACAGATGATCCTGGAGAGGTAGAGGGCGATATAGTTGAGCATGATGGTCGAGACAACCTCCGAAACCTCATACTTGGCCTTAAGCACCCCGACGATCCCCCCCCAGAAGGCTCCGATGAGCACAGCACCCAGAATTGCAAGCATCCAGTGAAAGTAAGGTATGGTCGGACCTAGCAGGGCTATGGTCTGAGCCATGGTCATGCCCATGATGTACTGCCCCTCCCCACCTATATTGAACAGCCCGACACGGTTGGCAAAAGCCATGGAAAGACCGCAAAGGATAAAGGGAACCGAGTAGTTGAGCGTCTCCCCTATATAGCGGACATTCATCTTGCCGTTGTCAACATTATAGCCCGACAGCGATTGCAAGATCGCCTTGTACATGTTCAGGGGGTTCTTACCCACCAGGGCTATAAGGATAGTCCCGCACAGGAAGCCCAACAGGACAACCATGACAGAGACTGCCCCATCAGACTGCAGGAGTCCCTGTTTCTGTTTCACATGCATCATAGGAAGGCCTCCTCTCTCTTGGAGCCTGCCATCATCATGCCGATCTCCCGCTCTGTAACCTCATGCTGCTTGTTCACTGCTACGATACTCCCCTTGCTGATGGTTGCTATGCGGTCACAGAGATTCATGATCTCATCAAGCTCAAAGGAGACCAGCAGGATCGCCCTGCCCTTTCCCCTCTCCTCTATGATGCGCTTGCGTATATACTCAATGGCCCCCACATCCAAGCCCCGGGTCGGCTGTGCCACAACCAACACCTTCGGCGAGAGGGCAATCTCCCTGGCGACGATGACCTTCTGCTGGTTCCCTCCTGAAAGGGAGGAGGCAGGGGTGAGGGCCCCTTCTCCTGCACGTATATCAAACTGCTCGATCAAGGTCTCTGCATCAGCGTGCATCTTGGAAAAATCCAAGAGGCCGTACTTGTTCCTATAGATTTCCAGGTAGTAGTTCTTCAGTGCACAGTTCTCATAGATGGAGAACTGCCCGACAAGGCCGTACTTGTGCCTATCTTCGGGGATGTACCCCAAGCCACGCTCGATACGGGAACGGATGGAGAGGGCGGTGATCTCCTCTCCATCGAGGAAGATCGAGCCCTTGCTTACCGGGCCCAGGCCTATGATCGCCTCAAGCAGCTCTGTCTGCCCATTGCCATCGACACCCGCTATGCCCACGATCTCTCCCGAACGGACATCCAAACTTAAATCCTTGACCTTCTCATGCCCTAATGCGTTGTTGACACTCACCCCTTGCAGGGAAAGGACAACCCCTTCTGCCTGCATCTCAGGCTTGTCGATTTCAAACCTGACCGCGCGCCCTACCATCATCTCGGCAAGGTCCTGCTCGCTGACAGAGGACACGTCCACAGTCCCTATGTACTTGCCCCGTCTGAGAACCGTGCACCGGTCGGCGACGTCCTTGATCTCCTTGAGCTTATGGGTAATGAGGATGATGGTCTTGCCCTCCTGGCGCAATAGGCGCAGGATGTCCATCAGTTCATCGACTTCCTGAGGGGTCAGCACCGCTGTCGGTTCATCAAATATGATGATATTCGCATTACGGTAGAGCGTCTTGAGGATCTCCACCCGCTGCTGCTGTCCTACTGTTATATCCTCGATGATGGAGGAGGGATCGACAGCGAGGCCGTACTTTTCGCTTATCTGGGCAACACGCTTGCTCGCAGTGCCCAAGTCAAGGAGACCTCCCATCTTGGTGGGTTCCATACCCAAGACGATATTCTCTGTTACCGTATAGTTCTGCACCAGTTTGAAGTGCTGATGCACCATCCCAATTCCCAGCTCAGTGGCAATATTGGGGTTCTTGATCTCCATTTGTTTTCCATTAATGGCGATGGTACCACTGTCGGCGCTGTAGGCACCGAACAAAATGGACATCAGTGTAGACTTGCCCGCTCCATTTTCACCAAGGAGGGCATGAATCTCTTTTTCCCGTACCTGCAGTGTTACCTTGTCGTTGGCGATGACACCGGGGAAGGTCTTGGTGATGCCCACCATCTCAATTGCATATTCACTCACCCTCAGCTCCTTACAAGCTCTCTCTCTGCTCACTGTTGCCAATGACCAGGAAGAGAGCCGGCAGTTTCCTGCCGGCCTCGCAATACCTCTGCGTATTAGTCGTCAAGAGCAGAAAGGCCCCTAGGAGCGGCACCATTTGCAAGTGCATCCTTATAGGTCTTGTACAGCTTGATCTTTCCAGCAATGACGTCAGCCTTGGCTTCCTCGACTTTCGCTATGACAGCCTTGGAGAGCTCAGGATTAGCCTGGGAGTAGCCTACACCTTCGTCTGCCATGCGCATCTCTACGACACCACCCTTAAAGGTCTTCTCTTCAGCTTCCTTGAGAACCTTCAATGAGGAGTTCTCAACGCGCTTGAGCATGGAGGTCAATACAGCACTCTTGGTATCGGTATACAGGCCGTCAGAGAACTGGTCACTGTCTACGCCGATTGCCCAAACGTTCTTACCCTGCATCCTGTACTCCTTGGCCTGGGCGATGGTTCCATTGCCTGTTCCGCCGGCAGCACTGAAGATACAATAGACACCACTGTCAAACCAGTTTTTAGCCTGGGCCTTGGCAAGCTCGGGCTTGCCCCAGTCATTAGCGTAGTAGTCAACAATTGAAGCGTTGGGGAATACAGAGAGAATACCCTGCACATAGCCCATCTCAAACTTGGTGATGGTGCTTCCGGGAACTCCACCGATAAAGCCAAACTTAGGATTGCTGATGCCATCCTCCTTGGCCTGCAAGGCTGCAACCAGCCCCACCAGGTAAGAGCCTTCCTCTTCGCTGTAAATAAACTCCTGCACGTTGGGGTGTCCTACCCAGTTGACGTCAACAATGACAAACTGCTGGTCAGGATACTCGGGAGCAACCTCACCAAGGGCATCTGCCCAGGTAAAGCCGGTGACCATGATAATGTCATAGCCCTCATCTGCAGCTTGGCGCAGGTTGGGGATGTACATATCCTGGGTCTGAGCGGTCACTACATCGTAGAGTTTTCCCCGATTGGCAGCATTTTCCACCGTGTCGCCATAGAATGCTACGATACCTTTCCAGGCTGCTGCGTTAAAGGACTTGTCGTCGATACCTGTGGCATCGGTGAGCAGACGGATAGTTGGTTTGCCTCCAACTGCTGCCGGAGCCTCTTTGGCCCCCTGTGCAAACATGGTTGTAGCTACAACCAGCACCATCAAGAAAACTAATACCTTCTTCATGTAATCCTCCTTAAAATTAGGTAACATGCTATATAACTTGCATTGTACCATACGATTTACTGTTTGAGCGTTTGATATGTAGGAAAAAAAAGTAGGCCATGTAATATTTTATCAAGCTTGTGGCAGAAATTACTATTTTGTTGACGCCATGACAGATACCCCTACCCCATACCCAGGATATGCTCTTCGATGGCAAGGGCAACGCCATCATCATCGTTGGAGGCGGTCACCAGGTGAGCGTGGGCTTTCACCTCCTCAGAGGAGTTTTCCATCGCCACGGCAAGGCCGGCTATAACGAGCATGGGAACGTCATTAAGCCCATCGCCCACAACCATCAGGCTTGAACGATCCTTGCCTATCAGGGAGAGCAGGACATCAAGCGAAGCTGCTTTCTGTACGCCCTTGGCGGTAATCTCCATAAAATAGGGTTCACTGAAGGATGCGTCAGCGCGATCGCCAAGCAGGACTTGCAACTCCTTTTGGGCAGCGAGCAGCAAAGAGGGCTCGCCCACTATCATGACCTTGGGTTGTTCGGTAGTAACCTCAGAGAGAAGGTCTTCAACTCCCCTGATGGGGATAGTGTTGTTGTACGCTTCCTTATATACATACGGGTCAAGAGGCATCTCGGTGATAACGCCCTCACTATCATAGGCGAGGGAAGCAAGCCCTTTGGACCTTGCATAGGTGAAGACACTCTCTATGGCATCAAGGGGCACTGTCCTCTGCCAGACAACCTCATCGGTTTCACACGAGATCAGCTGGGCCCCGTTGTAGGCAAGGATATAGGCGTGGCGGGAGAACAGGCCAAGCTCGCGGGCAAGAGGTTCGATGCCCAGGACAGGGCGACCACTGGCAAGGGTGACACAGACGCCCAGGTTCAAGGCAGCCTCAATGGCTTGCTTGGAACGGGAGGTAACCTCTTTCTGGCTGTTGGTAAGGGTGCCGTCGAGATCGAGGGCTAAAAGGGAGTACTGCATGAAAGCTCCTCAGAAGTAATGATTGTCCTATCTTACACCAAAGTATACGGGAGAAGAAGGGCTATTTTACTCAAGGAAAAACTCCCTTCTGGGATAGGGCTAAAGATGCTACATGGTCAGGGAGCTGCTTTTATGGTCTAAAAAGGATCTGGACTGTACGCACAAACTGGCGTATCCTGGAGAGGAGATGCATACCCATACGCCTTATACCCAGGCTCTGCTGAACTATCTTCAGATTGAAAACACCTACAGGACTGAAGACCTGGCAAGGGTCTTGCTGGTGGAAGAGTCAAGCATGTTGCGCAAAGGGGTAATAACACGAAAAGGGCAGAACTTGCTGATCATCCTCATCACCTTGGAAAAAAGAGCTGATGCCACCCCCTACAAAGACTACCTTGACGGGACGGTCCTCCATTGGGAAGGACAGACAAGGGGAAAACATGCCGAGCGGTATATGATGGAGGCTACCCATGAGGTGTTTGTCTTTATCAGGGCACAGCCAAGGATGAGCTACACCTACTACGGCAGGGCACTTCCCATACGATCGATGATCCTGCCACCAGGGCAGTCCTCCAAGGTTGAGCTGCATCTCTACGAGTATGAGCAGGCAGTTGAACAAAGATTTCAATACCAGAAAAACAGCGTCTCCGATGAGGGCAAGGGGTTGTATCGAGTCGACCACACCGAAACAAGCCGGCTGACTCTGACCCGCACGGCCCAAGGGCAGTACCGCAAGGATGCCCTGAAGCTATGGAATAACAGGTGTGCAGTGACAGGTGTCGCTGAGCCCAAGATCCTCATTGCAAGCCACATAAAGCCCTGGAGGGAGTCCAGCAATGAGGAGCGGGTCAACCCCAGAAACTCCCTGATACTCTCACCTACCTATGACAAGCTCTTTGACCTTGGACTCATTACCTTCAAACCGAATAATGGGAAGATAGTGCTGGCCTCCAGCATAGCCACAGCAGACTGGGAGAAGCTCAAGGTTGACGACTCCAAGGAGCTGTACATGATCCCAGACGGGACTGAGCATTATCTCTCCTATCACAACAGGCATATCTTCGGTTTCAAGCCAGGGAAGATGACAGAGGAAGAGCTGCTGATAGTCTAACCACATGCTCATCCTTGCATACTAGGGCCTACCCTCCTAGATTTTCCCTCCATTAAGGCCTTTTGCAACGTTTACGATGAAGTCCTGCACATTGGTTACAATGCCGGTTGCAGTGAGGCTTCCCCTGTCCTTGAGCTTATTCACAGCGAACTCTGATATGTCGACACTGTAGATGAACACTGGACGGACCACACCCTCGACCACCCTGAAGGAGGGGGTCATATTCCCTGTCGCTATGGAGTGCAGCTGCGTAGCAAGGCTTATTACTGTAGTAGCCTTGCGCATGACGGCCCTCATGGCATCCTGAGCCTCGTAGACATTGGCATATACCTCGGGCATCGGCCCGTCATCACGGATGGAGCCTGCAAGCACGAGGGTCTTCTTCTGTTTCACCATTGCATAGACTATTCCGTCTTTGATCCCTTCCTCTTCGATGAAGGTCTCGATGGAGCCATATCCACGGACCATATTCAGTATATCCAGATGGTTGTAGTGCCCATTGGGCACGCTTTCCTGGGTATAGATGTTCTGTCCCAAGGCAGTCTTGAAGTACCCGGCTTCCAGATCATGCGTTGCCAGGGCGTTGCCGGCAAGGATACCATCGACATACCCGTTCTCAATAAGCAGCTGCATCGCCCGTCTGGAGTCATTGTCAAAGGCAACAGCAGGACCGAGGACAAAGACGATGAAGCCGTGTTCCCTCTCGTATTGCAATAGCTCGTAGAGCTTGTCGTAGTCCCTGGAGAAGGCGGTCTCGCGCGACCTGCCCGTACGAAATACGAACTTGTCGTCATGACCATCCTCAGGGGGGAGAAACCCTGTGGCATGGACATAAATGCCCTCCTCTCCACGTTCGGTCCGCCCTATGACAACGCGATCCCCTGCCTTGACCCTCCGCCCTTCAACCACTTGCAGGCTACCGTCCTCAGCAAGGACGACTAGACAGTCCATCCTACTCTCCCGGGCAAGAAGCCAACGGCCATCCACTTTGTAGTACTCGGGAAACATCGATGTGCTGTGAAACCCCTTGGGGGCAACCCCATCCCTTGTAGCCCTCTGCAGGGTGACATCAGGACTCTGACAGAAGAGTTCCAGGGAGAAATCAGGACCATGGTACGTAGGAAGGATGAAGGACATGGGAAGCCTCTCTATACAAGTGTTTTATTTGTGAGAACAGCAGGGTGCTCTGTCTCATAACTATCGGTCACCTTGGGCCCAAAGGCAAGAAAAAAGATAGCGGATAGAGAGAAAAGGGGGAAAGGAATACTGAAAGATGCATAGAGGGGCTACGGGAGCGCCACAGAAAAGCGAAAAAACAATAAATCTCACAAAGCCCTGCTCCCCTACCGCTCCTTGACAGATACCTAAGCAAAACAGTAGGATTATCTTTGTTACTCACTCCTAACTCTAATAAAAGGAAATAGCTTTGAAATATATCTATATACTACTAGGATTTGTAGGAATAGCCCTAGGGGCAGTAGCAGCTATTGTACCGCTGTTGCCATCCTTTCCCTTCCTTCTGCTCGCCTTCATCAGCTTTGGCAAGAGCTCAGAAAAGCTTGACCTCTGGTTCAAGGGCACCAAGCTCTACAGGAACAACCTGGAGAGCTTTATCAATAAGGAGGGGATGACCCGTGGGGCCAAGATACGGGTGATGATAACGGTAACAGTGGTGATGACCGTTGGCTTTGTCATGATGAACCAGATTCGTATCGGTCAGGTCGTCCTTGGTATCGTATGGATAGGGCATATCGTGTATTTTGCGTTTGGGGTACAAAACAAAAGCTCGAGCACTACTACCCAGCAAAGAAGTGAATGCAGGGTAAGAGCAAGTAGCGACCTAATAAAATAGTGAACAATGCCATAGCAACAAAAAACTCTCCCCATCTGAAATTCAGAAGAGGAGAGTTTTTTATTCTCTTGATCACTTGTCGGGCAGAGAGGATTCGAACCTCCGACCCCCTGGTCCCGAACCAGGTGCGCTAGCCCCTGCGCTACTACCCGTCAGTTTTGAGCCGAGGTAAAATATAGCTGTTGCCCCCCTAATTGTCAATAAGAGGTAAAACCACCTTTTTCTATAAACTAGCTTTTCTCTTATGCATAATAAAATATTCTTGACATGTTGGGTTGCCGACACGTACCATGTAAAAGACGTGTAAGGAGTGAGATAATCATGAAATCCATTTCTCATTGTACCGGACGGTATCTTTTTCTACTCTTTGTTCTCACAACTATTACGTTTCCTCTGTTTGGAGAAGAAGCTGCAACCCTTCTTGAATCAGCTTCGCTCCTTGGAAATGCTGATCGAGTAGTCTACATGACCAAGATGGAAATATTTACTACTAAAAGCTCAAAAACCAGAAACCTGACCATATATAAAGAGACTGATGGAGAAGATAGGTTTAGACTCATGGCCCAAGTGACATCCCCAGCTTTTCTCACAAATATGAAACTATTGATAGTGAAGGAAGGTCAGCAAGAATCTCGCTGGATGAAAACTTCACGGGGTGTACGTAGTATTGCTATGAGTGGGAGAAAAGAACAGATTTTTGACTCTGATATGGATACAGATGATCTAGTTGATATAGAGCCAAGCAATTTCAATATTTTCCTTAAGGAGGATCATGGTGACATCGTTTCTTTTTTGGCAGTAGAAAAAGTGAGTGGATACTCAAGAGTCATAACCATGAATCGAGAGAGCAAGCTGCTTATTGCTATTGACTATTACGACGCTGAAAACACCTTGTACAAAACCTATCACCTGCTGGAATCCTCGCGTATTGAGGGGTACGAATTCCCAAAAAAAGGAAGAATATCGAGTATCAAGGAAAATACCTATACTGAGCTTACCTTTACCTCTATAGAGTTGCCGCCATCCATACCTTCCAGAATATTCAACCGTCATCAATTATAGGATGGTGATATATCAATATGCACAACCGACAGAAATACTGCTACTCAAAATCTTTCGGTGTATTCTGTCTGATTTGCTATAGTGCACTGATTATTGTATCCCTTTTTTGGGTAAAGAATATCCAAATCACCGGCAAGATATCTGAATCCATGCTGCCTGAGTCACACTCCTACAATCAAGAAAGCTCCTACTGGTATGAGATTTTCCCTGTAGAGAATGCAATAATCCTCTCTATCTCCTCCCCCAATGCTACCATCTTTACCCCTGAGAAACTCTCCCAAGTGGAGACAATGGTTGATGAGCTGCAGAGCAGCCCCCTCATCGACACTGTATACTCACTTACCAGGCTCAATGAATCAGAGGAAAACAACTTAACCGAAGACCCTTTTTTCGACATCCATGACCCCTCTTCCATAGAGCACACTCTAGCCACCATCGACGATATCAATATCCTTCGATCACTCTTTCTCAGTACAGATGCTCAAGCCCTTCTGGTGTATGTAATAGTCGACCCCACTACTGAAGCACAGCCATTTGGTGTTTTCCTTGATACTTTCCGATCCCAGTGGGAAAAGAAAGGCTTCAGTATTGCAGTTTCTGGATTCCTCTTCTTTGAGTATCAGAACAGAAGCAACATCATCAAAGACCTCACGCTCATAGCTATTTCCGGTATGGCACTCATTGGTTTGATATACTTCTTCTTCATTAGAAGTCTTCCTATATCCATTCTCTTATTGGTAAATAGTTTTTGCCCTTCCCTGGTCATGTTCGGACTACTGTCTCTAGCAGGAGTGCAGATAGATGTAATGATAGTTCTGCTTCCACTTCTTCTGTTTTCAATCAGCACTGCCTATAGTATTCATTATTGTAAAACCTATCAGGCTGTGGGAAATAGAGAACAAACTCTTGCAACAGTCGGGCAAATACTATTATTTTCAGCGCTTACCACCATGTTGGGCTATTCCAACCTACTATTTCTCAACAGTGAATCAATGCAAATACTTGGGATATCTCTCATTGTAGGGATTGCACTTTCGGTGTTTTCCATCCTGTTCTGTCTTCCAGTTATTCTGGAATATTTTTCTTTTGGAAGCCCCAGTTCCTGGGAACTCCGTATCCATTCCTCATCGTTTCCCACAGGTAAAAAATGGGTTTTATTTCTTGTATGTTACCTGCTTATTTTCATATTGGTCATCAGCGGACTGTATTGGTATGGAGGGCAGTGGCACTATAAGGATGGCTATAGGCAGAGCTTGCGGGCCTCTGTTCCCATGGAGAGAGAAGCAGAAAAGTTTGCACAGCATAATGGGCGTATCCAGGATATAGATGTGTTCATAAACACAGGAACTGAGTATGGGTTAATCAATAAAGAGGTTTATGAGAAATTCGCAAGGATGACACAACAAATCCGCAACCTTGATTCAGTCGCTGCAGTCATAAGCTATACAGATATCACCTCATATGGTAATGGGCTTCTGTATGGTGAACACAAAGAGATTCTTCCGAAAAGTGAAGCTGAAATTGGAGAAACCCTCGAACTGATCGGCTCCTACAGAAACGACATTCCTTTAGGCCTTTTTGTGGACCAAAATTATGAAAAAACCCGCCTGCTTATCAGATACGATGTTTCTCAAGCCCGAGATGGACATGAGATGGTCCTTATCTACTTAGAAATCCTTGAGGTAATAGAGCAGACACTCTCTTCTATGGAGGGTTCTTCATATCATGCAGCAGGACGGCCATTGCTTTTAAAATCGCTCAACGATTTCTTTCTCGAGTTTCTTTCCAAAGCCTCCCCTTTATTCTTTATCACTATTTTTGTTGTTGGGCTTGTAATCTTGCGCTCTTTGAAAAAAAGCATCCTGCTCATCCTTCCCTCTTTACTCGCTTCCTGTTTTTATATCGGGCTGAATGCTCTGTTCAAACAGCCAGTTTCTGTATTTAACCTATTTGGGCTGTACACGCTTATGGGCATCAGTGTTGATGACACCCTCTATTTTCTTATCAACCATACGAGGCTCGAACGCCGGAAAAAAGGGCAAGATACGAAAGTATTGGTTGATGAAGTCTACCATACTACCGGAATCAATATCATAGAAACCACCTTGATCATATCTGGTGGTTTACTTGCCGCCTTTTTCTCAGGAACGTTACCCATCGTCAGAACTATTGTCATGGCGATTCTGGCCCTTAATTTCTCAACAATAACTACATTATTCATTATGCCAAAGTTCCTCATCCATACAAGCAAACCACAAGCAGGATCAGAAAAAAATATTCTATTGGAGATAGTACATGAAAACTGTGAAACAGGAAAATAAACGGTTCTTTTTACTCAGATGCATGGTAACAAGTATTCTTATCTGCTTATCGCTACCGCTATTTGGAGAAACCGTCGTAGGGGGGTCTATCACTTCAGAGTACTACCTTGAGGCTATTGACCCTTCCTTTTCCCAGTCATTTTCTCTTTCAGGTGACCTTATAGTATCTTCCTACTCTGATATGTTTACCCTTTCAGCAAATATGCATATAAACGAGCAGATGCTGGTAACTGAATCAGGGTTTGAGCATGCTGAAATTACTCCAGAACTCCTCATGAAAGCTCTCTCCTTCACTTCATTTTCACTAGAATTCTATCCATTGAACCATCTTACAATCTCAATTGGAAAAACCCCTTCTCACTATGGGCAAAGTGAAATCATCAATCCTCTTCTTGTCTTTTCCCAGACAAACTATGCTGCTTTACTGAAGGGAAACCTTAAGAATTCTCAGGTATTCCCCTTCCTAGTAAAGACTTCCCTGTATATTGATTCTCTCACGTTGGATCTGCTTATCGCTCCCTACATCCCTGAATACAAATCTTTTCCTGTCAGTAGCCCTTGGTTTCCGAAGAAGAATTTCCCTAAGCATCTGGACATGGGAGCAGCAGGGATAAAGAGCTTGGACGAGATTGCCTATGGAAATGAGACCTTTTTTAATGGGGAGAAGGATCCATTTTCTCTGCAACTGGGTTTGTCGGCTCTGCTAGGTCCATCTGATATAACAGTTTTTGGTTTTTATGGCTGGAATTCTGAGTATCCTCTTACCTCTACTCTTTCATTCGACACTGCAACCTACTCAATAGCACTGAAACCAAACTATCAGAAGGTTTTCTCCCTAGGAGCGGCTCTTTCCTCATCGCACGACAGGTTTAGGTTTTTTTCAGATATGTTGTATACCCCCCAGAAGCTGTATAGTTCAAACTGGTTCACGTTTCACAACCCTTATGCTGCCGTTACCTTGGAACAGAACCTGATTACAGCAGACTCTTTTTCCTATACCATTGGGGCAAGCATCGACATACCTGAGTGGTATACGTTTATGCAAGTCGAATATTATGATGTATTCATTGTAGACAAGGACGAGAAAAACATTCCAGAGCAGGCTTTTTCCCAGTTGCTCTCTACTATGGTGAGTCTCTCCTACCCCAAGGGTAAATCCACTATAAACTTACTTTCCTTGTACTCGTTCGCCGACTATAGCAGTGCATTGTTTGTTGCCCTGAAGACGGAGTTTTCCCAGGAATTTATCGTAGAAGTAACTATCCCGATATTCCTAGGGAAACCATCAAGTGACTTTGGTCAGTACAAGGATTTCTTTGCACTTTCTCTCTCCTGCAAGCTCAATTTTTAGACAAGAATGGGGCACCTCCCGGTGCCCCAATAACCTCTATTGGACTCTATAGGATCACTCCCCTATATCGTTCCATTGCAAGGTATAGGCAAGATATTCTGCAGCATAGATGCATATCCTATATTCTTGATTCGGGGTTACCGTAAAGGTTTGTGGCCCTCCCTCAAAATCAATAGTATCTTCTTGGTATCCCGGACTTATCAACGAAGCCTGTCTGGACCAATAGCTAGTATTTGGATAGGGTTTTGAAAATACAAGGGAAATGCTGATTTGGTTCGTAACTGGTATAATTTTTATATAATCTGCCGAACCGTACGTAAGCCCCTCAAACAATGTATTTACTGCCAACGTTTTTGCTGTTCCATAGGAATAATTGTCTGGAAAAGCATCTTCTTCGTACCAAATAATATCATAATAACAAGAATTGCTATAGGGATTCAATATATACTGCACGTAATATGTCTCTCCTCTTGTCAATATCACAGAAGTCTTCCTACTCAGAGGCGTCTCATTGTTTTGAGAATCATAGAGCTTGGCATCACGAGTCATGTTCCACATATTTGCTTCTATGCAATAGGTTCCGGATTCATCTGGAGTAATGCTGAACCACACAGATCCTGGCATATGTTCAATCTCATCAGACTCCCACCTAAAGTCCATTTCTACATACTGGTCTAGTTGATATGCATGCTCTTTACTATCGTTGATAGGTTCATCCAGATTATACAAATTGTTAAGTTGCCACATCTCCCAGGTATCTCTATATTTGATAGCTTCGATAGCCCCAAGCCAAAAAGAACCTGTACTTGTTATAGGAATACTACTTTCTGTCAGGATGTACTCTCCTGTTTTTTTATTCTGGAAAAATGGACAGAATTCTATTTGGACATTACTTGAACTCTGAGCTGGATCCAATGCATGGTAACTCAGTGGATATGCAATAGGAAGTGTGAATAGATTTTCCAACAAATAGATAGCAACTGCATCATCTTCCTCTCTGATCATTAAGTAATCTTGTGAAAATGGTGCTGGTTGTCCCATCTCTTCCAATTCACTCCACAGATAGGGTGAATTCGCTTTGTCTATGAATCCCCCAAGGGTGATATCTGGAATCTTGATATACGCATACTCACCAGAAATGAACGCAGTTGCTTCGCTGAAAGTATCATTACTCTCATTATAGTAATACAATACTGGCTCACCGGTAGCCCTGTCGATCTCCAATACAGTGGCCAGTAGGTTGAACTCTCCCGTAAAGACTACACCTGCATCGAAGGCTACAGCGTTCAATCCAGTATTTAGATCCATTGCAGCAACAGTAGGCCAATTGTTAAGGTTGCTGTAGGTCGCGAAGATAGGTGCAAAATTAGTAAAGACATATTCATCTTCACGACTATCATATTGGATTTTTTCAAATATCTCTATTGGTATGACAACCTTCGTTCCACCACCAGCTTCTATAGAGGCCTTTTCCTTTGCGAGCAAGATGTTAGTAACTTCCAGTATATCAGTAAATTCATCCCAGCTTAGGTGCATATCATTGGGTGTCCACCCGTTTGAGGTATTCGAGAAGAGTTCACTACCAGGTCTGACAAACAAGTCATCATCGCTTGAGGTTCTTTCTTTTATTGCATCCAATGCTTCACTCATCAACTCATTTGCCTTGAGAATGTCCTGTTTCGCTGATGCAATGTAAGCTAGGCCTGCTTCAGAATCTGCCTGTAAAAATCCATCCGCAAAAGGCGAAATTGTTGGGGTGGCAAATTCTATGGAATGGTTCGATGCATCGTAGGTTATGTTATCAAGAATATTCTCAATGTCAAAGCCAAGTTCAATGGCATTGAAAAGGGAAGCAAGCGCCCTTATAGTATACAGTTGACTGGAGATGAGCTGTGCTTCTGCTTTTGAGACATAATACGGGTCATCATACACAGTGGCAACTTGGCTTCTTGCCTCATCTGTAATGGAATCGATATTATTGACTGTTCGATCAAAGGAATGTCCAAGTGAATCGAGGATTCCATCAAAAACATCATCTATGTCATAGCCCTTTGCTGCAAGGTTCGAGAACATCTGCAACAGGTACGCAAGTCCATCGCCATCACTAGTCATGTAACCGCTGAGAACAGGAAGGAATATAGTGTATTCACTATCTTCCCCTTTATTATACGTGTGTTCTTTGAAGAAATTATTGTATCCGTTTGGTACAAAGCCGTATATGACTGATAGAATATCAGCATAGAGTTCTTGTTCTGTACTCGGATAGGTTGTAAAGCCGATGCCCTCTCGCATTACTGTTTGAAGATCCTCATCGATGAGGAACTTAACTAGGTCAAACATCCCTAATGTCAATATTGCATCAATATTATTGGGATTCAGTGCCACAGCCTCAGTCAATGTATTGTAGAGATATCTTGTATTTACTACTGGGGCATCTTCAGAGAACATGGTTTCGATCAGCATCATAGCTTCACTAAACTTTGCATTAGAATTATCTTTTGTATCTTCAGTGATTTCAACACCCGCAAATTCAACCGTAGCAGAATCGGAAGTGTCTCCCTCAGTGACAACACAAGTAAGTGAGTAAGTCATATAGGCATCTATCATGATTGTCAGGGTTGAGGATGTTTCGCCTGTGAGTATGGTTCCATTTTTATACCATTGGTAACTGGTAGGGGTAGCAGCTCCAGCTACAGCAAGAGTAACTGTAGAGCCATACGCAACATAGTGAGCGTCTCCTATTCCTGTAATGGAAAGGTCCAACATGCTGAAATCAGGATCTTGGATATCTATATTCAAGCCACCAACACTGAGTGGAAAATCAAAGGAAACATTGGTCTCTCCGTCAGCAAGTACCTGTGCAATAGTGACTCTACCATCTGAATACACATTCGATGTATCTGCAAAGGTTGCACTAACGAGATAGTTTCCTTCGACAAGGGTGGTTAGTCCTGAAGCAGAAGCACCCGAGCTAACTTTGTTCATCGTAATACTACTATTTTCTTGTGTACCAGCAAGTGTTGCAGTTACGGTTATGGATACGTTGTCTTTATTCACTAACCCATCAGTCCATGTAGTATTTACCGTAAGAGTTCCCGATCCTTCAGCTTTCACTAAGGTAATCTGAACCACCTTGGATTTTCCTGACTCCACTGAGGCACTAGTCAATCCAGTTGCAACTTTAATGTTTGATGCATTAAACCCATCTACTGCCACAACCCAAGTTCCAGGCAAAAGAGCGGAAAATGTTGCGGTAGTGTCATTTTTATTTATTGTTTTTGTATGCGTGTAGCTTGTGTCCGATTGAAAAGTCAGGGTAATCACATACGTTTCTATTTCAGTTACCAAGCCTGAGGAAGTGCCTCTTGAAGTAGCTCCAGATGGTAAGGCAATGGTTATTTCACCAAAAGAATCAGTTTGGGATTCTGAGTTACAACCAGTAAATACGGAAATCACTACCAACAATGTCAGCAGTACTATCCCGGCAACAGAAAAACGTCTTCTTACACTCATGGCACTCTCCTTGAAACTCCTACTTTATTGCAGGAAATATTTATTCAGTAATAGCTAAGCTACATTCATCAAAATAGACATCCCCATCTTTAGTTGCCTTGCAAATGATCGTATGATCGCCAATAGAGAGAGGATTGCCTTGTGTATTCACTACTAAGTATTCTTTTGATGCATTATCCAACAACACTCCATCAAGATACCATTGATACAGTTCAGCCTGCAGGTCAGCCATAATTGTTGCTTCTACTCCAGGAGAAAGTGATCCTGATTGTGTACAGGAAAGAGTCAACGTAGTTGGTGGTGTATCATCAATCTCTATTTCTATCTTTAGTTCACCTGGATCCACATAGGGAGAAAAGAATACAGGCCCTATATCATTGAGCGGATTTTGCTGATCAATAAAAATTTCCAGCGAAGTAGGAGAATGTTTGGTAAAGGTAAATTCTATGGTCGGTTGATCTGGAGAGGTTGCTGTTACTTTGAATATAAGAGAAGTCTCTTGTATTTTCATTGTATAGAGTACATCTAGTGATGAAAAATTGAACAGTTCTGTGTCAGATTGATTCACAATTATATTGTCTGTGGTAATTTCAATGACGTATTCTGGTTCCGTGAGCGAACTACCCCATCTACCTTGTAACCAGAGAGGAGGTTGAGAGTATTCAGGTATCGTAATTGGCGGTGAATCCACATCTGAAGAGGGTTCTTCACACCCAAACAAGATCAAAGTGGATAGTACTATGAAAAGGCTAAGCAGTTTTTTCATATATCCTCACATTAAAAATTATTATTCAATTTTTATATTTAATCCTATGCTACACAAAGTCAAGTAAATAAATAATTTTTTATCACTATTAGCTACTTAGTTAATAAGCATTCATCTTACAAAAAAGATTCAATAAAAATGCTATTCAGGTAATAATTCTCTTTTTTGTCTGAATACCATTTCCCTGATTTATCTTCTTTTTCCCCATATAAAGAGACCATCTCACGATATGTATTATCGTATGAAAAAAAAATTAAGACTGAAAGAGCAAAAGTATTACCAGATATAGCATGCTGAATGAAAGTCTATAGAATAGCAAAACACTTTGGTTTGTACCTCTGATTCAGGTGGATAGTAAACAAAAAGCTGTCTTTCTGGGTAAAGTCAGTCGGTCTCAATCTTCTTATCGAGATATAGATAGTAAACTGTACAGAAAGCCCGAATAACACAATAATTGCCATACCTCAAACA
>CAZPOJ010000010.1:0-21144 GCA_964588005.1 uncultured Sphaerochaeta sp.
TGGGCGTCGTCTTGGCGCTCGGACGAAACCGAAACCGTTATCGAGGTGACAGAGGACGGGGAGCAGGAGGTGGAGCGATTGCTGCCCTGGCCCGAGTACGAGATTGCTGTCTATGGCGAGGACGGCCAGCAAACCGGCACGCGGTGGCAGGGTTGCGGGAGGATAGCATGAAACGCTTTGTCCTTATCCTGATGTTGTGCCTGCTGCCCTGTACCGCGGTGGCAGGGCCGGAGCTGGCGAACCTGCATCTAGAAGCCACGCTATCGCCTCCCCACAACGAACCGGTTATCGGGGATCGCGTCGCCCGCTATCGGGTTCAAGCCGGGGCAGACGTGCGATGGGGGCGTGTCCAGTGGGAGCCGACCTTGAACGCCTGGGGCGTCAACCGCTGGCGCACGTCCGAGGTCGTGGGGCATTTTCCCGATTCCTGGGGCAACAGTGATTGGAGCATCGAGCGGTGGCGGGTGTCCATGACGCACAACCTGTCTCTTCACTTGACCGATCACGTCGCCCTGACCACGGAATACTATATGCCCTTCGACCGCAAGAGTTGGGGCGGGCATGGCTTGGAGCGGCATTATTACTGGCTGATCGGCATGCGCTGGTCGTTGAAATAAAGGTTACTGAAGAACGCGCTATTTTATATCGAAGCCGGATACTTCTGGACATTTCTAAATAAATAGCTAACGATAAAGCCATTCCCTTCTCTATATAAAGGTATGTTCATGGCCACTATAGCTTCCATGCAGAAATGTATTAACCTCGCTTCAAAAGAGACCCGCGATAGACTTCCGAAAAGCGTGCAGGACGCCCTGAAAACAGGACGGCATGATCTGGTCATTGCTGCAGTAGAAGCGCATGAACAGCGGCTGATAGCACTGCAAAAGGAAATAGCCTCCAAGTATAAGGAAAAGCGCAGTGAAACGCTTAAAGCCTTTCCTGCCTATCAATTCACTTCACGTAGCATAGATCCCGATAACGAACTGAATCACTTTGAACCGACAGGCGGTTTAAAACTGCTGGTCAAGAACCTGGTGCAGCGTGCCGGCAGTGTGTACCACGCGGCCAAACGGTTTGCCGTATTCAACCGGCAAGAACGGGCAATCATCGAGGATTTCTCTTTCAATTTCCTGCCGGAAACCTCGGCGGCGATCGACAGTATCTTTCAGGCGAAAGAAGGTTCTTCCCTGGGTTTTCGGCATGAAGACATGATCCAGTATTTTATGGATCGACAGACACTCGATACCACGAAGACGCTGGATCCGGTTGTGAAAGAAGCCATTGCCGCCACGATCTATGAATGGCTGGGTAATGAAGCCAGCCGTACCAGTCTCGGTGAGCAATCGCAGGACAGTCTGCGTAATCTGCTTGGATTACCCAAGGATGCCATCCTTTCCGAAGAAGCTCTGCAGAGCCTTGGAGGGCTCGGTACCAACACCAATGAATTGGCCTCCAGTCTCGGACGTACCATCCTCAACCGGTTATCCATCAAAGCCAAGGATAGTGCAGCAGCCACGGCCAGAGAAAGGATGGAATCCTCTCTCGGTTTGATGGCGATAGCCGCAATGGAACAGATGCAGCTTGTGGATAGACAGGAGCTGTATACCAAGGCTCTGGATATTTTGAAAGAAGGCGGGCGTCTGGGTGACCAACCGGTGTTCTTTTCCAAGGAATCCGGCAAGACTCGGGAAGGTGAGCTGCTAATCAATTCCACGGTACTCCGTAAAGAGAACCCGGGTGATACGGAACCACTGCATGTTATCCGCGAGATTGAAAACAGAATGAACCAGTCTCCGGAGATCTTTGAAAAAGTGTTTAATAATGAAACAGATCGCCTGAACTACTCATTTAAAAAGCTGCCTCCACGTAAAACTATGCGTGCCGGCAGATCCTCGCTTGCTATCCATAAAGGCCAGCAGAACAACCTGCAGAAGTACATGGACACACCCTGGGTAGCCAGTAACCACAGCATGGGTGCCTTCGAGAAGATGCTGGCATTGTTAGATGCGGAAGATGCTGCGCCGGAAATGCAAGAAGCGTTCGACATGATCGTCGGCAAGGAATCCATGGAAGGCAAACTGGAGATCCGCCGTAAGAGCGTGGAAAGTGTCAATCGTGGTATTGACCGGAATATCCGCAATATAAGGACTCTCCTGCAGCAGATGCAGGAAGGAGGGCATAAGCGTTTCTACATTCCGAACGAATTCATGAATAACATGCGTATGCTGATGCGGGGTTTTATTAACCCGCAGAACTCGAAGATCGATCGTAACCTGGTGGCTCCTGAAAGCTGGAAAACAGAGTTTACACCCAACCTGAAGATCCGCAAATTTTCCAATAAAGAGGGGATCGAACGCTCCTTCCTGGAAGCCATTGCACAGGCTCTGGATATTGAATCGGGCAAGGTCGGCGGCGTCAACCAGCAGCTTGATAAACTAGATACACTGCTTAACCATCCTGAGAAACTTGGTGCTTCGGATCAGCATAAGCATTACGCTATCCTGGAAGCCATTATGGCTTTCCAGGAATACGACACAACGCAAACGATGCTTCCACGGATGATGGAAGATATTGCACGTGGAGTAAAAGCCACGGGCATGAAGCTGCATGGTTTCAAGGGATTGCAGGAATACGCCAGGTATCTCAATTACAAGGCAATGCCTCTCGCAAAGAGGAAGAATGCACCTTTTGTCACCGATATCTACAAAGAGATCGACGGGGTGAGCAATGGTCCGGTTATCGGCCTGTTAATGTTTTTCTCTAATGCAGGCTCGATGCAGGACAAGCTGGCAGCCGTGGCCATGGGCGGGGTGAGTATTGCGCGCAGCGAGGTAAACCTGGATGAAAAGCTTGGCCCTGCCTATAAATACCTGAACGATGCGTATCAGCGCATGGGACAGAGCTGGGCCGAAGAGATCGAATTGCTCAAGCAGGAATTCACCGAAGAGGGTGAACTGTTTTTACGCGACAAGGTGGAAGCAATCGAAGCGATCCTTGGCTCTTTCCATGAGGAAGATGGTATCGTCAGCAAGATCGTGCGTAATCTGTCCAAGCCGCGAACCATGCAGACCAGTTATGGTGCCGGCATGAAACGCCAGACTCATCTGTTTGCCGAAGTGGATCTGTTGCACGACGGTATCTACAAACGTATGGAAAAACTGATTGCCGAGATGCAGTTGTACGAAGGGCATCCGGAACGACCTACCAACGCGGAACTGTACGAAAAACTGCACACGCTTCTCACCAATATCAATACATTGCTCAAGGATAACGAACGCAGCAGAGATGTGTTTAAAACCGATACGTATGTGAATAAAGACGGTACGTTCGATATTGAAAAGCTGCTCGCATTTAAAGTGGGGAAAAAGCAGGTTGCGGTACTGGAGGACTCGGTAATCAACACGTATGGAAAAGCCATGCAGGCTGCCATAGAATCCGTGTACCAGCCGCTGATCGAAGCACGCAAGCCTTTCCTGGCTGCGGTATCCGCTTCGACAGCCCTGTACAACGTGCTTCTCGATGCCAAGGTAAACCGCCTTGTGGAAACGAAGATCCAAAAGGCTCTCGGTGATCTGAAAGCCCAAAAAGGCGGTAAGCTGCATCCCAGGGACGAGGAAGCTATCAGGAAATCACAAAAGTATTCCACTCTTACCCGGGCGGAAGTAAAGCAGATCCTTGAGGAACTGGAACCGGTATTGCCGAAGATTCCTACGCCGCTGCATACGGAATCCTCTCCCAGTTATCTGCAGTTGGTATCTTATGGCAAACAGAAAAAGTTTGTGGAATCGGCCAAAAAATTCGGTGCCAGAGTGGAACAACAGTACCGTTCCGGTACCTTGGTAAAACAGCACGGTTATCCGGAAGGCATTCCTTTTTTGGATTCCCCGGGTGTATCGCCTATTGTCCGTGGTGTGCAGATGATCGACTCGATGATCGCCAACGACCTGATGGGGCAGGAATTCGATATTCTGAATAACCATGATGGTTTCAGCCATGCGATCGGAGACAGCGATGCGGTAGGGCACGCTACCAACAAACGCTTCTTCGATATCCTGCAAAGTTACAACCTCGGTAAAGCCATTGCCGATATGCACGAAAGCACCATGCTCGCCGGCCAGAAGATGGCCGTTGAGTTGGGCATTTCCACAGAAGCCATCTTCGATGCGTTGGTGGATGAAAATGTGTTGAATACGCATGATCTTATCGAGTGGGCCGAAGAGTCCAATGGTCTGAAAAAAGTAGCCCCGCAGTTATATGGAATACTGGAAGAGCACGGTTACGATAAAAAAGCCGCTTTCAAGGATTTCTTGTATGATAACGATCTCAGCCCCAAGGAACTGGTGCTGGCTCAGTTACGCAAAGTACGGCATGATTCCGTCAACATGGCAGCAGAGATCTCCAATAACCAGGCGGAACTGGTGAAGCACATTACTCGGGTAGCGCAATACTCCAACGGAGGGATCGGCTTTGATCCGGATGTAACCACGCAGAACATGGAAAACGACACGCTGTTCGGTGTTAATCGGGATACCGTGATGGAGGTCGATGCTGCCAAAACGCGCGGAATTGCCGATCATGTTGCATCTCTGGCTAAGAAAGCTCTTGGTACGCAAGGCTCCAGCGCGGACAGTCAAAACATTTCCACCGATCAGCACGACTATCCGAATTCCGAAAAGGTGGATGCCCTGAACGTGACTCAGGTGTTTGAGACCATGGATGCTATCGACAACGCAGCAGGCTTCGGCAGCATTCCGATATCGCCCAACCACAAGCAGCACCTGACACGGGTGCTGGATAATATTGTGGCCAAGGTTATGAAACCGGTGCAGCTATTTCGCGGTACGCATAATATCGATGCGGAGACTGCCGGTTTGTATGAAGTAGATGGTAGCAAGATCTGGCTGCAGACCCAGCAGATGTCCACCATTCCCAAATCAGGGATGCTCGGGCACGGTATCCGTATGTCTGCGGCAGAAGTCTACGTGCATGAGCTGGTACACCATGTTACCTACATTGGCTTGAAGCTGTCGCCTTATCTGCGCAATCAGGCATACACGCTCTATGAGTTCGCCCGGGATGCTTTTGAAGAACGGTATGGCAGTAATGCTTTTCAGGTGTTCTTGAACGACAGAAAAGAGATCTATGACATGGATCAGTTTCTGGCCGATCCGAACAATGCTCACGAGATCCTGGCTGCCAAGGAACGCTGGCGGTATGTCTTTGAGCCGCAGGCAAACGCTGACGGCAATCACCCTGGACTGGCGGAATTTCTCTCCATTGGTTTAACTAACGAGAATTTCAAGCGGTCCCTGGCTACTCTGCAGCTCCCTCAAAAAGCGGCCAAGAAGGCCGTGTTCGGGATCTTCGAGAAGAATATACAACAGTCGATCGTCAATCTGTTTAACGTTGTCATGGATTTCATCCATACCCGCTTCATGAAACAGGAACACAGCCGACAGGTAGATAAGGAACTGGAGAATCTAGTCAGGGCATTGTCCACTGTGGATACCATGGCCAAAACGGGCGTGTATTCCCACTTCGTGAAGGTGTCCGAAAAAACGGCCGCACTAAGCATACGCGCCGATGAGAAGGTCAAGGAAAAGGTCGGCAAGTTCATGGAAAGCCGTCCTGTGGGTAAATTATGGACGAACCTGCAGCAACTGCCGGAATACAATAATTTCCTGTCCTACCAGATGCGCAGGGCTCTGAACTGGTACGGAGACAAGGACGGTACCGAGACCTTCCTGCAAGCCGTGGTTACGGAAATGAAGGGAGCTACCAGCCGGATGCGTCCTTTGCACGAACTGCTCAATCGACGCAACCGTGTGCTGGATGCGGCCAAGGTGGAAGCGGCCGAGAATATCCGCAATCGGATCAACGAATGGTTTGATCGGGAACTGTCTTCCAAGGAAAAGACCGTTTACACCGAAGTCGGCTTGAAGACTGATCTCAGCTACCTGATAAATCGGCGTACCGCCGATACCCTGAAAACACTGGTAGCCAACGACCAGGTCCGTGAAGAGGAAATCGGGCGCCTGCTGCTGCAGCTTCAAGAGGATCCTGCCTTGCGACAGCATCGGTATTTCTTCGAGAAAGCCGCCGATGATCTAGGGTATTTCATGATTCACAGTGCCATGCGCGAAAACGGCGTGGTCATGATGAATGCCCACAATATCGTAGCCATGCAGAACCTGCATACCGTGCAGAAGCTGCAAGGAGAGGATTTCCAAAGAGCCCTGGCTATCGTGGAAGAGCTGTCCACGCTGATGTCGCTGCGGTATGTGCCGCTGGCGGATAAGCGCACCATGGCCTATTTGATGGAGGAGAACTGGGCTGCTTTTGAAAGCGTGATGCACACGCACAACCTGTTGAAGGATGAGGCGTTCCGCGAAGCTTTTCACGGCAAATTCGGCAAGATGCAAAAAGGCTACATCAAGCAGATTCTCAACGACAGGATCCGTTATGTCGAGGGAACACTGCAGGATCGGGAAGAGCTGACACGCATGGGATACACCATGGAAGAGACTCCTATCACCCGGGATCCGAATGATCCGGTGCGCCAGGATATCTATATGTTCAAGTCCCTGACCGGTATGATCAATGATTACCAGTCGGGAATCGCTTCCATGAATACCAACACCAAGCGTGGGCAGGATCTGTTCAGTCTGCAAAAGCAGATAGGGAATATCGTCAATCCTCGGGCAGAAGGGGAAAGGCAGACTGAGAAAATGATCGGTATTATTGAGCATAAATTGGCGCAGATGTACCGATCCACGCCCAGGAAGTCTTCGACCCATACCGGAAAGACCAACTTCATGGTGCCGCACTTCGACGATAACGGGAATATTCTCGGCGTGCGCTACATGATGAACGAGCATACCAAGAAGACGGTATTGCAGCAGTTCGGAGAAGTCGATGCGGTACTGGGCGCCATGGCGGCCCAGAACATCGATAAGAAATTCACGCCAATAATCAATGCGGAATTGGTTAATGCCTTAAAGGATTACTATGACGGGTATTCTGAAAAGTATCCTGATGATTTCGTGGATATATCTCCTGTTTCGTCTGATCCTGAGCTGAGAGAGATCTACTACCGACTGCCGGATAAGATGCGTCTTACGATCAAATCCGTATGGGGACGCGACGGAATGCGCGTCAGTAGGGACATGCTCACCCTGGCGTTCGGACAGAACAAGTATAGCATCATCAATTTCCTGCAGAAGGAATCCAAGCACCAAAAAGTGCTCGAACGTGTCCTGAAAGAAGTCATGATTTTCGTCCTTGGCTGGGACAACCCCTTCTATAAAAGCGGTATGTCTCCGTATGCTGAAGACAGTCGCGGCATGTTGAAGAGCAAATATGCCGGCAGAGCAGTCATACGGGCCAAGCGTCTGGAAGAGTTTATGACGCAGGTAACCCATTACGCCAAGAGCAACATCGTGGTGCGTAACCTCAAGGTTATCCACGGTAACTACCTGAGTAATATCGCCCTGCTGCTGTCGCTCAATGTACCGATACATGAAGTTATCAAAGGGGCCCGGGAAGCCATTAACAGTGCTCTGGCTTATCAGTCCCTGCAGCAAAAGCGCAATCAGGCTGCCACTCAGTTGCAGATACTGGAGCAGCGCACCAATATCAGTGCTGCCGACAAGGCTATCCAGATGAGGACGCTGCAGAGAAAGCTTACCAGGCTGGATTACGAACTTGCCAACAATACGTCCAAGATTCTGATCGATGCCGGACTGATGCCGTCCATCGTGGATGATGTGGATACGGCGCACGTGGAATCGCCTTATTCCTACGGTCTGGATAAAGCCATGGATACGGTATTGTCCAAGATGCCCAAACCTATGGAAAAAGTTACCCGTGTCCTGTTTATGACCCAGGATACAGAAGGCTTTAAAATGATGAACAACGCTGTTAAAATGACCGACTATGTGGGCCGGTACATATTGTATCAGCACCTGACCAAGCGCCAGGGTATGTCCCACGCTGATGCGGTCTACACGGCGATCGACAAGTTCATCAACTTCGACCTGCCGACGCACAAATCGTTGGAATACCTTAACTCGGTAGGTCTGGTGTTCTTCTCCAAGTATCAGTTGCGGGTGTTGAAGCATATCAAGAACGTGGTCAAAGACGCACCGTTCTCCGCTATTGCAGTGTATCTGCTCGGGCAGTTCTCCGGTATCGGGGACAACATCATCAACTCGATTCCTGGATTCACCAAAGGGCTTACGCAGAACCTCGGTACACCGCTGGGAGTATTGGAAGGGTCGTACAAGGGGATTTTGACTATGGATTTGCTGGGTACCGTTGCGAATGCCACGGTAAAATAGGAAGGTAATTTATGGCGTGTGATGTAAAGGTATACGGTGCTCCAGGAAGTCATCCTCCCGAGGTCATTTCACAGGATGAGAACAACCGGTTTGTTACCGATGAACAGATCGAACAGTGGACGAATGGTACTGCCGGCCAGGGTCAGTACATGGCCATGGTATTTCGGCGCTCTACTACCGTACCGGCGACACCGGTGGGAGGTTCATTTAATATCCCGATACCGGACGGAGGATTGTGGACAAATTCACCTCTACCCGGTATCGACCCGGTATTCGTCTCAACCAGGTTTTTTACCAGTGACGGGAAAGATCCACAGCAAGCTGTGTGGAGTCCTCCTGTCCTGTTTGTCCAGCACGGCACCATAGGCAGTACCGGGCCTCAAGGAGAAAAAGGAGATCCTGGTATTCAAGGGGTACCGGGAAATGATGGTCTTAATGGCGCCGATGGTGTTAACGGTACCGACGGTACATCCATTGTTTGGTTGGGTGAAGCATCGTCTCATCCTATCGGTGCCGTAAATGGTAATTCCTACTACAACACTACGGATAAAAAGACCTATATTTTCCAGGATGATGCTTGGTACCAGATGACGGTAGACGGGGTGGATGGCCAAGAAGGCATATCCATCGTATGGCAGGGAGGTCTTACAGCTCCTCCATCTAATCCCGAGACAAACTGGGTGTACAAAAACACGATCGATGGGATCATCTACATTTACAAAAACGCCGCCTGGGAGATCATGGTCTTGGACGGGAATGACGGCGTTAATGGCGCAGATGGTGCTGATGGTCTCAGCGTGTCTATTGTCTACCATGATGACCCGGCAGACGGCACACCGCCTACTCCTCCGACAACCGTTGATGGTGTATCGGGCGGCTGGCATACAGCCCCGGACAGTGCGTGCAACTGGATGTCCCAGAAGGTGGATCAAGGAACTACCACTGCCTGGGGAGCAGCTATACGGATTGGTGCTGTAAATGGTACCAACGGGATATCCATCGTATGGAAAGGGGATCTTGCCACTCCTCCAGCGAACCCTGAAATTAACTGGGTATACCGCGACACCAGTAATAAAGCGGTGTATCTCTACAACGGTACTGCTTGGGAATTGATGACGCTGGATGGGAATGACGGGGCTGCAGGAGCAGATGGGGCAGATGGACTATCTGTGTACATCACATACCATGACGCCGATCCTACTGGAATCGCTCCTGTCCCTCCTACCAATGTTGCCGGCACGGATGGTGGATGGCACACAGATGCCACTTCCGAAGTAGGGTGGATGTCGCAAAAAGTAGATGATGGTACAGGTAATGGTTGGGGCCTTGCTATTCCCATTCGTGGTGCCAATGGCGCCACAGGATCTCGCGGCAGCAGTATCTTTACGATCGAAGAAAGTGATGCAGCGGCCATCTACGTGACCGAAGCGGTTGTTGCCAGTTGGGCAGGCACCCTGGATAATGCAAATGCTCAGAACGTGGCCCGGGATATTATCGGTGTACCGCCTGGAGCTGGATTCTCATCGGATGGGTGGTTGCGTCCAAATGACAAGATTACCCTCGTAGACGCCAGTAACCAGCTCTCTGGTACCCGTGTATACATCGGCATGTCTACGCAGGATTACACATCCATTTTGGCAGCGCATTTCACCGAAGTAATTACCGAAGTTATAGATGGCAGTTTGCTGGTGAATGGATCGGTATCAGTAGATGCCCTTGGCGCAGATATCGTGTCAGCAGGAAAGATCCTGGGGGATCTGCTGACAGTTACCAATGCGGAGATTGCGGGGCAGATCCGGAGTGATGGTGAAGGCGCTACCCAATTACCCATGTGGGAGATAAACAAAGATGGTGCTCTTATTATCCGTTCTGCCGCAGGAGAAACGATTTTGCAGTCGGGCGGAACGCTTGATAAAAGCTTTGTTGATGGTTTAGGGGATTTAGCCAGTATCGATAAAATAACTAACGACAATATTTCTACCTATATTGATGCAGCTGCGATCGGCTCTGCTTATATTGCCGACGCGGCAGTAGGGACCCTACAGATCGGGCCGAATGCGGTGACTGTGCCAGTATCTGCGGTCAACGCGGCAGCCATTACTTTCAAAAATACCTATGTTACGGTGCTGTCAGCCAATATTGATTCATACGGGCAGCCAGTCATTTTCTTGTTCAATGCTAGGGGCTATGTTACTTATCAAAATGGTAACACTATCTTTATTCAAATACTGATTGACGGAAACATTTTTGAAACAGACATTCCCGTCTTGTCGGCAAAGGCATACTATAATATAGGTTATGATCCAGACACAGGCGACCAATACCTCGTATATGAGGAAGAATATTTTTCTTTGATGAGGCAGCTTTCAATAGGTTCTGGGTCTCACACAATTACCGTACAGGCTAAGCAGACTTTTTCCCAATCATATACACATGCCGAACTAAGCAACAGAAACTTGCTTCTTTTGGGGGTGAAACGATAATGGATGTCACGGTTTATAATTTAGAAACTGGTAGGATTGAACGTATCATAACCGCATCGATATCTTTAGCACAGAATCAAGCAGGTTATGGAGAAAGCTGGCTCGTTGGTTCTGCCAATCCTTGCTTTCAGTATGTTGATTTGGTCACTGGCTTGATTGCCCAAAGACCCACCATGCCCGGCACCCTCGACAAGCCACAGATCCTGGCCGATGGCCTTGATCTGGCCACCATTAGTAATCTGCCGCAACCCTGTACGGTGACTTTTGCTGGCCAGACGTATCTCGTTGAAGACGGCGAGTTTGCCTTTACTGCCGACATTCATGGATCTTATATCGTTGAGGTGGAAGCATTTCCCCATCTGCCCGCAACCTTTACCGTGGAGGCGATAGAGCATGCGAATTGATTATCAGGCCAGCCGGGAAGAGAAGAAACGGCTGCGGGCTCAGAAGGTTGACCGCATCGTGGTTATCGTTATGCGCGGTGAGACTGCATTACCCTTCGACGGTGACGAAGAATCACAAAAGCGCCTGGACCGCTTTGCCCGACGGATGCGGGCCAACAATACCGCAACTATCCCTTGGGTATTGGCAGACAATCAGGTACAGGAAGTGACGGCAGAGGAATTGGAACAGGCCCTGGATTTGGCGATGCAGGAGATGGGGAAGTTATGGTTCCTTTAAGAGGAGTACCCAAACAGATACTCGTAGGTATGGATCAATGGCTGAATACGGTCTGTTTTGGCTATGCGGATGAAACACTATCCGCTCGGGCATACCGCACACGTAATACATATTGGGGACGTGTTGCCTATCGAAGTATTAACGGAATATTCTTCTGGCAGAAGAATCATTGTATGGCGGCGTATGCCATGGAAATGTTCCGTCAACATTTACCCGAGGTATATCGAGAAAGTTGCAAGGAAAAGTAACAGAGAAAAGAAAGCCCCGAGAGTATCGGGGCTTTGTTTGTTACTCCGGTGAGTATTCTGTTTCTACTTTGAGGGGCATATAGCAGCAGTCTCGAAGGAACTTAAGAGACATAGCAGCAACCTGTAAAGCCTCTTTAATCATGGCTTTTTGGTCAAATCCCTGCCGCATGATTTCCCTCTCCAGTTCGGCCAGTTCACATTTGATCGTGTGCAAGCCTTCCACTGCTTCTGCCATGGGTGGATACTTGGCATCAGCCTGTTTCAACTCATCCAGGACTCGAAGAATTGTCGGTTGATTCGTCATGGGTTTCTGATTCATCCTGTTGTGCCAGTCGTGTATCGTGGATAAGAGCAAAAATAAGGTACCCTACGACACAGAATACAACGAGTAGGACGACGATAGGAAAAGCAATCATGAGTGTCAAACCGACTAGTAAGATGCCTACCGTTATAATCAAGTCTCGCAGGGTACCCATGGCTTACACCCCGAAAAGGGGTTTGTCGTCGAGGTCTTCCTCTGTAACCGGTGCATCTTTGGTTTCCGGTGCTAAATCAAAAGGAGGCGGATCGGAGCAACCACCATTGTCCGGCTGACCGAACAGGGAAGTAACAGGCTCTTCCTGCTGGCGTTCTTCTGCCGGTTTGGTTTCGGTAGAATCGGCATTACCGAACAACGAAGAGGGGTCCTCCGTTTTAACCTCTTCTGCAGGTTTAGCTGCCTTCTCAGCCAGAGCTGTTTCCAGCAGGTTCTGCAGAGTGGTGGTGTGCGCTTTGGGTGCATACTCGATACCGAGTTCATCCAGTTGTTTCTTCATGGATTCCCGGTCGATATCCTCTACTGCCGTAGTGGCTTCCTCTTTGGTAGCGGTAGCCGTAACAGCAGATGTGGCGGCAGCAGCCGAGGCAGGCGTACCGAAGACAGGAGCGTCTTCCTCACTCAGATTTGCCTTTTCATTCTGGCAACCACAAGCACCTGTCGATTTTTCCAGCACAGCATCTTTGGCAAAGGCAATGGGAATGTCGCAGATGTCGATCAAAGCGCCAAGCTCTTTCCCCATGGTTACTTGGATATGGATATTGCGGTTCATCACCGGCAACCCCATATCTACCAGGTGGCCGAGAATGGCGCGTTCTATGTCCTTTTGGTCCAATTTAATTTGCATTATACATATTTCCTTTCTGCTTGGGGATAATAGCAGCGAGGCCAACTGCATGATAGTTAACCCCGCCGAGAGATACGGTGCCGATGCCAGGGGCAATGCCCTGCAGAGCAGTTTAACCAAACAGGTTGGCTTTGGCTGCGTTTTCACCTGATGCGGCAGGTGCTCCTTTGATGCCGGCATTTTGCACGGTAATCGATTGATCGTCAATCTGACCTTTCCACTTATCCAGCCACTTGTCTTTGAAATCAGCCGGAACATCGTGCTGCAGCTCCGAAACCGTTTTACGGTTGGCGGCACTCAGGAACTTGTCCACCACGTTGGTGCTGTAGGTCTGGGCAGTGGGCTCGTATTCGCCAGTCTGGGTGTTCTTGGCATTCTTATTTTCAATGCGGTGCAGAACACAGCCACAGACGCCTTTGTTCACCAGTTCGACAAACATATCGACTTCGGTGGGAACTTCGGCGCGTTTATTGAAGTCGTACAGCTTGATGACCCGTTTTTCAGCGACGCAATTGACGATGCTTTTCTTAGCCACCAACTGCGCCATGGAGTCGATGAGGGAGAACCCAGGAAGAGCAAATTGCTCAACCTTGCCGCCGTCCTGCTTCTTCTCGTAGTAGGTTTTGTTGCCCTTTTTGTCGCCGGAAGTGACGTATTCCGTAATGCGGAATTCGCGATCTTTGTGCTCGCCGTCAGCAACCTTGAACAGCACATGCACACCCAGTGCGCCACTTGGGGCTTTTTGGGCATAGGCATGCATGAGGATCAGGTTGTAAATATTCGAGGGCAACGGTTCCTGACGCTGGCCGCGAACGATATCTTTTTCCGGGGCGGTATTGGCAGAATTATCTACGTTGTCAAAAATTCCCATAATTGGGTTCTCCTTGGTTGGCCTGAATATCAGGCATAATAGTCGTGAAGCCGTTTCAACAGAATGGCGGCATCGTTATCGATGAAGGTTTCAGGCACTGACCACATTCCCATGTTGCTGCGGATACGGTGCCCAACGGATTCCTTGGTAATACGGGTTTGGTACACATACTTGAAGCCGAGCATACGCTCCTCTTCGGTAATGGTCAACAGGCTGTTCTGGTAGGGTTCCAGATCGATAAGGTTCATCTTGCGTGCTTCCACCACGGTCGAGAAGTACGCCTCGATGCCTTGGTTCTTCAGCGCACCTTTGACAGGTACCTTGGTTTCCATAATGTGTTCGCTGTCGTTCAGGACATCAATAATATGGGCAGTAAATATCACGTTCTTGCTGGATCCTGCCACATATTGTTGCATCAGGTTTTTGTAGTATTGCTGGTACATTCCCCAGGCTTTCTGGGTGTCGGTTGCCGGAATGACATGGACGCTTTCAAACATATCCATCAGGAAAGTCTGACTGTCCACCACAATGGTGTGGATGCTGTTGCCTTGCTTTTCGGCAAAGTCGAACGCATCGTATACCTGATACGGATCGGTAATTTTAAAGCCTGTTTGTCCGTCCGGACCTTTACGAAACTTGGCGGCAAAGGGGAGTTTCTTGCCTGCTTCGCAGTTCAGGTACAGGACACCTTCTGGTTCCGGAAGGTTGCGGAGTGAGGCCGATTTGCCTCCTCCGCTTTTTCCTCCGATCAGAACCAAATGATCATTTTGTTGCGACATTCGTTCCTCCGTAATTGAGGGGAATAAGATAGCTTTCGGTCAAACTGCCGGAGGCAGTGGAATCAAGCGCCTCCGGATTGGTAATACTTTTTGGACACGGTTTTACGGATGGTCTGTTCGATCTCATCGCTGCTGAGAGGATTATCCAGTTTTCGGTTGAGACTATCGATTTTCATGTCGATATCTACCAGATTGTAACCGGAATCCACCAGCATCAAGGCATAGCGCAGAAGCTGGTTGTTGCGATTGCCTTCCGAGGAGTTGGCCATGAACCAACGCTCGATACCATCCATGTCTTGGAATTGTGTCATGCGTTGCTGGCGTTCGTCGTTCTTGCTGGTACGTGGAATGAATAACAGTGCATCCAGCAGAGCCCCATGGTTCACATGGATTTCCGTGCCTTCGGTGGTAGCCCATTTACGGGCGCGTTGTCCTGAAGCAGTGTCCGATTCAAATGGCAGCCACTCATAGATATTGTGCATGAACTCCTTGAAATCGATTTCATTCAATTTAAGGATGTAATTCATGGGCAACAACACCCGGAAGCGATGATCCTGGGCAGTGTGGCGTTTGGTGGTATGGATCAGATAGGTGTAGTCTTTCAACAGAGTTTTCACCGTGTCGAGTTTCACACCACCATCCACATCCAATACGACAATGTTGAAGCCTTCCACCATGGCTTCTTCCGCCCTGCGGCCACTATTGGAATGGTGGCTGCACCAGTGATGATCCTTCATTTTTACCAATTCAGGGAGCTGGTTAAACGGTGCCAACACATTCTTGTATCCCACGGCAATGTCACCGCTGTGGGACAGATAGAGCTGATCCATGTTGGTAGGTTGTAAAGTTTCTCCATGGATAAACTCTATATTACTCTCGAATTTCCGTTTGATGATGATGGAGTTCTTGTATCCCCAGGCGATCGCCAATTGCATCATATCCTGCTTTTGCGCGGCAGCACCTTTGTAAAATGGCAAGCTCTCAGTCAGATCGACATGGGTGACTTCCCGATCGATGCCGGCGATATACTTGGCCAATTTTACGTAGTTCTTGTCCTGGTTCATCATGCGGTTAAATGCCCGTCCCGATTCTTCGGCCATGGCGATCGCATGATACAGATTGTCTTCGGTGATTTCGCCATGGCCATCGACAAACGCATACGCTCCTGCCAATTTGAGGGCTTTAAAATACCGGTGACAGAGTTCTGCTTTGCGCATCTCCTCGTGGTCACCCATGGCGTCAGCCAGGTTTTCGCAATAAAGCTTATACTCGATGAGTACCAGGCTGACATCTTTGGAAATATCGATCGCCTTTCCATAGTTGATACCGTCAGCCAGTGAAGCAAAGCGATTGGACAAGGATTTGATAAGCTGATCCGCCTGGGTGCTGGTCAGCATGTTATACACATCCAGCGGGGTAAGTTTCTTGTTCCTGGCTACGCCACGGGTGTACCCGAAGAAGCACCGGCGTCCATAACCGGTGTTGATGAATGTCCAGAATTCATCTTCCGTTTTGGCCCCGTCAAACAGTTTTGCAGGAGTACCGAACAACATAAGGTTGGTTGGCGTCTTGCCTTCAATTTCTTCCGAACGCACGTTTTCCTTGGTGTTCTTGGTCAGCTTCTGCTTGATTTTGCCGACATCGAACAGTTCCAGGAACGTATTCAGAACCTCCACGTTACCGAGCAGGTTGGAACCGATTTCATCGATTTCCAGATTCATGGCGCCGATGCCGGCCATCAGCAGTTTATGTCGCATCTGCTTGACCGCTGCAGTGGTACCCGAGTCAAAGGAGAAAGCCAGTTTACCCAGGCTCTCGTATTCCTTTTTAACGTCCTCATACATGGCATCGAAATCGATCATGGGAGTCGTTAAAGAAGGGTTGGAGTTATAAATGTTGGTACGGCGCGAAGTCAGGGCACGCAGGTTATTCTCGGCAATTTTGGGTAAGGTCTGCTCAAAGAACACATTACGAAATTTATCGATAATCTGGTCTTCCATGATGTTGGTGCTGAAGCCCTTACCGATCCCGGAGATACCCAGGTTTATCCCGTAAAAGTTAATCGGAATATTGCCCCTGTCCTTGGTCTTTACATACACCCGCATGGTGGATGCCATTTTGCACAAATAGTAGCAAACCATCATGCGGAAAAACTGAGGATTGGTATTCTGCGTGCGCTCACACAGAACGTGAACTATCTGTTCCGCCATTGGATGGAAGGACAGTTGAGTTAAGTCTCGCATGGGAATCTCCTATATTCTGTTTTTTGGGTGGTACGCCAGTGTTCCGCAAAGCATCGCGCTTCATTTGCAGCATTTCAATAACCAGTAAACGAAACACCGGTTGCAGCACTTCACAGACTTGTTCTGCGGCAGCGTTCAGTTGATCCATGGTTACCTGCTGCTGCGGGCTTGGCGGCTGCATCGTCATGAATTTGGCATGAATTTCCGTGCACAGTTGCATAGGATTTGTGGCATTATCGGAAGTCATATCAAAGCTCCATATCCAGAAGGCCATCAATGACCATCTGCTTGGCTTGGGAACAGATCGGGGCAGCCGTGCAATACATACAAGCTTTGGCTTTGCCCTTGACGATATCGATAATACCGACAGATCCGTCCTGGATCAGGCGCTGCTGTGCTTCGGCAAAATTGTCGAAATTTTTGGTGGAACGGTTTTTGGATTGAGGGTTTTTATAATATTTATACGTAGTGGGATCTTGCCACAGTTCTTCCTGGGTACAGAGAGGCAAGGCGGATTCGTCCTTATTGATGTTATCTTTCAGGGCTTTGATTTTATTTCTAAGCCAAAGCTCGGTATCTTCGATAGTCATCATGGTAAAGGGTACGCTCATCATGCGATTCTGCGGATACCCTTTGGCACGCTCGATCATGGAGCTGAGTTTGCTCCAGTCGGTGAAGGTAAAATTGATCAGCATCCGATCACTGGTGATGAAGTCAGGATTCAGCCAGCGATAAATCGATCCCTGGAGGCGGTATTTTTCATCGTTGGTTTTCTTCATGTAAGTGAAGACGCCGGTTGTTTTATGATCTTCCAGCTCACCGTCCCCGACAAAATCAAATTTACCGGTAATGATGAAACCATCGAGTTCTCTTTCTGAACGGATCTCGATGTATACTGGAATGGCGTTGGCCGGCAATGGAGGTGCTGCGGGATCTTTCACCCATTTACCGTTTTCTTGTTTGTAGCCAGGGTTGACCACAATGCGATCGATAGTTTTCTGTTTGTATCCGAGCTTGCGCATGGCCTTGATGTAATTACCGTTTGACCAGGCTTTTTCGATCGCATCGTGTACAGCAGTCCCGAGCGTGGAATTCATCAGTTGACTGATGTCCATTGTTGCGATCTTGGCGTCAGCCCTCTTGGTTAGGATGGCTTGACGAACGGATTTGAGTAGGCCGGTAGCAGACACGGCATTAGGCCTTGGATCATAATCGTAATCGTCATGCACCAAAAACACTGCCGTAGAAAGTCCGATTTTATTTTCATTGGTAAAGCGCATCGAAAGCTCCTTGGAGAGAGTAAAGAGAAAGAAGCCCTTGTCTGTGCTAAACAAGGGCTTCGTTACAATAGCCGGAGGCTATTACATGCGTTGACGTCTGGCCCATTCGGCCATCAGGGCTGCATCCCCGTCTTTGCTGAAAGCAATCTGCGGAAAAAGGCGTTGAGCTACCATAAGAGACAACTCTTTGGTTTCCTTTTTAAATGCTGTCGCTTTTGTCTTGTGTGCTGTTTTTTCTGCCGCAGTCATACTGCGAGAGACAGCAGGCAAACTTTTGCGCTTAGGTAGCATCACAGATTGCCATTCCCGGGAATCCACGTAAATAAAACGCAGGCCGAGGATTTCCAACACAATACGGGTAGCCTCGTCACAACGCAGAGCCGAAACAGTAGCCTTCCAACGACCTGGATTAACCAGAGGACGTTCAATAACCACCGTACCCGTTTCCGCGTAGGGACGCAGCTTCTTTCCGAGAATGTTGCCCTGTACCCGGGTGATGTATTCTTTGACTTTGGTGTAATTGAGAGTTTTTTCTACAGGGGTCGGCCAGTATTCCAGACACTTGCCGCTTTCGTCGAGTACGCATACCGAACCGGTAACTCCATTATCAATGCCGATGTAATAGTTCAACGTTCCTCCTTAAACATTGCAGCTCAGGGCGTAAATATCGCCCTTGGTCATGTGATTTTTTAATTTAACTGGATGGGCCCAATCAGGAAAGAAGATATCCAATTCCGCACCGACTTTTACCACGGGATGCCGCAACTCTACGAGACCATCCCATTCCATGCAAGCAATAATATTCTCGTTGACCCAGTGGGTAATCGCCACTGTATTGCGCCAGAACACGTATATGGCATCGTGGATCTGGCCACAAAGGAAAATATCATACTTGTAGGGAGAAGCCCATACCCGTTCACGGAATTCATTGGCAGCCCGGGAATTGAGCATCCCATAGGACTGTCCCAGCATGTTGCCGGCCGTCCGTCCTTCGGCGGCTGCTTTGTAATGCAGCTTCCCAGGGCCATTCATTTTGAGCAACGGTGTGCGTAAACGTAAACCGAAAGCACCGGTAACATAGCCATCGATACATGCTTTCTGTAATCGTTCGGCTACCCACGCATCGGATACCGCGTACAATTCGTGATAGTTTTTTTCAATCTCTTCGGCTTCTTCCTGGGACAGACCGAGAGAGTTGACCAATCCGTACGAAGTACCCTGGTAGGTCAGCAGGAAAGTGGGTGCCTTGGATTTCTGACGCATATCCGGATACTTTTCCGCAATGCTATTGATGGATTGCACGGTATCCACAATGTCCGGCATCTGCTTTTTAAAATAGGAGAATGCTCGCAGGGAGTGACCATCATACCCTTTAGTTTGAGCGCACTGTTTAATAGAAAATACTGCGTCTTTAGGAATGCTTATAGTTGATCTTTGCAAGGTTTCGTATTGCGGCATTTTTACGGTTCTCCTTCATCTGTTTTGCCCATTCTTTTTCCAAACCAAGACGAATTGCCGTTGTACGAAAAAATTTATGAAGCGTTTCTGGCGCTCTATTCCATTCGATCGCCAAGTCTTTTACTTGTTCTCCCGCAAGAATGCGGTACAAGCCTTCTTCTTTTTGATCTGCCGACATATAACCAGGACGTAAGCCTGTTTTTAGTGCATGTTGCATATTTTGAGTGGCTGAACACCATTCTAAATTAAACCAACGATTATCTGCTTTATTACCATTGATATGATTTATTTGTGTGTGCTTATATGGATTGGGTAAAAAATGTTCTGCAACGAGACGGTGTATACTTTTTTGAACAATATTACCTTTACCGTCAGCAAGACCTACTTTGTAGTACCCGTTGGAATTTTTAATTGGTGTGAGCATTTCGTTATTGGCAAGGTTTTTTACCTGCCCGTCCAACAAAATTAAGTAGCGATTTTCAAAATTAGCGATTGGGCGATGTCCTGGAAAATTTGGCATAGAATTCAGCTCCTGAATAGGTTTGACCATCATAATCAATAATAGTATCGTCTCGAATATGATGGATTGTCCCATTGATGTCAAGCTCAAATATTGTGTGCCCTTCGTAGACTTTCATTTTGTTCGGATCTCTGGTGGTCAAGGCGGAGACCATATCCTCCAACGAGTTGAAGTCGGCACCGCCAAATAACCAGTCGATGGTGTTAAAGCCAAAGCATTCTTTGATCAGCTTTGACCAGAAGGAATGCGATGGGATGTTGGTAAGATTCGGATCGGAGCTGGACAAACGCCCTGAGAGGGTACCTCCGAGGTTGTAGTTACCATACAGGCGCCAAGTGCCATCCGGCATCTTCACCGAGTTTTCTTCAAAAGCAGGAATGAAAGAAGTCAGGATTTTTTCCACCTGGCTCAGGTCAATGAGTGCATTGATGATTTCCAGATAATGTGCATTGGTTGTATGGTTCAAGAGCTTTTTAAGCGTTTTGATTCCTACAGCCGGCTGATTGGTACCGGTCAGATCCAGGATGGGTAATTTCAGATAATTAAACAGGAATTCAGCCACCTGTTGGTTGCTGTTCGGGTTGAATACCAATCGCTGTATCCTAGGGTCATCTAAGGTAAAAACCTTCTTCTTGGCCGCTGCGGTGAATTCCTCTACCTTGCGTTGCTTGACGGTAAGCTGGAATTCTTGCAGAAGAGTGGACGCATTGAGCAGGTTTATGTACTGCTCTTTGAGTTCTGTAAGGGTACGCTTGGCCACAGCAACTTTGTCCGGCAGAATAGGAATGCCGCAAAGCTCCGTCTGGATGAGTGTAATAACCGAAGGCTTGAAGATCTTTTCATAGATCTCTAGTTGATTATCGTTGACCATTTTCTGGTAATACTTCTCGAAGACAAACCAAGTGGCCAAACAGTCCCGGCCGTTGTAGATCAGCAGCTGACCCAGAGGGATCTTGGTGGTGTCGGTTACGTCTTCGGCATAATGGCCCATGTATTCCGTGGACAGCGGTTTCAGTCCGAGGACATTTTCCACCGCATTGTTGGTAGCCAGATAGGCGATGATCTTGGTATCGTCAAAG
>CAZPOJ010000010.1:21244-32506 GCA_964588005.1 uncultured Sphaerochaeta sp.
ATTTTCCACCGCATTGTTGGTAGCCAGATAGGCGATGATCTTGGTATCGTCAAAGTCCTTGGTTAGACGCTGAATACCATTGATCATTCCAGAATAGTCCTGCAGGTTTTTCATCCACAACCAGCGTACCAATACCTTGAAGTCAAAACAGGCATTGTGTGGAATCAGCTTACCTGGGTAGGTGCAGAAAAATGCCTTTAATAGGTGCTTTACGTAATAGTTAAAAGGCTTTTCCCATACTGCATCGGTATCGGCACCGAAGAAACCACGATCGACGGGAATAGCCACAAAATTATGTTTATCCCATGCGAAAGCAATTGTAGCGATCCCGCACTTCCAGAATTTGAGGCCATCGGCTTCAATATCCACGGTCAGGGCTGGTTTCGTTTTAAGCCATTCCAGTTTGTCCCGGATTTCATTCAGGGTCTGGGGATAACTTGCAGAATGCACGATATCCGTACCAGGCTCCACATAGTTGCCCGTCAGATATTTTTTCAGGTAACTGAGGGCAATGTCCATTTCTTTGGTGGTTTGCGGGTTGTATTTGGCTGCCTGGTAATTCGGCGCATAGAAGACGGTAAAGACGTCCTCATAATCTTCAATTTTAGATGGTACGGCACAGCCGAGGAAATTGGAGGCCGGTTTTACCTGTTTGGTCAGGTATTTAAAATAATTGGAGTCGGCAATAAGAATGGTCTTAATGCCTATCTGCTTGGCCGAATGCAAGACTGTCTTTAGGTAATCTTTGGCCAAAGCTGCCGGACATTTATTGTTATCGTCATACCACAGGCTGTAAGCGATAAAGGCACCGGGATTGGCCCCAATTTCGTCAATATAAGCCTTTTTTACCTTGTTGGTGTCAAAGGCCGCTTCTTTCACCAGAAGGGCTACAGAAGCCTGGCTTGCACTGGTACCGTAAATTACATGACGCATAGCATACTCCTTGTATCAGACTTTAAAATGAGGGCTTTTCACCCTCTTGCCGATTTGCCGCTGTCACAGTGCGGTAACTGCTTCCCTTTCCCTGAACGCAGCTTTATGCCGCCATCGGTATTACGAGCCTTTTGATCAGGGGCATGTTAATGCATGTACTCCCTTGCGGGCAGCCGTATGTTTCTTTGCGTAGGGATCTTAGCTCCGCATACGGCTTCTTTTGGTCCACGGACTATTGAAATGCTGTCTTAACCATGCAGGGATTCAGGCAGCATCTCTCAGTAATGCCTATATTGGGTGCGCGTTTTGTTATGGCGGATTCGCTCCCATCGCTCTTATATGTCCTTGAATAGAGCCAGGTGCCTCGGGCTTCGTTCACTCAAACGCAGAGCTTCGTTACTGGCCACCACCCGATTACGGAGTAGTCGTCGGGCATAAGTTTGTTTTCCGGAAAGTGTGGGTCAATAATTCTCTTCCCATCCCAGAGCACACAATGAACGACATCGGGCTGGATAGACACGACATCAACCAGTGCGGGCAGGTGCTCAAGGTCTATGGTGAGCGTTTGCGTTTTGGGGTCGAAGCCTTCACCGGGCACACATCCACATCCGATTGTCATGTTATGGTTGAGCAGGTAACCATACAATTCTCGGTCTGAAAAGCATCTCTTACCGAACGGGCGCTTTTTCGTCGGTTGCACGTCTTCCGATCCATCGTGCCCGCAGTATGCGTAGAACTCTTCCAACGTGGTGCCGGTCAACATACAGACGCAGGCTGCGGCACAGGTCCAATGGTTCGGCTGTTTGATCAAATTCATATTGGCCTCCGGCCAAGCGGCAAAAAATTTATAACCAGTCGGTGAAGCTTCTACCGGTTCGTAGGTCTTGGCGAATATGTCAGGCTTGCAAGGGTAAAACTCACCGTGGACGCCCTTGATTATCATGTCGCCAACAGTGGCCTTGTGCGGCCCTTCGAGGGTGAAAATCTTGAGCCCTTTGGCTGCAACCACGGCTTCGTATTCTTTCCACGTCCATTTTTCTGCCGACGGATGCAGACCGGTGAAGGCAATCACCTCCCGCAGGTTGGTGCCGTCCCACTTCACGGCCTCGATTACAACCGGTTTCTTTCGGAATTTAGTAGGCATAACAATTAGCTCCATTGGACACTGTACCGCGTCGCTGTTTGTGGTAATCGGTCAGGCTAGGCTCATTTCTCCAGATCGATGTCCAAACGGAATTCTGCCTTGGCTCTGGGTTGCCTAGGCTTATCGATGCTGCCATAGCCCTGATAAATGTAGGTCATGGTTTTACCCAGAATCCGTTCCGGATTATCCCACATTTCCTGGCGCCATTTGTCCGTACCGCCGATAATGGTACCGCAATTGAAGGTGTCTTTCCAACGAGAGGATTTGAGCACGACACCACCAAGGGTACCTTTTCCCACCAGGTTTTCCTTGTGGGAAGACCGGAAACTATCACCCATTTCATTGATGCCTTTTTCGTTGTTGTTCTGCATCTGCTCGAAGATATCTACCACAACCGCTTCGTCCTGTTCCAGAGGCTTACGCTTAAGGATTAGTCTTTCATTCAATGTGGCGCGCCCTTGTTTATAATGCCCGAGAATGGATCGTGGCATCATGCCTTCGTAACCCATTTCGATCAGTTGCGCCTCATAGGCCAGGGCTTCTTCCACGTTATGACAGATTCTCTGATCAAGGATCTTGATACGCACGTTGTTCAGGATGTCCGGAAGGTTACGCCCTTCCTGGATATGCTTTAACCAACGTTCCCAGTAACTGTGGGAGGTTTCACGGAAATAGTCAAAGACATAGAAAGTGAAATCAGGCTCTCCTGATGCACGGCGTATCGCTCCGGTGGTACGGTTGAATACGTCGTCATCCGGCAGCGACAGATCTTTATGGGGGGATCCTACGATCAATTCGCCATCCAAACCGATCAAGCGAGGATCGCCCAATTCCCGCTGCATAAACTGGTTACCCAGCGGTTTCATCGAATTGGACAATACGCCCAGTTCGGTAATGATTCCACGAATACCATCCAGTTTCGGAGAGCAGGCGATAGGGTATTGCATGTTTTTGAGATCTTCGACAGTAGCCGGCGTGGTTGGGGCTTTCATTGGTTTTTTAATCATGGGTTATCTCCGTATTATTGAAGAAAGAAACGCTCCATCAGGAGCTTTTTGGTTTGTTCAATGGCTTTCGGATAAAACTGTCGAATGTGTTGAATCGCTATCAGCGTAGTTTCTTTGGAAGGCCCAGAAGAACTGTCTCCCAGGGGCGGTGGCATAGGAGGGGCAGTGCCTCTGTCAATAGCTTCGTACTCTTCGGCAGTAAAGTGCTTTTGCAGGCTACTCAGTAAGACTACGGGTAGAAACTCCTTCAGCACAATGTTGTTGTAGGAATCCTTCAGCACAACAACGAAGAAGTTGCGCACCTGGTTATACTGCGCTTCCTCCAGCATGGCATCGATATTCTCTTTCCTATCGATAAGCGAGTAATGCAGCAAGGGTGCGCGCACATGGGTGTTTTTTGTTGAAGCTCCCGTAGGGGTTCTATTGGGGTATACCTTGCCTCGGTACTGAAAGAAAAGCACATCTTCGCTATGCGCTACTCCCTGTATTTTGGCGTTATCCTTGGCAAGTTTGGCGTATGCCTCGTGCATGTTATTTCGTACATACGAAAAGGTCTCCCTCAGTAACACCTCCAATGCCCTTGCTTTCAGCGCATTGACTATCAACATGACAGCCTCCTAGCAGTAACGATCCGGCAGATAGCCGTAACATACTACTTTCTTGGATGCCCGGGTAAAACCTACGTACAGCAGCCGGGCGACATCGGTAGCATTCCAGTTTTGCCCGATATCGAATAGATCCAGAAATACTGTTTCATAGGTGCTGCCCTGGGCTTTGTGAACAGAGCTGGCGTAGATCGGACGCAGATCCAACCAGGTTTCTTTGATCTCGAAATACTTTTTCCATTCTTTTTCCTTGGCCAGCTTTTTCAGCAGATCTTTGGTTTTCTTGTGATCATCGGGCAGGAAACCGACATGTACTCCGTCGAGTTCCACCATGTACCCGACAATACCGTATTGGATAACCGGATCGGGCATAACCCGTGTGATTCGTACCCAGGAATCCACAGACTTATGGTAGCTGCGGGTACCGGTAATGTACTCGTTGGTGATTACCGCTTCGCCGGCCTGGAATTTTTCAGGAAGGTTCAGGTAACTACGGATGTGCTTGTTGTACTGCTGCACGCGCTCATTCGTCCAAGCCAAGATACGGCTTTTGGATGGATCCCAGTTTGGATCTCCGAAAGAGGCTTCCACCAGATTCCGGAACTCAGCTCCGGTACAATGGATGACATCGTGGTTGTTGAAGTGGATCGGATTAAAGATACCGGTTTCTACCGTTTGGCGGAATTGAGTACCTGTGTTCAAAATATGTCCACTGTTACGCACAATTTCATTCATCTCGGTTTTGGTGCATTGCAGCTTTTCCACGGAACAAGTGGTCTGTCCCACCGGTGCCAATTGGTATTTGTCTCCGACATAGACCACTTTTGCATGGGCACCAGTTACCAAGGTATTCTCGATGATCTCTTGCAGTTCATCACTGGCAAAAGAAAATTCATCGATAAAAACCAAGGGAATCACGCCTGAATTCGCCGTGAACTTGTTGTGATTGCCGCTGAATGTCAGAGTTGTCTTGCCGGTTTTATAGTCGTTCTGGACTTTCAGTCCGAGCAAGGAATAGATCGTGGCGACCTGAATTTCCGGGCGAGTAGACAAAATGGGTTCCAGAAAATCCTCCAACACACTGACCGCTTTATTGGTCGTGGCCGTGATTTTGATGTCGAACTCTTTCACTTCTTTTTGCAGCATGAGACAGTAGGCTTTATAACGGGAGTAAAAGGTTTCCAGCAGATGCTTTATCAGAAAGCTTTTCCCTGTGCCTGCAGCACCCTGAATAACAAAAAAGTTTTCATCGCTGACAAGGAAATCCAGGAAAGCATTATTGGCTTTTTCCTGGTCTTTGGTTAAAGGGACTGGCGTCATAGGATCCTCCCGTGATGAAATTATTTTTTGGTTTGCGGAGGGATCTCGTAATGGATGGTTCTTCCGCATTTTCCTTCCCAGCCTGGATTGTCGTAGATCAACCAGATGATAGGAATGGAACGATTGATAGGTTCGGTTTGCCTAAATTCGCCGTCAGTGAAAATAAGTGCGACAGTCGGTTTGACCTTGGCAATCCATTCATGCGCCGGCTCGATGCGAGTACCGCCTCTGCCGGTAAACTTGAGCTTTTTAAACGGATCTTCGCCTTCTTTCACTTCCTGTTCGCTGACGAATTTCGTATTGAATGCCATGACCGAAATCTTTTTCGGCTGCATCATTTTTTGCATTTCGTAGATTTTGGTGATGAAGTCGTTGAACTGGGTATCGTTGACCGAAGAAGAGGTATCAACACAGATGGCCAGATTACAGATAGCTTCGGAGCGTGCCGAAGGTAGGTAAAAAGAAGGAAGATACCGTTTGTTGGGACGTTTGAAAGTGTAGTCATCCTTGGAGAATTCGGTCAGGTAATTGCTCAGGATGGTGTTCCATGGCAGCGGCGGATTCAATGTGCGCTGCAGATTGATGCCTACTTCTACGGGGATGCTCCCGGGAGGTTGTCCCATGGCCTTGGCCTGGGTACTGGCACGCAGGATGATTTCGGTAACTTCGTCCTGGGTAACGGCCATGGAGGGATCCTTGGCTTGGGAGGGATATTGAATATCCGCACCACATTTGCTGATGTCCCTATTTTTCTCCTCTTCGGATTTCTTATCCAGCAAGGCGTACACTTGCTCGGTAGTCATATTGGCATACTGAGCGTCATACAGGCCACCTTCCGGCAGTTTATAACCAGCTTTGGTCAAAGCATAATTGATAACGTAATCCGCCGCCACATTCCACAATTGAGGATCGCGGTGTTCACAGCGGTGCATGTGATCCAGTGCCACATGCAAGACTTCGTGCGCCAACAGTCCTACGCGCTCGTTGAGGGAAAGTTTCCAGAAGAATTCAGGATGAATTAGCAGATTCTTGCCGTCTGTCGCGGCAGTACGTATTTCTTCAGTCATCCGTTGTTTCAAGGAAAACAGCAAGGCGGTGTAGAAGGCAGTGTCCTTCTGCATCATCATGGTTATCTTGGCGATTTTAAGAGCTTCTGCGGCATCGGCGTAAATCTTGGGACTCACCGGCTTGATATCGTCGGAATCGGACATGGTAGGCTCCTTGCGCCGCTAAGGACAAGCGAGCTTGCGAGCGCAGTCCGGTAGCGGCGTATGATGTAGGGATCGAGTTAATCAAGAGATTCGCCGGAGGCGAAGAGAAAGGAAGTTACTTCTCTGGATCGCTGTGGTTGATCAGTTCGTGGGTATGCAGACCATCTTCCAATGTGATCTGGTCGCGGTATTCCTGGTAGGTAATCCCGTTAATGTAGAAAAACCACTCATCGGCGGTGTAATGTTTTTCTTCATGGATCCGTGCTCCGCAGACGGAACAACAGAAATGCGGTATCTCTTGTTTAACGGAGTCTTCTCTAGAGTAACTGAAGTTGCTCATCGGTTTTCCGCAACATTGCGGGTTGTCGGTATTTTCAGGCATAGCTGCTCCTTATCCGGGAAAAGGCAACGGTATAAACTTTTCCTTTTTTGTTTATGGGTTTTTACCACAGGAAATAACGGGCGTGTAGGGCAAAATAATTATTTAGGGTTCTGTCTTGTTTGCGCAAAGGGCCTCTTTTTCTTGTGCCCTGCACAGGGCTCTATAACTGTCCAAGTAGTTCGTCACGGTTTTCACCTTGATTTCGTATTCCTTGGCCAATTCTTCTTTGGTTTCGCCGGCTGCATACCGACGGCCTATGGAAAGAATTTTCCGGCGTTTACTTATCTTCTGTCGATTGGGTATCACAAGGATTCTCCGCTGGTTATAGTTCAAATTCAGCCAAAAGCCTGAATTTTAATGACTCAACAAGATAAAGCATTTCCGCGTTTGTTAAATTGGCGGCTCTGTGACCAACAAACTCCCCGGTATCATAAATAACCAAAACCTTGGCACTTGGTTCAATATTATCCATAGCGTCTTTCAAGGCGGCGTGTGCCGACCAGTGGACGTTAGGTAACGTCTCTATTTTGCCCATATTTACCTCACTCTTTCTCGTCAAGGAGTACAGATTTTCATTGTTTCTCCGCACGGTATTTCTTTTTACGCCGTTTGTTGTAAGTAAATGGGGATCTTTCTGCTATATAGCATGGTTGCTTATTCAGGGGAGGAAAAACAGGAGTCGTATGCAGAAGCGTCAGAAGAACAAATGTCGTCAATACTCCCTCCTTGAAGAATGCGTTGCGCTTCTTTGGGAAAATATTCCAAAAGACAAGCGGGGCATATCCCGTCAGTGATTCCGTCTCGTGCACACGGAATACGCCCCATGATTGTTCCACACCAGGCGCAGCGTCGTATCAACATTTGGACACCACATTGGAAGCATCTTCTAAGGAACCCAGTTTAATGATTTTTTCTTCCAGAGTAACCAGCAGTTGTTCTGCTGCACTTTGCAAATGATCCGGAAGGTAGCCATGGTAGGTTTGATCCACTTTGTCCACGGCTTGGCGTAATGCCTGCAGACGGTTATACCGTGCTGTTCGAGGTTTATTGCGTTTCAGCAGAGCAATGGCAATTTGGTCAAGGAACGCAAGCAGAACAACTTCTGTGCGCTCTTCCTTAGGTACCATCATGGGGATTCTCACAGGTATTCTCCACAAGTCATATTGCCTTCGGGGCAGGCTCCTCTGACACATCCCGGGCCGGCCATATCAAAGAGTATCGGAGACTCTTTTGCGCACAGTTCCAGCATCTGTTCAGCCAGCGCGCGAATTTCCCATTGAGCGCGTTTACAGCAGCGTAATGAGAAGAAGTGCAGCAACTCGCGCACATTCATGGTCAAGACCAATTTGGTTTCGGTGGCATTGGGCAGAACAAAGCGAGCATCCTCGGCGGGTACACCGGCAGTGCACATAGCTCGATAAAAGGCCCAAGCATATTCCATTGCTTGGTTGTAACGGTCAGCTTGTCCAGCATCGATAACGCTTTGCGGGACAATGAAGTGAGGTTCTTCTTGTTTAACATAACGCTGACTTTGCTGTGAAAAGGACGCCAGACGGTGACGCACCAGTTGATGGGAACAGGCACGGCTGATCCCTTCAACACCGAACGTAAGTGAAGCATGTTCCAGTGTGGACAAATGCCCGTTGGCAAGAATTTTTTCCAGAAAGGGACGAGCCTTGTCCGGTGTAATATCCGCCAGTTTAGGCATCCCCTGGCTGTAACACAGCTTGGCGGCGGTGGCACAGATCTTTTCCAGGTTTGGCGTATGGGTAAGCAGTTCGACTTTAATCAAGATCATTCTCCGTCTCGAAATGTTTGGCTTCATACAGTTGAATGGCCCGTTTTATGGCATCCATGGCTTCACACAGATCCTGCAGAACATCGCCTTTACCGCGAATACCGGTACACAGCAGCTTTTTGATGGCATGCTGTCTGGCAGGGCACGTTACTTCAAAGGCATCCAGTACGGCATAGACATCTACTTTTCCGTCAATTATGCAATGAATTTTGCGCAGATACTTTGAGCCGCTTTGATTGAAAGCTGATCCGGACATGCGTTTCCTTTCAGTTAGGGTATAAATTGCCGGCCGATAGAGTCCATATTGTATTTTTCTGCTATACCTAGTTGGCGTAACCTCGACGAGTAATCCAAGCGGCTTTTCCTTTGGTAACGGTGAAAGTATCTGCCAGTTGCCAGCGATGGATCAGTCTTTTCAGGTAATCGACAGATATGCCTAAAAGATACGCCGTGTCTCTACGGGTATAGCCTTGTTGCGCCAGATCTATAATTTCTTCTTTTGTGACGCATATTTTGCGGGATTTAAAGCGAGAAAACAGGTAGCCAAGATTATGCTTGGCAATCACACTGTAGAACTGCCGTTCGGAGATTCCCAGTTTTCTCGCCGCTTCCCGTTTATTCTTTGCTACTTTGGCTATTTCCTGGACATGCTGCAAGGTTATTCCGCAGTGCGGAAACAATAAATCCATTTTATTTGCCTTTCAGTAGCAAAGGTCATCGTCATGCAGCAGTTGCCACAGATGCTCCTCCACGCTCAACAGCAGGTCTTCCTCGTTGAGAAACGCCTGCATTATATGCTGTATATCAGTGTTTTTGAAACAACGAATGCAGACTATTTCCACACCGGCCGGCTCATCCGGCTCCAACTGTAATCCTCCCTTTTCCCTGGCCCCAGGACGAAATGGGTGTTTATTGAAATTGACCTCCATCTCGATCCCGCGAACGGTGACTATTCTGATCATGGCGATAACTCCTTGGGTATCCACGGTTGTCCTTAATGACGCATGTTGGATTGATTGACCAGTTTGAATCCTGGATCGCGTTCGGCGCCGTTGAGCATGGTGACCTCGTACTCCACCCAACGAACAGACCCGTCAGAGAAGGTTTCCCTGCGTTCAAAACGCCAGCCCATAGGAATCCTTCTGGCACAGCGTCCGAACTGCCGGCAGCAGTTGATGAACAGGTTATATTTGCTGGGCACTTCGGTTTCCACTTGAGCATCGAAACGGAAATCGTGAAAGCGTGCTTTGCCTTTTTCAAATTCTCTGCGCATGACACGAAATTCTACTATATACATGGTTATGCCCTCTCTACTTGAACATTTCGCCATAGAACTGGCGTGACACCTGAACGAAGGGTGTCCAGAGTTTGCCTAAATAAAGCCGCTTATACGCGAAAAATATCCCCTGTTTCTTGGGCAACAAAGCCCACCGAAGGCCACACATAACGATCCTTTCAGAAAACTTACGGGGTAGAAATGAACTGTTTTGCCACCGTGTTGCACAGTGAGTCAATATCCGGAGAAGTGATCTGTGCCAGGATAAGCGCATTCATGATGTCATCGTGGATGTACCCACAAATTACCTTGGTTTGTTTTGTACGCATGCTGAGCAAAATACACTCTTCGGTTATATCGTCGAGTTTAGTGTGCAAAGATTTGTTAATAAATTTCTTCGCCGCAGGGCCCAGTTTTTTCAATTGGCGTACGGCCAGTCTGGCTCCCGTCAAATTCTGTTTATCATTCAGTTCATCGAGTTCTTTCTGGGCTTGTTTTCCTGCGCGGTTAAGATCGTCATTGATACGTTTGGCCAATACGCGCAGTTCGGTTTGATTCAATTTTTTCATGGATAGTTCTCCTTATAAGATAGTTATAGTAGACGAGGTATTCTGAGTTACTTACGGCCTCGTAGAATGAAAAAAGCCTGTCGGCGGCGCCTCCAGGCTTTCTTCATTCTCCTCATCCGTAAGAAACTCAGAATACTTCTGCAGCGACTTTATGTGTCCAGTTACGGATGGCGTCGATCTTCATCAACTTTTCATTGCGTTTTAAAGCTGCCCGCATGGCAGACACGCCGAAGTCCAGCGGCAATCGATCGATATAGCGGATAAGGCGATCCGCATTGTCTTCTTTGATGTAGGCGGCAACCATGTGACTGGTGGCATACAGCATCGCCGGCTCATCGGTGATTTTGATGTCGTCGGGACGCCGCAAGATTTCATCCAGCGAAGGCATGTCGGCACAGTAACCAAGGTAGGCATAAAATTCGTGTCCGATGCCTGCCGACAAGGTACCGACCAGCATTTGCAGCATCAACGGTGTCGGATTCTTGTTGGCCACCAGTTTGGCAGCGAAGTGCCATGTGCGTGGGCAAGCAAAGGTTTTGTCGTTATGGTTGGGATCGAACTGGTGCAGGTGATCCGGATGTCCTTCCACATAACTGATGACACGGTGATCCAGGTGATTCTTGGCTGCCCAGTCCAACCAGGCGCGCACATCCACCTCCAGTTCCAGATGGATAAGACGGGATTGCATCGGGGTACTCATGCGATTGACGATACCGCCATCGGTTTCCTGGTTACCGGCGCAGACTATGGCGCAGCGTTTATGCACGGGGTGGACACCGACCATGCGATCCAGTACCAGCTTGTAGGCCGCAGCCTGGACAGACAATGGCGCCGAAGGAAATTCATCCAGGAACAGCAGCCAGCCGTTGTAGCCGGGAGGTATCGTATCCAATCCCTGCAGGGGAATATCCTTGGGCGGTGCATAGGTCATGCGTTCCCCGTCATGAGTGGGAAATCCACATAGGTCGGTGGGATCCGCCTGAGCCAGACGGATGTCGATGACTTTCAGCTTGTACT
>CAZPOJ010000011.1:0-31813 GCA_964588005.1 uncultured Sphaerochaeta sp.
AGCTTCTGTCCAGGGGATTGCCATGTCTTCAGGGTATCATCAAAAGATTAGTTTGGATAGGAGAATATTGAGACCTTCCGCTCTTGACGAATGGACTTCTCTGTATGATTCTATAGACAGGATATGCACAATATCGGAAGAACAAACTAGTATGCCTCGATATCCTTTGGCTGTTGTCTACAACAGACCAGTCTTTTTGTTTTTTGCAAACGAACAATGCCAGGAATGGCCAAGGAGCGAAAGTGAACAAGAAACGTGAAACTATCAGAAAACAACCCATAGACCCTGAAGCTGTCCCCATCTGGGACGATCAGGAGAGGACAGAGCCTTCCACACAGCCCAGGAGAGGCAGACGCCTCTCTGATGAAGAGGATATGATCTTGGAAAAAGATGATGACTGAACCCTGCTTTTCCCCCAGACACTTTGTCTGGGGGCTCTCTTTTACAGGGGGCAGATGGCCTCTGCAAGGTTGGCCCCTGAGCTCTTTACCTCGACATTGGGTATAGTCTGGGTATAGAGAGTCCTTCCTCCCCCGTCCTGGAATGCCACATGGAGGGTATAGACTCCTGGCTCAAGATTGGCCCCTCCTACCCACGCAGTGGCAGGAAGAAAGTGTGATGATCGCACATCGGCGCTCTCACTTGCATAGTTGGCTATTTTCATCAACCAACTCAACACTTCTTCGCCCACAGTCTTGCCGTTGTTTTTCTGACTGGTGACCTCATCATAGACAGCTATGCCCAAGGCCTTCAAGGTCGATCGGATCACCGCCTTCATACGGGCTAGGGAGGAGGATGCCTTGAATGTCTCAAGGACAATGGAGCTGATACTTTCAAGCTTTTCCAGCTTGAGGCTTCTTCCGTCATCCAAGGTTACCACGACTTTTTGGATAGGAGATCTTTTTTCCACCATGACAGGGTAGGCTATCTTTGCATAGTTGTTCCTAGAGACGTAGATGCTCTCCACCGCCTCAAATTTCTGAGGGGACAAGCCGTTGAATGCAACCAGGTTGAGCCTTCCCCTTTCCTCGGGGATGGGAGCGTGCTCCTCTTCCAGGGAGGCGGGGATTGCAAAGGGGTAGAGGGTTGGTTGGGTCTGAAACGAGCGCTCTACTTGGTTCAGGGAGTAGCGGAACAGGTTCTCATCACCGATTCCCCTTGCCAGGACCATGCTCAGGTAGTTTGCCAGTGCCGAAGAGGAGAATGCCATGGAATAAGTCTCAAGGGTGCCATCCTTGACCCCCTTGCTGTCTGCATAGGTGACGACTTTCTTTTTCTGGGTTTCATACTTCTGCTTGAGAAAGGTCTGTTTCTCGATGGAGCGGTTCAGCTCGACAAGAGCTGACTCCGCCTGCCCAAGGTGTACGTAGTTCAGTGCCTTGAATATATTGATATAGATATCCTCGTACGCTTCGCCTTGGTAGTCGCGGGTATTGTCGTTGACGATGAAGGATGCAAGGTTTGCTGTGATGCTCTCTGTATATGCTTCCTGTATCTTTCGCTCTGATGAGGAGAGTTGCTCGTTGGAGAGCTTGTACTCACCGCCTAGGCGCGAGAGCAGGCCTGCATCCAGGTCCATGATGAGCGACCCTTGCTTTTGTATGATGGAATCCCGTTTGGTAAGCAAGCTTGTATAGGCTGCAGGGAAGTTGCCTTGCAGGTAGAGCTTTTCTGTATTGGAGATGTCTATGACCGATGAACAGCCTGCAAGGAGAAGGATAAAAAGAAAAAGAACGCTCACCCATGCTGTTTTTTTCATATATCACCTTCCCTATAAGCATTGTATCATTGCTACAAAAATGTACCATTGTTGGGTGTGTGATGCAACCAGAAACTGCTTTTTAGCAAATATTCTAAAAGGTCAGGTAGGTTTTTAGTAGGTTTCTAGGGAATTTATTTGCATAGGAACTCTTCTATACTGTACTATAGGCCTAGGTACGTGTAACTGATTACTGTTTTCAGTTGTTCGTAAAGTGGACATTCTATGATGATTAGGCGTTTTGGATGAGTCTGAGGTTTCGACTCACCTCATCCTGGTATATAATCAAGCAATAGTAACGAAAAGGGAGTATATATATGAAAAACAAGGTACGTCTGAGTCTTCTTCTGGTTCTGCTTGCCCTGCTGGTATCGTGTCAGTCCACGGTTTCGGTGGATAGGCTCTCATCGGATACAGATATAGACCTCAGTGGCAACTGGAATGATACCGACATACGGCTTGTCGCCTCCTCTTTGGTCAATGACAGCCTTAGCGCATCCTGGGCAGACTCCTTCCGGATGAAGGGCATGAAGAATCCTGTGGTTATTGTAGGAAACTTCCTTAATAAAAGTAGTGAACATATCGATACTTCCATCATATCCAAGCGCTTTGAGATGGCTCTTATAAACTCAGGAAAAGTTGACATGGTGGCCGACGTTGCCTTCAGGGCGACTGTCCGTGACGAACGTGAGGAGCAACAATACTTCGCCAGTGAGTCGACTGCAAAGGCCCTAGGCAAGGAGGTCGGAGCCGATTTCCTCTTGCAGGGCTCTGTGAGGACCAACCTGGACCAGGTTAGTGGAAAATCAGTGAGAACCTACTATGTCTCTGCTGAACTGATCAATATAGAGACGAATCAGAAAGTATGGGTCGGTGAGGATACCATCAAGAAGCTGGTCAAGCAAAGCAAGTACAAGTTTTAATGAAGGCGGGGTCAATCATGAGGCATTCCAGACAGATTTCTCTTGTTTTTTTGCTTGTCGGTCTTCTTTTTCTCTCTAGCGGCTGTGCATCTCTGGCAACAGGGGCTGCACCGCCTTGGCTTGACGACCTGTATGACAAGCAGTACAGCGAGGAAGCCTATCTGTGTGCGGTAGGAAGCGGATCCTCCCGGGAGAAGGCCTCCGATGCCGCCCTGGCCTCGCTGTCGCAGGTATTCAACTCCCAGGTCCGTTCGGTCACCACGCTGGTCTCCCTTTCCACCGCCAATGAAGATGCAATGGGGCAGGTGAAGTTTACCGAACAGTCTGAGATGCTGGATGTCGGGACCGTGACTTCCAGCACCGACAGGATCGTGGGTGCTGAGGTGGTTAATACCTACATCGATAGCAATGCAAGGGTCTACGTGAGGGTCGCCCTCAACCGTAAGAAGACCGCAGAAATCTATCAAAAAGAGATAACTCAGCTTGGAATCTCCATCATGGGGGTCAAGAAGTCTCTTCTCTCCCTTTCAGACCCCTTGGAGCGGTACTTTACCCTCAGGGAGGCTGTCTTCCTGGCACAGAAGCAGCAGAAGCTCTATGACCAGGTACAGGTCCTCCTGAAGAAAAGCCAGATCTCGACTCTGCCCGCCTTGGAACGCGAGCTCTCTGAGCTAGCTTCCTCGGTGAGGGTTGCCGTTACCATTGACAGCCTTGACGACCAGGACATGCTTTTCTCGGCCTACTCGCAAAAGTTGATAGAGCTAGGGTTCTCTGTAGTCTCCCCCGATGATAATCCTACTGCCTTTTTAGCCCTGCAGTACCGGTGTACCCCCCTTGAACTGGGAGACAGTCCCTATAAATACGCACGCTACTCCTTATCCGCTCAGCTTACCAGTGGAAGTTCCACCCTGTTCTCCTTCCAGAAAAATGAAAGGGAAGCGGCTATGAGCCTCGAGGAAGCTAAGAAAAAAGCCCTGATAGGGGCGACTACCGGTGCCCTTTCTGAGTTCTTTACCCTCTTGCAACAAAAGCTAGGGGATATTACGTAATATTTGGAGGTTTTTATGAAGAAGATGTTGGTCGTACTTGTCGCTGTTTTACTGGTGCTCTCCCTGACCGGATGTGCGTCGGTACAAAAAGATGCTCCCCCACCAGAACCTGAAAAGACGGTTGTGCTCGGTGCAGACGGTATCCCTCAACCTGATTGGGTCACCAAGACTGTATCAAGCCAGGACATGCACTATGAGTCCGGGTATGGGAAGATGAGCAACAAGCAGAATTCCATCAAGCGTGCAACTGTCGAGGCTAAGAACAAGATTGCAGAGTGGGTGAGTACCACTGTCAAGGAAGTTATTGTAACCTATGTCAGTGATGCCGGAAGCGGGGATGACCGACAGACTCTTGATGCAATGGAGTCCATCAGCGAGCAGGTAGCTGAGGCTACCCTCTCTGGGGTAAGCACAGAAGAGACCTGGGTTGATGCAGAAGGTGGCGTTTGGGTCCTTTGCTCAATTCCTATTGCAAATGTGGAGAAGAACTTTGAGCCAGCAGCTGATGCTGTCGCAGAGGCCTTTGCAGAGAGCGGTGCAGCAGCAGCTGCCAATGCCAAGATGAAAGATGCCTACGCAAATCTTCTCAAGAAATCGGCCGGTAGCCAATGAACTTAATCGTATTGCTTTGCACTCTTCTCCTGTCGCTCGTTGGATGCTCCACCACCGGTGGAGGTGCTGACTTGCACTCGGAGGAGAGTGCTCTTACTCTGCTCGATCTTAGCAGTTACCCTACAAATGTCTATGTGGGTGTCTCAGGACCATACTCCACCGAAGAGCGCATGGTCGAGGCTGCCATCATGGCCTGTGCAAAGAGTATCCTCCTTGAACAGGCGCTTGCCCTGGACAGCAAAACTGTGATGCAATCAAGCAGTAGTCAGGGGCTTCTCTCTTTTGCCCAGAAAGAGAAAGCCTACTATGACGGGGCGAGCCTCAAGGCAGTCATCGAACAGCTTGAGGTGATTTCTATTGCCTTTGATGATAAGGCAGGATCTGTGGTCTTAGCACGCTACCCACCCAATCCTCCCGGGAAGAGAAGCTACAAGGCTTCTGGTGGAACCGGTGAAAAACCTGATTGGCTTGTAACCCTTCCCAAGGTTGAGGGGTATCATTTTGGCAGAGGCAGTAGCAAGGCTTACTATTTTCTCAACGATTCGCTGGAGGCTTCTGACTTTTCTGCTGCACAGAACCTGCTGGACCTCTATACCGAGCATGCCTTCTCCAAGAGTTTGGTCACCACACGCGAAGGCAGTGTGAGCAGTATGGAAAATGTCCTCTACCAGGCACAAAGAGGCCTGCTATTGGGCTTTGCCATCGTGGACCGTTATTACGACAAAGAGAGTGATACTTACTGGAGCCTCGCCTCCATAACCCAATAAGGAGCTGTTTGATGAACAAGAAACTTCTCGCCATACTGTGTGGCCTCACCCTGGTGACAATCCTGGCAAGCTGTGCCTCCACTCCCAAGGTCAATGCCGACGGGTCTCCCTACTGGACAAAAACTCCACCCAAGAGCACCCGGACGCTCTACTATGCGGTGGGCTCGGCAAAGCAGTCGACCCCCCAGCTAAGCCTCTTGCGAGCTGAGGCAGGGGCAAAGGATGCCATTGGAAGGTGGGCCTCCACTACCGTGGACAACGCCCTGGTGACCTTTGTTGAAGAGGCAGGGGAGACGCTGAGAAACAAACAGATGCTGGAGGTATTGCAGAACATGAGCGTGCAGGCTGTCAGCATAGCCCTTCGGGGTGTCTCTGTTGTCGAGCAGTATACAGCACCCGATGGCAGGGTCTGGGTACTCTCCTCTTACCCTATAAAGAACCTCAAGGATGCCTACAAGCAGCAAGCTGAAGCTCTTGAGCGAGAAGTTGCAATGGAGGAAGCTAAGGCGGAACTGATGATTGCCTACCTGGAAAGCCAGCTTGCAAAGGAAGCAGGAGAGCCCTAAAGGGAAGATCTCTTCCTTATTCATGATAGTTTGTTGGTAATGGCAATGCTTCTCTTGACCAACGGGAGGAGAATTGCCATCTTATTGCTAGGAGATACTATCATGAATAAACCCTTCATTATCATAGCTGTAGCCGCAGCAGTTCTGTTGTCGCTGGTCTTTGTATCAAAAGTCTTTGCAAGAGGTACCAGTGAAGCCTCTGCTGTCGTGGAAGTAAAGGCACCCTATCGGAAAATTACCGCCCAACAGGCCAAGGAAAAAATCGACAGCGGACAAAGCCTCACCATTGTGGATGTACGGACCCCCGGCGAGTTTGCAGGGGCACACATCAAGGATGCCATCAATATAGATAACGCGACTATCAGGGGAGAGCGACCCTCTGCGCTGCCCGATCTTGAGGAGACTATTCTGGTCTACTGCAGAAGTGGGGCACGCAGTGCCCAGGCAAGCAAGAAGCTGCTCGCCTTGGGATATACAGATGTCTATGACTTCGGGGGGATCATCAACTGGCCCTACGAGACAGTACAGTGAGGACACCCTTGATCAAAAGTGCAATCAAACACCCTGAGTACCTCTATATCCATGAGAGTGAGGGACTCTTCTCCTATGGTCTGGACCAGGAATGGTTTCCCATGCTCTGGCAAAGAAAGGCTGGCTGTGGTCCTACCACTGCAAGTACTCTGATGCTCTACTTCCTCCAGCAGGAGAAGATGCAGAAGATCTCCAAGGAGGAGGCCCTGCTGCTTATGCAGCAGTTGTGGAAGCTTGTCACACCCGGCATCATGGGGGTGCATCTTATCAGTCAGTTTACTCGAGGTGTGGACTCTTTTTTACCAAGAATTTCTTCTACCCTCAAGGCGAAGACCTTGCTGATCCCCAAGGTAGAGACCAGGCGCCCATCCCTGGACCAAGTGGTGGAATTTCTGGTCTCCTCATTCGAGGCTGACTCTCCGGTAGCCTTTCTCAACCTCTCCAAGGGAGCACTGACCAACCTTGATGAGTGGCACTGGGTTACCCTCGTTGCCGTGGAGCAGGAAGGGGAGGACAAGCCGGTCCTCGCTACCCTGTTTGATGCATCTCTGCAGTGGAAGATCGACCTTGGCCTCTGGCTTGAGAGCACTACACGCGGTGGAGGGTTTGTCAGCTACCACCCTTGAGCAAGGCGATAACTTCTGCTTCCCCTACAGGCCTGCTGAACAGGTAGCCCTGCATATAGTCGCACTCCATGCCCAACAAAATCTGCCGTTGCTCCTCTGTCTCCACCCCCTCTGCAATGACCTTCTTGCCCAGGTGGTGAGCCATGGAGATGATATCTGAGGAGATGCCGGTAGTCTCTGCGTCGACAAGCTTGTCGACAAACTGTTTGTCAAGTTTCAGCGTGTCTACACCCAAGCCTTCAAGGCGGTTGAGCGAAGAGAATCCCGTCCCAAAGTCGTCTATGGCCACATGGATCCCCATTGCATGGATTTGTTCCAGCTGGGAGGAGAGAAACTCGATATTGCTGGAAAAGACTGACTCGGTGAGCTCAATTTCAAGTTGCTCCGTTTTTATCCCGGTCTTCTGGGTTATATGCTTGAGGGTCCCTACAAAGGCCTCATCAAGCAGTTGCAAAGCAGAAACATTGACTGCGATTGGTGTGGAGGTATGGCCAAGGTCTGTGAGCCTTTGTATGAAGAGGGCGACCTGTTCCATGATGACCTTCCCCAAGGGGATGATAAGGTGCCTCTCCTCTGCAATGGCGATGAATTCCAACGGGGGGACCCTGCCCAGGGTACTGCTTTGCATCCGGGCAAGAGCTTCAAAGCTTCTGATGGAGCTGTCCTCAGCTTTGACTATCGGCTGATAGGCAAGAGAGAGAATGCCCTCCTCACCTGCAATTACCCTCTTGAGTTCTGTTTCGATACTGTCCTGGCGCAAGATCTGCTCTTCAATCGCCTCTGTATAGAACTGGATGCGATTATCTTTGTTTGCCGCGCTGAGGGCTATGGAAGCCTTTTTGATGATGGTCTCAAAATCAAAGGCTTTTTGTCCGGCTACCACCCCAAGGGTAAGATCAACCGACCCCAGGACTCCAGGTTTTTCATTGATGGTGAGAATCTGCCTGCATACAGCATGGAGAGCCTCCTCAGATGCATACTCCTTTGCGGTGATGATGAACTGGTCATCGGTAAATCTGTAGGCCTGCAGGGAAATTCCTTTGCAGGATATGCCCTCTAGGTTTTGTCCTATCTGGCGCAAGAGCCTGTCACCATAGTTGTATCCATAGATGAGGTTGATGAATTTGAAGTGCAGGGGATTGATGATGATGAGCGCCGTCTCTCCCTGTTGTTGCTCCTTGAGCACTTGCTTGAGGTAGCGTACGTTGGGCAATTCGGTGACCTCATCAAAGTAGGCAATAGTAAAGATATGTTTGTTCTTATTTGCTATGTTGATGATAAATAGAGAGAAAACGATGAAGATGATTATCAGGACAGAGGTTACAGTCAGTGCTATCTTGACAAAGAGCTTGTTGGTATTTGAAAGGTCAAACATCATTGCAAGGGTTCCCAGCCTCACACCGTCGACCTCAATGGGTGTATAGATCTTGAGATGCCAGTCCAACTCTACTCCATCAAAGGCGAGGTGAGTGGGGCCTTCTTTCAAGAAACGTCTAAGCTCTGCCTCGTCAACACTCTGCCCGATTTCCTGAGGAACGCTTGATGCAGTGATGATATGCTGAGGGTTTATGAAGGATATTTGAGTCAGGGGGCTTTCGTGCGCTATCTGGTCGATGATCCACTGCTCGTTCAGGTGAGCATAGAGCTCTGCAAGCTTGTCTGCTAGTATCCCGCTTTGTATCATCAGACCGTCTTCACACCGCAGGTAGCTGTACATCCAGTAGGTATCAGTCTCGCTGTCGGTCCTGATCTCATCAACAGAATGTGCAAGGCCACTTTGCAGGAATTCCCTGACAGGATGACCCTCGGGGGCAATCCATCCAATATAAAGATTGTCACTGGAGTGGAGGACCCTACCATCCTTGTCATAGAGATAGAAGACATCAACGTTCAACTTTTTGGCAAGGATGGCGAGCTTCTCATTGGATAGGGGCTGGTCCTGCATTGCCAGCACTTCCCCTGCCACTCGAAGAGTAGTGTGGAACTGCTCGGTCAAAAGGGATCTGGCATCAAGGCTCGCTTCCAAAGTGTTGGCATAGGTCTGTGCCAACAACATTGCTTCATGCATTTTTTCTTTGTGGTAGAACTCATCGAAATAGGAGATGATCAGAAATCCTGCACCAACAAACAGGACAAGGACAACGAGCAAGGAGATGAGTATGCTCTTTTTGCTACTGGTCTGTTTTTTGAAGGTGCGTCTTGCCATGCCCTTACCCTATCATCAGGTTTTGAGACTTGTCAATGTAAGGCTAGAGACTTGCTATGAATACCTGCTATCGGGAATTAGAGTGAAGGGAGTCCATGAAAGCAGTGGAGTATCTCAGCGTCTGGGTAGGACAGGCATCGACACAGTGGGCACACCCGACACAGCTTTTATTCTCCACAGGAAATCCCTCCTTGGCAGAGGAGAGTATGTCGATGGAGAGCGGGCATGCAGCGTTACATTTTCCACACTGGATACAGGTGGTTTCATTTGTAACGATCTTCTGTCTTCCCACGCTTCCTACCCAGCCCAGCAGGGTGCCCAAGGGGCAGTAGTAGCAGTAGAGCCTCCCCACGAATGCCACCCAGAAGAACATCGCCATCAGCAGCTCGAATAGGAGGTACTTGAAGGTTTCCAGCTTTGAGATGATGATCAGGCCCTCCATGGATAGCCTCCCCGCGAGGGTCCAGTAGAGGGTAAGCCCGAGGGCTAGGGTGAAGAAAACCTTTCTCACCCAGGTGATGGCTGCGAGGCGCTTCTGCGTAAGAGGGGTCTTGAAGCCTCCCACCAGGGGAATCGCAGGGGCAAAAACCTCTGCGGCAAACCCATTGAAGAGGCAGAGCTTGGAGCACTGCAGCCTCCTGCCAAAAAGGAGGGTCCCCACCATGACCAAGGCACTGTAGATCCAGAAGAAGAGCAGCGAGGCCCTCACCCCTCCCAAGCCTATACTCTGGGTGAGGCTCTGTCTCATCGCTGTTCCTTGCACCCCAGCTTGGAGGGGGACAGTGGACCAGGGTAAGGGCATTGCGAAGTAGTAGGTCTCAGGGTTGCCAAGGAAGAAAGGCAAGATGATATGCACCAAGAGAGCTGCAATGGCAAAGCCCGCCAGATTCCTCTTGCGCATGGAGACCCTTGAGTTTTTCTTCTTGACGATACGCAGGGTAAGGATGCTGCACACTCCTATGAGAGCTGTCTTCATCCAGTTCTCATAGAAGTGCCACACCTCCGTTATGAGGTGTGCCACCTCTAAAGGAGCTTGAGGTACATAGCCCCAGTTGAGTGAGGCTATGACCAGGCACAGTCCTATATACATCCAGAGAAGCGCCTTGAGGAGGCTCAGTTCCCAAGAGGTGCTTCTCTTCATGCTTGGACAGGTTTTGCAAAAATCTTATACAGGATAAGTATCGTTGCCGCTACCAGTACCACCAAGGCGCCAATTACTGTGGCTATGACCGTCGGGTAGGCATTGTTGAAGGTAGCCGCTGAGGTATGCTTGATGAGAATCCCTGCAAATGCCCAGATGAGGGTGGCAATGTAGGGGATGTCCTTTGCTTGGATGGCAGTGGTTATACCGATAAGAGTTCCAATGATAATCAGGGTGCTTGTCCAAACTGGCTCACTCATGCCCCATCCACCCCAGCCCATGGTAACCAGAAGGGCAGTGACATTGGCAATGGTTGCAACGGTTATCCAGCCAAAATAGATGGAGAAGGGAAGCCGGATGAAAAACCACTCTTTGCCTGTCATGGGTGTCTTTCTGAGCATCAGATGGATGGCGATCAGGGAGAGGAGAATGAAAAGCATAAGAACAAGGGAGAAGAGGATGAGGTTGTAGTGCCAGCAGAAGATCCAGATGGAGTTTATCAGCGAGGAGAAGGCAAAGATTTTTCCCACCTGTAAAAGAAGATCCTTATCGGTAGCCTTCTCTTTCTGGAAGAGTCCCAACTGGTAGAGGGTATAGAGGCCCAGCAGGAGGTAGATAACCCCCCAGATGGCGAACGTGATCCCAGCCGGTGCAAAGAGGTTGGGAAATGAGTCGGAGACCTCTCCTGTGGTGATCCCCCCTATGGGAAGGATGTTTGCAAGGGAGTTGACGGTGACCATCAGGACAAAGGTGACTGCCACGAAAATTGAGGTCGGCGTGATCTGTTGCTTCTTTTTCATAATATCTCTCCTACAACATAGCGTAGTATGAGGTGAGAACCTCATCCACCCTATGTTTCTGTGCTAAGTTCATAATCGACTGCTTAAGCTTCTCCAAGGGTATCGTTGCCCGCTTGTACTCTGCAATCCGCTTGTCGATACGTCTCTGTTCTGCAGGGGTTTGGATGCACAGCTTGGCCATGGAGCCGGCAGTAAGGGAAGCCTGGACCCTGGATACCTCCAAGGCGAGGATCTCTTCTAGAAAAGAGTAGAAGGCATAGGCAGATGCCAGTCCACCTTCAGATCCCTTCAAGAGTTCTTCCATGTCCAGCACCTTTGCAAGGTCGCGCTCAGCGACCAGGGGTCGGTAGAGCTGCCACTGGGAGCGAAGCTCTTCCAAGGTGGCGCCTTCAGTAGCGTGCATGCATTTCAAGGCCGAGATGTTCTTGTCCTTGACCTCAAGCATGATGTCAATTTTAGGATCATGGAGCGCCTCGTAAAAAGCAAGAAACTCCTCGAGTGCGATGGTGGGGGAGTGGGACCCCGGTCTTTTTGTAGGATCTTGCTGGGAGTAGTGGATTTTTTGTCTACCGTCTCCTGCCTTCCAGGTCTTTGCACAAGCCTCTATCCACTCGCTGTCCGTCCACTCTTCTGCACTTGGATTGAGCTTGTGGTGCAGGTTGTCGAATACAGCAGGGCACCCTGTCCTCTCTGCTATTGCCAGCACTTCGCCGGTGGTGTAGAGCTTGTCATCATTTTCGATGATGAGCCTCTCTTTGACCTCCTGGGGTAGTGCATTGTAGGTAATGATGAAGCGCTTGGTTGCCTCCCCCTTGTTTCCATACGCTCCGCCTATGTGCAAGACTATCTTGCCTTCACTGCCTTGGCCAAGGCTTGCCAGCACCCTTGCGTGGTAGACCAAGTCGGCGATGGCGTTGGTTACCACTTCCCTTCGTGGGGAGTTGATAACAGTATACTGCCCAGGATGCATGGAGAGGCGAATATTGTTCTCTGTTGCAAGCAAGCCTATGGAAGCAAGCTCTTCACCAAAGATGTCCCACCAAGGGAGGGGGTTTGCCTCACTTGAGCCAAAGGGGATGAGGTCGCTGCTGATGCGAAATAATTGTATGCCCTGGTCCTTGGTGTAGGTGAGCAGGTTTCTCAGGTGGGCGATGTTTACCTTACAGGTCTCAAGGAGGCTTTGCTCGGTAACTCTGCTCAGCGAGAGGTTTCTCATCTCACTTTGTGGTAGTGCCACTGCCAGGCAAGCATATCCTATTGCCATCATGACTCCTTTATGCTCTTTCTCCATAGTGTAGACCTAGCTCAAAACAATGTCAAAACAAAATGGGGGAAGGCCAGAAGGGCCTGTAGTAACACCACAAGGTGGTATGTGTGTATATGCTTCTGATACGTAATTCCTATGGGGGCATTGACAGTAGTCGCTCTAGAGGTGATGCTTATATATAGTATGCTTATAGTAGGAGATTCAATCTCCTCTAGAAAATAAGGAGGACTTATGTATACACCTTCAGAAAATCGCTATGATACGATGCTGTACAACTACACTGGCGCAAGCGGCCTAAAGCTTCCGGCAGTTTCCTTGGGACTTTGGCATAACTTTGGGGATATTACCTCACTTGCCAACGCAAGGGAGATGATACACACAGCCTTTGACCTGGGGATTACCCACTTTGACCTGGCCAACAACTATGGACCTCCTGCAGGATCTGCAGAGTCGAACTTTGGCAAGATACTTGAACAGGACTTGAGCGCCTACCGAGATGAGCTGATCATCTCAACCAAGGCAGGCTACGACATGTGGCCAGGTCCCTATGGGGAGTGGGGCAGTCGCAAGTATATGCTTGCCAGTTTGGACCAGAGCCTCAAGCGCATGGGCCTTGAGTATGTGGATATCTTCTACTCACACCGTTTTGATCCCAACACCCCCCTTGAAGAGACGATGAGCGCATTGGAAACTGCCTATAGGCAAGGGAAAGCCCTCTATGTAGGACTCTCCTCATACTCGGCGGCGAAGACCCGTGAAGCCCACGCTATCCTCAAGGCCCGTGATGTGCCTGTGCTTATCCATCAGCCATCCTACTCCATGCTCAATCGCTGGGTAGAGGAGTCTCTCTTGGATACCTTGGAAGAGCTGGGTATGGGAACTATCTGTTTCTCACCCTTGGCACAGGGAATGCTCACCGACAAGTACCTCACTGCTATTCCAAAGGAGAGCAGGGCAGGCAAGGAGGGGACTTCGCTGTCCACCAAGATGCTTACAGAGGAGAACCTCAAGCGCATCAAGGCCCTCAACGAGATAGCAAAAGAGCGCAAGCAGAGTCTTGCCCAGATGGCCCTGAGCTGGGTGCTCAGACGCAAGGAGGTCACCTCCGTACTCATCGGAGCAAGCTCCCCTGAGCAGATCAAGGAGAATGTAGGGGCATTGGACCACCTCATCTTCACCGATGACGAGTTGCGTGCCATCGACATCTATGCCCAGGATGGAAACATCAACCTCTGGGCACGTTCAAGTGACGAGAAGTGATGATCTTCCTCTGAAGCTCAACCAAGTCTGAAGGCCTTCCCCGATTCCGGAGATGGCCTACAGACTCTTTTGAGCAGTCGATTGGCCTGGGCACCAGAGAAAAGGGCAAGGCTCCTGCCTGCCCCTATTATCTGTTGCAACTCTCCAGATAATTGCTGTGAACTCCTTGAATCCTCTGGAGTTGAAAATGTATAGCAAGTCTTCTTATATCGTGTGTAATGCTAACGAGGTGCTATATGGGTACGAAAGAGATCAAGATATTGACGGTTGCCGAGAATACAGAGAACCTTGTCGTATTGGAAACTTTGCTAGTGAGTGCCTTTCCTGGGGTTATGGTGGGAAGGGCCCAAAGCGCAGGCGATGCGCTTGAACGAGCCCTAGCGATAGAACCTGATCTGATCTTCCTGGATAGCATCTCCCTGGGTATGGACAGGTTTGCCTTGTGTACCAGCTTGAAAGCAGACCCCAAGTTGTGTGACACCCCTGTTATCTTCATAACTAGTGACAAGGATGATAGTCCAAGCCGTCTCAAGGCACTGGAGTGTGGAATTGCAGCATTTCTTGCCAAGCCCATCGATCTGGTCGAGCTGACTGCACTGGTTCGTACCATGCTGAAACTACGAGATGCCCTCCAGCACAAGAGTGAAGAAAATGTACAACTAAGCGCACAACTCAAAGAAAAGACTCTCGAACTGGAGGCTGCGAATGTGCACACAAAGCAGTTGTTGCAAGCTGCCAAGAGGGAAGAATCCCTCATCAGAGCAGTGTTTGACAGCATACCTGGCTACCTGTATGTGTATGATGAGAGTGGCAACCTTATCAAGTGGAATAAGCAACACGAGACTATGACAGGATTTACTGCTTCAGAACTCTCGCTGATGAAACTGGAGCAGTGGTTTGGTCCGGAGGATAGGGAAAAGGTGCTCCTTGCAGTGCAAGATGTCTTTACCACAGGGTATGGTGAAGTGGAGGCTCCTCTGATAAAAAAAGACGGAACAACGATGATGGTCCGTTCAAGTGGCGTCCCTCTTATCTGGGATGGCAGGGAATACTTTGCAGGGATTGGCATAGACATCACCGAACAAAAACAGATGCAAGAGGCTTTGCTAGAGTCTCAGTCCATCTTGACCACCGCATTTGAAAATATCCAGGCAGGAATAGCGATAGCTGACGCTCCTAGCGGCAAGCTTCGCTATGTGAACAAAGCGGGGCTTCTTATCAGGGGGCAGACTGAAAAAGAGCTTGTACACGGTGTCGATATACCCAAATATGTGGAAACCTGGGGGATTAGGAATTTGGACGGCACCCCTTGCGCCATGGAAGACGTTCCCCTGACTCGAGCAATTCTTTACGGTGAAACCTTCAGTGATGAGCTCATAATGAGAAGAGAGAATAATGATGATCGGTATGTGCTCATGCATGCAACCCCTATCAAGGATTCGGAAGGAACAATCAAAGCCGGCATAGAGATATTCATCGATATCACCGAACGCAAGCGAACAGAGCTGCACCTCCAGCAGAATATGGCTGATTTGTTGGAATCACAAAGAATTGCCCATTTGGGAACGTGGAGGATGGACCTTGCTACGAACCAGGTCCAGTGGTCCGATGAGCTCTATGCGATCTTTAATTTTGATCGTACAGTTTCGCCTCCTCTTTTCACTGAGTTTGCTCCTCTGTTCACAAAGGAGAGCTGGCAACGGTTGTCAAAGGCCTATGAACGAGTGCTGACGACAGCAGAGCCCTACGAGTTGGAGCTTGAAGCTCTGACGCAAGGAGGAGAGAACCGGTGGCTGTGGGTGCGTGGAGAGGCTCTTAAGGATAAAAATGGCGCCATCACCGGATTATGGGGTGCTGCCCAGGACATCACAAGGCGCAAGGCGAATGAGAAGGCTCTGCTCTACCTGAGCAATCATGACCATCTTACGGCACTCTATAACAGGAGATTTTTCGAAGAGGAGCTGAGAAGACTGGATACAAAGGCGAACCTTCCCCTTTCGGTCATCATGGGTGATATCAACGGCTTGAAGCTGGTCAATGACTCTTTTGGGCACCAAGCAGGGGATGCTCTTCTGAAGAAAGCCGCTAAAATAATCAGCAAAGTGTGTCGAGCGGGTGATGTAGTTGCGAGAATCGGTGGGGATGAGTTTGTTGTCGTGCTGCCAAGGACGACCGTCATAGAAGCTGAGCAGATTACTAACCGCATGAGGGGGTTTGCCGCAAAGGAGATGGTTTCCAATATTGAGCTGTCAATCTCCTTCGGGTATGAGACCAAGACCAAGAGCACTGAATCAATAGCTGAACTGTTGGTCCATGCTGAAGACCATATGTACCGGCACAAGCTGTATGAGCGCTCGAGCATACGAAGCAAGACCATAGACCTCATCATGAACACCTTGTTTGAAAAAAGCAGCCGGGAGGCGATGCATTCAAGCAGGGTAAGCCATATTTGCCAATCTATCGCCATACAGATGCACTTCACCAAGGATGCTGCCAACCAGATCAGGATCGCCGGTCTTATCCACGATATCGGTAAGATTGGGATTGATGAGGCCATACTGAACAAGCCTGGACGTCTTACCACCGGCGAGAGGGAAGATATTAAAAGACACCCTGAGATTGGCTGGAAGATACTCAGTTCTACCAATGAGTTTTCAGAGTTGGGGCAATTTGTGTTGAACCATCATGAAAGATGGGACGGCAGTGGCTATCCAAACAAGATCAAGGGAGAAGGGATACCCCTTGAGGCAAGGATTATCAGTGTTGCAGATGCATACGATGCGATGACCAGTGAAAGGAGCTACAAAAAAGGGATGAGCTCGGAGGCAGCTATCAAGGAGCTGCAAAGGTGTTCCGGCTTACAATTTGATCCCAAGGTTGTCCAGGTGTTTGTACAGATGGTGCAAACCGGTGGCTTTCTACAGAACGAGAAGCTCTGATACCATTGAACAGATCGGCGAAATATCTCTCAGCAGAGATTCCTCTGTATCATAAAGAGCCCGGTACAATACGCAAGTATGTGATCCTAAAGCAGTGATGGGGAGTGTCGTGCTCATCTGTATGTGTTAGATGCGGCTAACAAACAATCATATGATCATACGTGTATGTTTCTCTAATCCCTCCTGTATTGTGTGTTTTATGTGTATTAATCCCTAATATCGCGTTATTTAATCCTTAAACATCTCTATTTGTTGTTTATTCTTGACACCTTTAAAGGAAATGGAGTATTACTTGATTGATTTGTTAGTCTTGAGTAACAAATAGCAATCTAGATGGAGGAATGTATGGTACAGAACCGAAAGAAAATCGCCCTTGCTGTAACTATCCTGTTGATAAGCACAGCTTTCGCCTTTGCACAGGGTACAAAAGAGGAGGCAGCTGCTTCTGCCAAGAAAGGGGAGAAGATCATCTTCTATGCTTCAGGTCCCTCTGCAATGCTTGATAAGCTGGAGGAGGCATTCGAAAAAGAGCATGGGGATGTAATCGATACCGTGCAGATGGGGTGTGGACCCCTGCGTCAGAGAGTCTGGACTGAGATGCAGTCAGGTTCCATCAAGGCTGATATCTTCTGGGGTTCTGATCCCCTGCTCTTTGATGCCCTTGATGAGAGGGGTGTCCTTGAAGGGCATGTGGCAAAAGAAAGTGCTGCAATAAAAGAAGAGTTTCTCACCGATAAGAACTATACCTTAGTCAATGAGCGCTATGGTGTGATCATCTACAATGGCGACAAGCTGAAAGGCGAGGGTATCCCTCGTTCGTATGGGGATTTGCTCGCTCCCTCCTTGCAGGGGAAGATAACCCACGCCGATCCTGCACAATCATCAACGGCTCTTGCTATCGTAGCGTCCCTGTGGGATCTGTACGACCGGGACTGGAAGTATCAGGATGCCCTGGTCAAGAACGGGCTTTTTCTCTCCAGAAAGAATAGTGATGTCCCTTCAAAGATTCAGGAAGGGGAGTTTGATGCAGGAATCGCCCCCCATGATGCGGTGCTGAGACTGCAGAAGAAGGCAAAGCAGGAAGGGTATCCCACTCCTCTACAGATAAGCTGGCCTGTCGAGGGTGCCTTGGCTATCACGCGCCCTGTGGCGATCAGCAAGAAGAGTGCACGATCGGTGGAGATGCAAGAGGTTGCCCATGAGTTTGTGGATTTCCTGCTCTCCAGACAAGCTCAGACAATAACTGCCAACTTTAGTTTCGTCAGTGTTCGCAAGGATGTTGCGCTTCCCCAGGGGATTCCTCAGAATATCCTGGTCAAGAGCGTGAACTGGGATGAGCTGGCAGATTTGCAGGATTATATCAGAGATGAGTTTACCAAAATTTCGCAATAGGGCTTTAGTGAGGGGAGCGTTTGTGCTCCTCTCACTGATCCTTGCTTTTTTTATCCTGTATCCACCTATCGTGCTCTTTGTGCAGGGCTTCTCCCAGACATCCTCCTCTCAAGGAGTTGCTCTGTTGGAGGTGTTTCGGCATAAGGGGACGTGGGTTGCGTGCTTGAACTCCTTGACTACAGCTCTTCTGACAACATTTCTCACCTTTGTCATAGGGTTCTCGCTTGCATGGCTTGAGGTCAAGAGTGATTTTCGTTTCAAGAAGGCGATCAGCTCCTTTTCCATGGTCGCCTTTATCATCCCCCCCTACATCATGGGTCTGGCTTGGGTGCAGTTCTTTGGAAGGAACGGCTATCTGGAAAGGATGTTGCGCTCATTTTTTACCTTTCAAGAGTACACGTTTCCCTACTACTCGACAGGTGCTGTCGCCATTGTCATGGCTCTGCACCTCTACCCCTTGATGTATATGTCCTTGCGCAACGCCCTTGCCCAGCAGGAGAAGAACTTGGAAAAGGCAGCTCTTCTCAGTGGAGCTTCCCTCTGGAAGACCGCCAGGACCATTACGCTGCCGCTTATCCGGCCCAGTATGTTTGCAACCGGGCTTTTGATCTTCTCCAGGACCATGGCCAACTTTACCGTACCTGCCCTGCTGGCTCTCCCTGCAAGAAAGGAGTATCTGACCACCTTGGTCTACTCTGCTATCAGCGGGCTGGATATCGCCACGGCAGCAAGCGTCTCGCTCTTCCTTGTTGCCATCTCCACACTGCTGTTCTGGAGCCAGCACTCCCTTGCTAAAAAGGGCCAGCGCTATGCAGGCAGCGGCCAGGAGAGGGGAGGCAGTTCACTTGTCGCCCTGAAGGGGCATACCCTGTGGGTATCGGTTCTCTTCTTCCTTGCCATGGGCTCTACGGTCATCCTGCCGTTAGTGACTATGTTTATCTCCTCTTTTCTCAAGCGTTGGGGCCTGCCACTTCAGTGGCAGTACATAACGATAGCCAACTATGTCCAACTTCTTTCTCCCAAAGGTGGTGCGCTCCTAGCCTTCCGCAACAGTATTGTCTATGGGGTTGTGGCAGCCTCCTTTGCCCTGGTTATAGGGGGTGCAACCGCCTATATCGCCCATACCTCCAAGACCTTTCGGTCAAAGGTGCTTGAGTCCATAGCCACCTGGCCCATGGCCTTTCCCAATATAGTATTGGCAGTTGCTGCAGTCCTTGCATGGAACCGTGCTCCCCTGCGGGTGTATGGGACCCCCTGGGCTATTATCCTGACCTATATGGTGCTCTTTATCCCTATTGTGATGAAGCAGGTCACCGGCCTGATTCAGAACTATGATACCACGTTGCTCGCTGCAGCCCGGCTGTCGGGTGCAACCCCTTTACAGAGCTTTGTGACCATTACACTGCCAATCTTGGCTCCAGGACTGAAGTCGGGATTCATCATCTGTTTCTTGATAGCCTTGCGAGAGATCCCCATCTCCCTGATGCTCTATTTTTCAGGGCAGGAGAGTGTGGGGGTGCTGCTGTTTGGTATGCACTCCCAGTCCTATGGGCTTGAGATGACCTCAGCCCTTTCGATGGTAATAATCTTTTTGCTGCTTATCGGAAACCTCATCGTCAAACGAATAACAAGGAAACACAGCTATGGAAAAACTGCAAGTAAGGAACGTATCGAAGTCTTATGGGGCAATAAAGGCGGTTGACAGCCTCTCCCTTGATCTCCATGAGGGGGAGTTGCTGGCAATTTTAGGTCCTTCAGGGTGTGGGAAAAGCACCCTGCTCAGTTGCATCGCGGGAATTGAGAGCCCTGAATCCGGTGAGATCACCGTAGGAGGACGCTGTTTTTTCTCCTCTGAGAGGGGCATCAATATTCCCCCGGAAGAGAGACGCTTGGGCTTTGTTTTTCAGAACTATGCGCTGTGGCCCCATATGACAGTGTTTGAGAATGTGGCATACCCTCTGAAAATGGCCAAGACCCCATCAAAGGTGATGAAGGAGGTCGTTGAGCATAACCTCAGTCTTGTTGAACTTTCGACAAAAGGACACCGCTACCCCCACGAGCTCAGCGGAGGCGAGCAGCAGCGCGTTGCACTTTCACGTGCACTGGTGATGAATCCCGACCTCCTCCTGCTTGATGAGCCCCTTTCTAACCTTGATGCGCGCCTAAGGGAGACGATGCAGTTGGAGATACGCAAGATCCAACAGAAGCTCAACCTCAGTGTCATCCATGTTACCCACGACCAGGCAGAGGCGATGGCCATGGCTGACAGGATAGCTGTCATGCACCATGGTTCTGTGATCCAAAAAGGATCACCGTATGAGATATATGAGAGTCCCAAAACAGAGTTTGTCGCAAACTTTGTAGGGACAAATACCATCTTGCGTGGCACCTTGACCTCTGATGGAGAGCATGTCCGCATCGTAGGGGCCGCCTCTTTAGTAATACCTCTCCCTCAAGCAGGTGCAAGGAAGAAAAAGCACCTGATGGTGGCCTTACGCCCGGAGGATGTCTCCCTCTATAGTATGGACAAGGGACCCGTAAGGAATCTTCCTATAGCAGAGGTGAGTAATACCATCTACAAGGGGGCACACATCCTCTATGAGATTGTCTGCGAGCAGGTGGTCATTCGTGTGCAGACCCACCCTACCGACCAGTTTGAAATTGGGCAGCAGGTCTATTTCCAGTGTAACAAGGGTGTGGTAATAGATGAAAATGGCCAGGGAGTGCTGCTGTACAATAAATAAGCCTTGACAAACCCTATTGCTCTCTGTTATATTTTACACAATTAAATAAAACAGGAGCATACCCATATGGAAACTTCCCTCTATGATTTTACAGTAAAAAGCAATGACGGTTCAGATTTTGACTTCTCGACCCTTCGCGACAAGCCCGTTCTTATCGTCAACACAGCAAGCAAATGTGGCTTTACCGGTCAATACAGCGGCCTTGAAGAACTCTATCAGGAGTACAAGGACAAGGGCCTTACCGTACTTGCTTTCCCCTGTGACCAGTTTGCACACCAGGAGCCCGGAACAGATAGCGAGATAGCTGAATTCTGCAAGCTCAACCATGGGGTTACCTTTCCCATCATGAGCAAGATCGAGGTCAATGGCAAAGGTGCCGCTCCTCTCTATGTCTGGCTGAAAAAACAAGCTCCGGGGGTGTTGGGTGGTTCGATCAAGTGGAACTTTACCAAATTCCTGGTGGGTAGGGATGGAGTCACTGTAGAACGCTTTGCCTCCAAGACCGAGCCCAAGGAGTTGAGAAGCTCTATCGAGGCGGTGCTCTGATGGCACATCCTGAGCTCCTTCTTTCCAACCAGCTCTGCTTTCGGTTTTACGCCTTGGAACGAGAACTCATGGCTGCATACCGTCCGCTTTTGGATGAGCTTGGCCTCACCTATGCCCAGTACATCACCTTGCTCTACCTTTGGGAGCATGGAAAGGCTACGGTAGGTGAACTTTGCACTGCCCTCAGTCTTGATACAGGGACAGTTTCTCCTCTGCTCAAGAGGCTGGAGGCTGCCAAGCTTGTAGAGCGAAAGCGCCTGCCCTCCGATGAGCGTACCGTTGAGGTGACTCTTACTGCCAAAGGCCGTGAGAAGGAAGAGCAGGCCTTGAGCATTCCCCAGCACATCGCCTCTTGTCTACTCAGTGGTGACAAGAAGGAACAAGGTGCGAGGTATACCTTGTTGCAAGAGATGCTTGATGAGACCCTTGAACAGTTGAGGGCTACCAGAAAACAAAAACTTACAGTACCATGATATATGGTCCTGGAGGGCCAATATCATGAAAACTGTAAGAAAATCCTTGCAAACTGTTCCTGCCTTAGATCTTGAGCGTTATCTTGGGCGCTGGTATGAGGTGGCAAGGTTTGCCCATGGCTTTGAAAAAAAGCTTGTTGGAGTCACCGCCCAGTACTCCCTTCGTAAGGATGGGAGGATCCAGGTGGTCAACAATGGGTTCAAACATAAGCTCGGAGGCACCTATACCAAGGTAAAGGCAGTTGCCTGGAGACCGGACGATCTGTTCCCCGGTGCCTTGAAGGTGAGGTTCTTTCATCTTTTTGCTTCTGACTATCTGGTCTTTGGTCTTGATGAAGAGCATTATGCCTGGGCATTGGTTGGCAATCATGATCGTTCTTCCCTATGGTTCCTCTCTAGGAGTCCCGAGGTATCCCCTGAACTGCTAGAGAGGATGAAGGCCCTTGCTCTAGAACAGGGGTATGACCTGTCGGCTCTGGAGATGGTGGAGCAACAAGAACGGTAGAAACGAGAAGAGCCCAGATATGCAAGAGAAGGAAGGCCGAATCAACACAGAGGTGTTGCATCGGCCTTCTTCCTTGATTCTTTGCTGCTCCCTTATTTTCACTTGCTTGCAATGTTTCAGTATTCCTTTTTGTTCTTTCTTTACCTCAGGCTACCTATTGTATATCCCGGGAGGTTTTCAGTTGCTTCTCTACCCATAGCCAGCTCTTATCCTCATAGTCGTCCTCTATATCAACCAGACGCGTAGATACGTCATACCCAAGGGGAAGCTCCAAAAGGGTGAGTATCTCAGCCATAGGTTTTCCTGTAATGGGCACAAGATCATCAAGGGTTGTCTGCATGGTTATGGATGCCGAGGCCTCCTTGCCTGCAAGCAGAGACGAGCCGCCCAATAGTGGTGCAAGAAAGAACAGGGATGCAAGGAGGAGTGCAATAAGTAAGGCTGTGGTATAGGTATGGCTTTTATTGCGCAGTTTTGGCGGACACGCCTTCTCACAGATGCCGCATCTGATGCACCTGCTGTTAGTCACGCTCTCCTGTTCACTAGGGTCCAGGCCGACAGGACAGGCCTTGCTGCAGGCTCCGCATGCAATACACTTCTGAGAGGGCCTTTTGATCTTCAGGAAGCTGTACTTCCCCAAAAAGGAGAGCACCGCACCCAAGGGACAGAGCCATCGGCACCAGGGGCGCTGGATGAACAGGGATGTAACAAGGGTCGTACCCAGTATGACCAAGGCTAGGGGCGCAACCTCTCCTGTGAAAAAATGCATCAGGGCGTAGTAGGGATCAGCCTTGATGAATGCCAGATTGAAGCTTTTTGCCGTTGCAAACAGGATGAGGGCGAGTACAAGGTATCGTACGAGCTTCAATATCCGATCAAGGCTATGAGAGATCTGCCCCTGGGGTATCTTCATCTTCCTTGCCAGAGTGTTTGTCCAATCCTGTACGCTTCCCAAGGGACAGAGCCAGCCACAGAATACAGGACCCGCCACAATCGTCGTTACCAGCACCCCGACGAGGAGTATTAGGTTTGTGAATCCTGTCTTGGGAATGTATAGGCCCTGGGTGAATAGCCTGGTCAGGGTTGCAATACCTCCCATAGGGCATATCATGTGGAAAATCCCCACAGGAAGGGTGAGTGCTCCCAGGAAAAGGGAGGCCTGGACGATTGTACGCACTCTTTTCGCTTGCTTGGCCTTAGCCAACAGAGAAGATGATGTTCTCATCATAGCCTCCCTTTGAGCAGATGCGGATAATGGTCAGAACTCTTTGCCCTTCGAGTGATGCTGTAAAGGAGATGGTTGCCACATTGGTGCGCTTGTCCTCTTCCGTCCAGAGTATAGGGCTCTGTAGGACAACTCCCTGCTCGGTCTTGCCGGGCCTCCACTTCTGCTTGTCGAGCATGAAAAGGGTCTCCTCCGGGGGGATTTTGCAGTTGCGATGATCTTCGGAGAAGATGACCTGGAGGGTGTAGGATGCATCTCTGTCCAAGGCTACTGTAGACCCGGGAAGTAATCTCATATCTGTCATTGCAGGTCCTGAGAGCCTGAACTCCATCTCACAGGCATAGAGCGAACCTGCAACTGTACACATGCCAAGCACCAGGAGCAGGACAATGCGAGCGTGTCTAAAAACCATAGGGTACCTCCGTAGATGATGAGTATTGCCTATACTGCAAATATCCTGTCAGAAGATAGGGTAAAGATTGGGTAAAGATAGGCCGAGCTGCAGGTATTTCTCCTTTCAGTTCTTGCTTGTTCCCTAGGGCAGGGCGTACACTTGAGCCATGATATATGTAGTTGAAGACAATGATGCCATACGCGAGACCATCTGCTCGTACCTGGAGCTTGCCGACTATGAGGTCCAGTCCTTCAGTAAGATTGCTCCGGTAATCGAGTCCTTGGCATTCAAGACTCCCCGGCTTTGCATTCTGGATGTGATGCTCCCTGATGGCAATGGCTTTGAGCTTGCCAAGCGCATTCGAGAAACTCATAGCGAAGTGGCTTTCCTCTTTCTTACCGCCAGGGAGGCAGAGAGCGACCGCATCCTTGGCCTGGAGCTTGGTGCTGAGGACTATATAGTAAAACCCTTCTCTCCTCGTGAGCTGGTCTTGCGTGTACAGGCAATTCTCAGACGTCTGGATATCTCCCAAACATCGGCTGAAGGACAGCAACAAGAAACCAAAGAGTGGACCCTTGGGGCTCAGAGGCTCACCATCAACAGAACTACTCACGCTGTCTTGCTCAGTGGCGAGAGCGTTCATCTCACCCCTGTGGAATGGAAGATCCTCTGGTTCCTCTCCTCAAACCCTGGAGACCTCATCAGCCGTGAGAGAATCCTTGGTGAGTGCCTGGACTATCTACACGACGGCTCAGATCGTACGGTGAACACCCATCTAAAGAATCTACGCGCAAAACTTGGAGAAGAGCAGTGGATAGAGACTGTGCGGGGCTTTGGTTACAAATGGGTGGGTGAGGCCCTACTATGAAGATGAAAAAATTACCTGCACTTTTTAACCGGCTTTCGGTGCGCTCCTTGGCGTTGGTGCTCGTCTCCCTAGGCACCTTTGCCCTGGTGCTTGCACTCCTGCTTACCTTTGGCCTTGGTGCCATCATGCAAGCGTGGCATGAGGATGAGAAGGAGGCCCTGCATCGCTATGTACGGGCCACATTGCTAGAAACACAGAGTGAAACTGCCACTAAGGGCAGTAAAGTTACGCCAAGTGATCTGGTTCGCTCGTTTGAAGGGCTCCCCTTTGCCCCCGGTTACCTGGTGGTCACCGGATCCGATGGATCGCTCTTATATTCCTATACTCAAGGGCAACGGGGTGAAGGTAGGGCGAGGATACCTCTGAAGAACCTCAAGGATATCCAGAATTGGCATGAAGTGCGCCTCCCTGATGGCTCCCTGGTCTTCAGGTACGCCCTCTATCTGCCCGCTTTCGATGAGAGTGAGTCCAACGGATTTCTCATTGCCGCTTCCAAGCTGTTGCTCATCTGGGCTTTGGCTGCGGCGGCAGTTCTTTCATTGTTGCTGGCGTACTTGTTTACACGCCCCCTGAAAAAGGAGAGTAAAAGCGTAGTAGAAGCTTTGCAAAGCATGGCCGGTGGCCAGAGGGAGGTTCCTTTGCTCTTGGGAAAGATTGCCGAGTTCAACGACATTGCAGTAGCTTCACAGGTCTTGCAGGAACATCTGCGCGAAGAAGAGCAGTTGCGCAGGCAGTGGGCTGAGGATATTGCCCATGACTTGCGCACCCCTGTGTCTGTCCTGCGAGCACAGCTGGAGGCTATGGTCGATGGTGTATTCACAGCTGATTCTTCACGCCTGGAAAGCCTGGTCCTTGAAACAGAAAAACTCGAGGCTCTGATAAACAGTCTTGCCCTGCTCTCCCATCTGGAGAAACCGGGCTTTCGTCCAAAGCTGCAGAAGATCAGGCTCGACTCTTTTCTCCGTACAGTGGGGGAGCAGTATGAAGCACAAGCCAGGCAAAAAGGTATAAGCGTAAAAGTGCTCTCCCCTGAGGCGATGCTGGAAACAGACCCCTCCTTGTTGGAACGAGCCTTGGGAAACCTCCTTGCAAATGCCATCAAGCATGGCAAGGAGGGTGGGGTGGTAAAGCTGGTAGTAACTGCAGGGGAGAACCTGAGGGCCACATCCTTAGGTATAGAGAATGAGGGGACTATCAAGGAGGAGGTGCTCAAGCATATGTTTGACCGCCTCTACCGTGGGGAGGAGGCCAGGGGCACAGAGGGTGCTGGCCTTGGCCTCTCTATCGTCAAGGCGATAGTCGAGGCGCACAGGTGGAGCATTACAGCCTCTTCAGACCAAAAAACAAAGGTTGTTATCGCGTTTACCTAATCTTTACCCTAGGGGAACACGAAACTCATAGCGCTTAGGTATAGTTAGGCTATCAAAAGAGACTGGAGGTCTTCAATGAACAAAAAGAACATCAGTATGGTAGCCATACTTCTCGTAGTGGTTTCCCTAGGAGCGTTTGCCGCTTCAAATAGCGATCTGAAGGGACGTGACTTTGTCCGCTTGGGAAGTCTGGGCATCGTGTCGGGTACGCTCTCAGAAGAGGGTGGCGAGTGGTATCTGACCACCGGCGACGATGAGTATGCCTTGCACCTGGGAAAGTATGAAGTTGTCTACCCCAAGGGGATCAACCTCAGCGAAGGATCAGGGGCTGTAGTCAGGGGGTTCGTCCTTGATTCCGATGTCGTCCCTGTCACAGTTGCAACAGGTGAGGACAAGTACACCTTGCGCACGGTAGCAGGCCTTCCCCTCTGGGCAGGTCAGGGTGAAAGAGAGAATCAGCAAGCTTTCCAGCACAAGGGAACAGGCCAGGCCAACTACAGGCAGCCTGTCCCGATGGTGCAGAACAGACAAGCCAGCGTCCAGAACCCTGTCCAGGGTATGCAAGGTAGGCAGATGAGCTACCAGCACCCAAGTCAGAGAGTGCAGAACAGACAAGTTGTCATCCAGAACCCTGTCCAGGGGAGGCAAGCTGCCTTCCAGGGCCCAAACCAGGGCAGGCAGGTGGTTCAGAATGGACCAAGAGGAAGACGCTAGGAATTGGAACTGCACGTAGTTCTGAAAAGAGCGAGATGCTGGAATACGAATGAGGGAAGGCCGGATCAACACACAAGGTGTTGAGTCGGCCTTCTTCCTTTATAATTCTCGCTTACTCGTAATCTTTCTTGCACTGAGCACCAGAGCCTCATCTTGCAGCCAACGCTCAACCGACCTTGGTTTCCTTTGTCTTGGGGATGGAGCTCATCAGGACCTTGAGGCCCTGGGTTTCAAACACTTCCTGGGCCATGGCCAACTCCTTGGCATTTGGCTCCTTGACCCCCTTGAGGGTGTAGGCAAGCTTGAGTTGCTCCCACTTGTACTGGCCCATGTTGTGGTAGGGCAGCAGTTCGACCTGCTCGATGCAGGAGAACCCCTTAAGGTACAGGGCAAGCTCCTCCAGCCGCCCTTTGTCCAGTGTCCATCCAGGGACCAGGACATGGCGCAGCCAAACCTTCTTGCCAATACTTTCGCAGTAATCCAAGGTGGCAAGTGAGTTGGCGTTTCCCATTCCCGTCAAGCTGAAGCTCTGCTTGTCATCGAGGCTCTTGATATCCAGGAGAACGAGGTCCACCTCATCAATGACCTCCTTGGAAATCTCCAGGGGGACACTGCCGGAGGTATCCAGTGCTGTGTGCAGTCCTTCCTTCTTGCAACGTTGTATGATGTCCAGGGCGAAGGCTGGCTGCATCAGGGGTTCACCCCCGCTGAGGGTGACCCCCCCCTTGCCGATGAACGAGCGGTAGGAGAGAATCTCCTGGACAACACGCTCGCTATCGGTGACAGCTTTTCCTTTCATCTTCCAGGTATCGGGGTTATGGCAGTATCGACACCGCAAGGAGCAGCCTTGGAGAAAAAGCACATACCTTACTCCCGGTCCGTCCAGGGTCCCAAACGTCTCTACTGAGTGTACTGTTCCTTGCATGCCCATACTATCCTCCTACAGGTGGTCGTGAAAAGTTCTGTGGATGACATCAAGTTGCTGCTCGCGCGTCAGCTTGATGAAGTTTACTGCGTAGCCAGAGACACGGATGGTCAGCTGTGGATACTTTTCGGGGTGGTCCATCGCATCAAGGAGGGTACTCTTCTCCATGACGTTGACGTTGATATGGTGCCCGCCATCAGCGAAATAGCCGTCCATGAGGGTGACCAGGTTCTCTTTTTGCATCGCCCTGTCCTTACCCAGGGTGCCTGGGATGATGGAGAAGGTGTACGATATGCCGTCCTGGGCATAGTCGTAGGGGATCTTGGCCACACTCTTCATGCTAGCTACACACCCTTTGGTGTCACGCCCGTGCATCGGGTTCGCCCCCGGTGCAAAAGGTTCGCCCTTTTTTCTTCCGTCGGGGGTGGAGCCTGTCTTCTTTCCATAGACGACGTTGCTGGTGATCGTCAGTACCGAAAGGGTGGGCAGACTCTTGCGATAGGTGTGGTGGCTTCGCATCTTGGTGATGAACATCTTCACCACCTCGATGGCGATGGCGTCGACACGGTCATCATTGTTGCCAAATGCCGGATACTCTCCTTCGATCTCAAAGTCCACGGCAAGGTTGTTTTCATCATAGATGGGCTTCACCTTGGCGTACTTGATGGCAGAGAGGCTGTCCGCTACAACGCTGAGTCCCGCTATGCCCCCGGCCATGGTCCTCAGGACATCTTCGTCATGCAGGGCCATCTCAATGCGCTCGTAGCTGTACTTGTCGTGCATATAGTGAATGGCGTTGAGGGTATCGATGTAGAGCTTGGCAAGCCAAGCGCTCATGAACTCAAACTTCTCCATCACCTCGTCATAGTCAAGATACTCGCTTGTAATGGGCTGGGTCTTGGGTCCTGCCTGCTCGCCGCTTAGTTCGTCGCGTCCACCGTTGATTGCGTAGAGCAGGGTCTTTGCAAGGTTTACCCTCGCACCGAAGAACTGCATCTGCTTACCGAGAGCCATGGCGGACACACAGCATGCAATGCCGTAGTCGTCCCCATAGTCAACTCGCATCAGGTCGTCGCTTTCGTACTGGATGGAGGATGTCTCGATGGAGAGGTTTGCACAGTACTGCTTGAAATGCTCAGGAAGGCGTTGGCTCCAGAGGACGGTGAGGTTGGGCTCGGGAGCCGGGCCGAGGTTGGTGAGGGTGTGCAGGAAGCGGTAACTCATCTTGGTCACCATATGGCGCCCGTCATGGCCCATCCCCGCAATGGTCTCTGTTACCCAGGTGGGGTCCCCGCTGAACAGTTCGTCATAGGCGGGGGTCCTGAGGAACCTGACGATGCGCAGCTTCATGACAAAGTGGTCGACAAATTCCTGGATCTGGCTTTCGGTGTATTTTCCGCTTGCAAGGTCTCTCTCACTATAGATATCCAGGAACGTGGAGACCCTTCCCAGGCTCATTGCCGCCCCGTTTTGCTCCTTGATGGCAGCCAGGTAGGCGAAGTAGAGCCACTGGATAGCTTCTTTTGTATCACGGGCAGGTTTAGCAATATCAAAGCCGTAGGAGAGGGCCATCTGATGCAGCTCCTTGAGCGCTTTGATCTGCTCACTGATCTCCTCCCTGCCCCTGATGGTCTCGCTGTCCATACTGTCAAAGATGTAGGCATCCTTGGCTTGCTGCTTCTGTGCAATAAGGTAGTCGGTGCCATACAGCGGAACCCTTCGATAGTCGCCTATGATCCTGCCCCTGCCATAGGCATCGGGAAGGCCGGTGATGATGCCGGTATGGCGAGCCATTTTCATCTCGGGGGTGTAGACATCGAAGACTCCATCATTGTGAGTCTTGCGGTAGGTGAATACCTCGTCGACATCATCAGGCAGCGTCTTGCCATAGGCCTTGAGTTCGGTATGGACCAAGCGGATGCCTCCGAAGGGCATGATGGCGCGCTTAAGCGGCTCGTCGGTCTGCAACCCTACGATCTCTTCAAGATCTTTATTGATGTAGCCCTTGTTGTGGCTGGTTATGGTTGAGATGGTCTTCTCATCTATAGCATACATGCCTCCCCTTTTCCGTTCAACGGCAAGAAGGGTAGAGAGCTCTTCCCACAGTTTTTTAGTCTTGGTGGTAGGTGGGGCTAAAAACGAAGCATCTCCATCGTAGGGGGTGTAGTGCTCTACTATAAAGGAGCGGGTATTGATTTCGAATGATTTCTGTTGGTTTAGGTCAGCTGTAGCGTTCATGTAGTTCCTCTGCTATAGTATTTGAGTGCAGGTTTGGTGCCCTCATGAGTAGAGCTTACTATGGAGAGGGTTTTTGTTCTGTGACTCAAATCACATCTGCACCTAAGAGGGGATTACTAGTGGATAGCTTTGAACCATGCCTAGGGTGTACCAATGACCATTGTGTGAGAAATGTACCGTTGTTTGCCGCACTCGATATTGAGGCGATACACGCCCTTACAGCCCAGATGGCACATAAGACTTATAAGAAAGGGGAGATCCTGGTCCATGAAGGAGACCGTCCCTTGGGCTTCACCGTCATTCGTGAAGGAAGTGCCAAGGCGTACAGGAACTCTGCTGATGGACGCGAACAGATTCTCTATATATTTCCAGAAAATGACTACTTTGGGGCACGGTTTCTCTTTACCGAGGAGAAGGTGCCGTACTCGGTGGAGGCCCTTGAGGATACAAAGGTCTGTATCCTCTCCAAGGATCAGTTCTCCTCGCTTCTGGTTGCACACAGCAGTGTGGCCTTGCAGATCATCGAGGCGATGGCCAACCGGATGAGCCGCCTTGAGCTGGTCCTACAGAGCATGGGCGGGCGTAACGCCGAGCTGAGGATAGCCTCACTTCTCTTGGAGTTCACCAATACCTACGGTAAGAAAAGTGGCGAGTTCTTTGAGATAACACTGCCGTTGAGCCGTGAAGGGTTGGCAAACTATCTCGGTCTTGCCAGGGAGACCCTGAGCAGAAAGCTGGCACAGCTTGAAGAGGAGGGCATCATCGAGAGCGTGGGGTCGAAGACCATCAGGATCCTCGACCTTGCACGCCTGCAGGACCTTTCAGTCCTCTCTGACTAGAGCGCCTCGGCCCGCTCGTATATCGCTTCGACCTCTGCCTTTGGCATGAGGGCTGTAAGCAGGTACGCTATGATGATGATGCCGGGGATGTCCACAAGCAGCCTGGTGATGGCAAAGACCGGTCCCAGGGCGGCAACCTCAAAGAGAAACATCGGGATTTTTGTCGTTGACCAAGCCCCCAGGAAGATGAGGATGTTGGTGAGCTTGACCCCTTTTTTCATAAACACCGCTGCAACCGGGAATGCCCCATACAGTGGGCCCGCCGCTGCTGATCCTATGAATATGGAGAGCAGTATCCCCTTGAGACCCGATCCCTCACCCATGAACTTGACCATCGTCTCCTTGGGTACCCACACGTCCAAAAGTCCTAGCAGGATAAAGATCGGGGGGATGACCAAAACCATCTCCCTGAGCTGGTAGACGGTGGTATCAAGAACTTTCTGCCCGACTTCCCAGTTGAAGACCCCATAGAGGACCAAAAGGGAGAGCACGATAAGAAACGCTTTATAGCGCGCTAGTACTACTTTCACAGCAGGACCTCCATGACTTTTCCGATGACCGAGGCGACGATAAACGAGAACAAGAAGCCAAACACGTTTCTCATGAGGGAAAGGCGCTTGCCAAAATACCGTATCTCCACAGGAAGGGTCACAACACCCACCATCATCAGCGAGGAGACAAAGGCAGCTATCTGCATATAGCCGGCCCCTCCTTGCAGGAGTAAGGCAGCAGTAGGGAAGGCTACAAAGCCCGGGATGAGGGTCACCGCCCCAACAAGCGAGGCGAGGATGATACCAAACCAACCGGATTCGGCTCCTATGATGCGTAAGATCATGTCATGGTCCAATAGGGAGAGCAACAGGCTCACTACGAGAATGACGACCAGAAACTGAGGAAGGATGTTTTCAAACGCCTTCCAGGCCTTCAGGAGTGCCTTCATGCTCTTTTCCCTATCCTTAACAAAGGAGAGAGTCAGCAGGATGGCAGCTCCCCCATACAGTACAATATTCATGCTATACAATCCTTATCGACAAGAAAGATAGGTATGTATACCGTAAATGTTTGTTAATAGCAATTAGTTTGGTAGGGTTTCTCTCACAAATGATAGAGTGGAAAAGATCCCCTGTTCCCTGT
>CAZPOJ010000012.1:0-31801 GCA_964588005.1 uncultured Sphaerochaeta sp.
CCTTTTACAACTCTTGTACACATTGATAGGAGCTACACTGTGTTTCCCTCTATACTGTATGACAGGCATGAAAAGTGCCGGCGATACAAGGGGTGGTGTACTCGCTGGGGGGCCGGTACTCCTTGCATTCAAGATAGGCATTGCCCAGATTGGTTCTGGTATGTATCTTGAGGCTTGCAGGTCTCTTCCCTGCATACGGATATGGAGGGAATTACAGAGGGCAATTCCTTTTTTCTTGCTTCGCGATCAGTATACATTAACAAAGAGGCATCAGTGAACAATTTTGAGAATAATAAGATTGGTTTGGTCTTTTCAGGAGGGGGAGCAAAGGGATCCTACCAGATAGGGGTGTGGAAGGCCCTGAGGGAGGTAGGCCTTGAGAGAGTCATCACCCATGTGTCAGGCACCTCTGTAGGTGCTTTGAATGCTTGTTTCTTCGCTATAGGAGCGTTTGAGCAGGCAGTGGAGGCATGGAACTCTCTTGCAGTCAGGGATGTCCTTGCTATCGATAAGAACAAGATCGATGCACTGGCGACAAAAGTGGAAGACCTGGGTATTGCCAGGACCTTCGCAGAGTCCGCCCTCAGCCTATTAGGAAAGAACAGAAGTGGTGGGATCTTCTCTCGAAACAGGCTCTCTCGCCTCATTGAGCAGGAACTTGACAGCACAGCCATCCAGCACAGCCAGATCAAGGCGTATGCAACATGCTTTGAAAAAAGCACTATGGAAGCTGAGTATTTCCTCCTAAACACGCAAAATGCTGAAACCATCAAGGCGATACTGCTTGCATCCTCTGCCATTCCAGTCGTATTTGAAAGCCATACCATTGGGCAGAAGGAGTATCTTGATGGAGGTCTGGTTGACAACACCCCTATCAGGCCTCTCTATGATGCAGGGGTCAGGAGCTTTATTGTCGTGCACCTCTCCCAAACTGGTGTTGTCGATACGAAACTATATCCAGGTGCTCGCTTTCTTGAGATTGCATCAGTGCGCGACAGGGGGAATTTTCTTACGGGAACGCTGAACTTCAGCCGCCAGACAGTAGAGCAGGGACTCGATGACGGCTACACTGATGCGATGGATATCCTACAGAAGGACAGAAGGGTATGGCAAGAAATGTTCGGCCTTTCTGATTGAAAGGCCGAACATCTCTCGCCCCTCGAGATTTCTTGTTCTTTACTTGTTTGCTTGTAGCAGAGCCAGAAGCGTTTCAATGAAATTAGCGTTTTCAACCTTGGGATATCCCCCTTGGTCGTGGAATCATAGAGTTGATTTTGCACACAGCGACGTGCACTACGGTACAACCTCACCATTATCATTGACTCCAAAGAGTATTTTTCTTTCATGACAATTAGCATATGCAATTACAGTTTTGAGAAATGACATTTAATTTTATCTCACCAGTAGTGCAACGATAGAGCTATCGTTGCATGTATCGTTGCACATCGATTGAATCGTTAGAACACCTGTCTTTGAAGAATCTAGTACACTATGGGCTCTTGTACGATTAAGCTGCTTGGATCTTCTCATCTCGTGGAGCCTTTTCCTACATATATGGTCAAATTTCTCTCGCATAATCCTCTTGTTCCCAAATTGACCATCCTCTTTTCTTCTTGATACCTTCTGCTATTCAGTTTACTGTATGAGGAGAGATTCAAAGAGGGTAAAACATGGATGGCAAACATATTCAAGAAGATATACAGAGGCTTAAGGGTAGTGCTACCAAGCTCTCTGGCAGTAGTGAAGCGGTGCGTAACGCCCTGTTGCTTGCAATCAGGGATGGGCTCAAGCGTGACTGGCCCCTGATCAAGGAGGCAAACCAAGAAGACCTGGCCCAGGCTAAGGATTCGCTATTAGGCGACGCTCTCGTCAAACGTCTGGTTTTTGATGAGGAGAAGCTAGCCTCAGTACAGCTGGGCCTCACCCAGGTGGCGACCCTTGCCGACCCGATAGGTGCGGTCCTGGAGCGCCGTCTCCTGGATGAGGGTTTGCTGCTTGAGCGGGTCAGCTTCCCCATAGGGGTCATCGGCATGATTTTCGAAGCTCGCCCTGATGCCCTGGTGCAGATAGTCTCCCTCTGCCTGAAAAGTGGCAACGGCATCATCCTCAAGGGGGGCAAGGAGGCCTTCAGGACCAACACCGCCCTGGTTGCTTCCATCAAGAGAAGTGCTCAGGATTCAGATCTTGGACAAGAGTGGCTTACCCTTCTGGAAAGCCACAGTGATGTCAGCACCATGCTGAAGATGGATGATGCAATCGACCTCTTGATCCCAAGAGGTTCGAATGCCTTTGTCCGCTACGTCATGGAGAACACCCACATAGCGGTGCTCGGCCATGCCGACGGCATCTGCCACATGTATATCGATGAGAAGGCTGACTTAAAGAAAGGTGTTGCCTGTGCAGTGGATGCCAAGGTGCAGTACCCCTCTGCCTGTAACGCTATCGAGACGCTGCTGGTGCACAGGAGCGTGGCTAACGAGTTCATCCCCCTGGTAGCTCAAGCTTTCCAGGATAAGGGGGTCATCATCCACGGTGATAGCGCCACCTCCTCTCTTATCTCCTGCATCCCCTACCAGGAGGGGGACTACTCGGTGGAGTACCTCGCCATGGAGCTGAATATCAGGGTGGTAGAGAACATGGATGAGGCAATGGCCCATATTGCCCAGTATGGCTCCCACCACACCGATGCCATCATCAGCGAGGATCAGGACGCCATCAGGCGCTTCATGCTCGAAGTCGACTCAGCCGATGTTTTTGCCAACTGCTCGACGCGTTTTGCCGACGGGTTCCGTTTCGGGCTCGGTGCGGAGGTGGGTATCAGCACGGCGAAGATTCATGCCCGCGGTCCTGTGGGGCTTTCTGGCCTGATGAGCAGCAAGTGGCTGCTCAACGGCAGTGGGCAGATAGTTGCTACCTACAGCGGTCCTCAGGCGAAGGCTTTTTTTCATACAGAGCTGAGTTGTGAAGGCTCCAGTCTTGTCGGAGGGTCCAAACAATGAAACGAGATGTCTCTGCAATACAGAGGGTAGTGGTAAAGGTTGGTACGAACCTGCTCTCCACCAGTGAGGGCATCGACGAGGGGTGCATCGACCGCATCGCTGAGCAACTGGTCATCTTGCAGCAAAAAGGCCTGCAGGTCCTGCTGGTAACCTCCGGGGCCATCGGGATGGGAGCCAAGGAGCTCAAGCTCAAAGGGGCGGTAAAGCAGGTGGCGATGCGCCAGGCATGTGCTTCCATCGGACAGCCGCTGTTGATGAGCAGCTACCGCAGGGCCTTCAAGAAACATGGGGTCCTCTGTTCGCAGATCTTGCTTACCCGTAAGGAGATGAACAACCGCCACACCTACGTCAACCTCAGAAACAGCACCTTTACCCTGTTGGACCTTGGGGTGATCCCCATCTTCAATGAAAACGACACGGTAAGCACCGCCGAGATAGGATCAGCCTTTGGTGACAATGACCGCATGAGTGCGATGGTCGCCAGCAAGATCGATGCCGACCTCCTGATCATCCTCACTGATATCGCAGGGCTGTACACCTCCGACCCCAAGAAAGACTCCTCTGCTCGCCTCATTAATGATATTGAGATACTCGACAATGAAATTCTTGCCTATGCAGGAGGGGCTGGCAGTCTCTTTTCCACCGGGGGGATGAAGACCAAGCTGCTTGCAGCGAAGATAGCGGCCGTTGCCGGCTGTGGTTCCATCATAGCCAGTGGCTATGAGCCTAATATCCTGGTGCGCTTGATGGAAGGTGAGGTGGTGGGCACGTTCATCCACCCCAGCAAAAGGATGAGCCAACGCCAGAGGTGGCTATTGCACAACTCCCACCTCGGGACGATTGTGGTCGATGAAGGGGCCAAGAGGGCCCTGCTCTCGCATAAAAGCCTGTTGCCCAAGGGGGTTGTTCGGGTTGAAGGGGGCTTTGAGGCAGGGGATGTGGTAGAAATCTGTACCACAGACGGGAAGGCTTTCGCCAAGGCTGCTCCCTACTTGAATAGTACCGACATAGCTATAATAGCCGGGCACGAGAGCCGTGACATCGTCTGCCTCCTCGGTAGTGGGCATAAGGACGTACTCTTTCGTCCGGAGGATTTGGTGTTGCTCCAAGATGACGAATAACTACAGGATCTATAGAAGACGTCTCGATCTTGGGTCTCGGATACACCAGCTGCACAGTACCGAGCAGCTGGCCATCGGGATCCTGGATACAGGAACTCCCGAACAACTCAGGGAGAACTTATCCTGGTATGTACAGGATATGAACTACGCTCTGCACGTGGTCACCCAGGAGGGGAGGATGGACATAACGGCGATGCAAGAGGCGTACAAGAGCGTCACGTTCCTGGTATTCCCCCCCTCAGCCCTCACCGGAGAGAAGATCAACGCCGTAGCCAACGAATGTCAGACCAACTACTTTCTTATCGTACGAAGTGACCTGCTCTTGGTCCGCTTTGACGGCTCACAGCTTTTCTCCCTCATGGGAGAGAGGGATGCCCCGGCAGCCCTTGCCTCCCTGATAGCCAATAAGGACAAAGAGATAGTACCCTCCATACGATCACCACACTTGGAGGGCAGGACCCTTGATCCTCGTTCGCACTTCCCCTTGTCCGAGATACCTTCCCTTCAGCACACCCTCTACCCGGTTATGGCCCTAGGCTTGTATGATCGTGCCCTCTTTCAACGGTTGCGGGGCTTTGATGAGAAGATCCATAGCGAGTACTTTCAAGTCCTGGACTGGGGCATCAGGTGCTACCTGGTGGGCCATACCATCAAGGCGACCTCCCACCTCCTGATGCAGTTTACCGACCGCCAGTCCATCATTGAGGACCGCAGTGAAAGTGAAGGGTACAAGCGTTGCTACACCAAGGCCCTCTCCATCCACCAGGTCAAAGGTAAGAACCTCATACGCAAGTACAGGGGATTCGTTGATAAGGACGCCCTCTCCGACGAGGTAAAGAAACGGTTGCTCTGGCTCCAGAAGAGTGATTTTTCCCAGTTGTTGGAACGGTGGGAGTTCCCACCTGAGGAGGGCGTTTGAACAAGCGCATGCTTGCCATCCTCTCTTTCTTGCTTCTTTTGGCGCTCTCACCTGTGAGTGCGGCAAAGGACCCCTTCTCCTTTCCTGTATCGACGGTCATCCTTGATGCAGGCCATGGAGGCCATGACCCCGGGGCAACGGCCTCCTACAGCTTCACCGAAGGGGTGGTCAAGGAGAGCGACCTTGTCCTGGACATCACCAAACAGGTGCATGCCCACCTCTCTTTGGAACGACCTGACCTCACGGTGGTGATGACTCGCCTTGATGACTCCTACCTCTCCCTAGCCCAACGATCCAAGATTGCCTATACACTCGCCCTCCCTCCTTATGGCAGCCCACTTTTTGTTTCCATCCATATCAACAGTGCCCATTCTCTTGAAGCGACAGGCTTTGAAGTGCTGACCAAGCGTCAGGAGAAACGGGTCGCCTTCCTTGATGAACAGACCCCTATAGAGAATATTCCCCGGTTTGCCCCCTTCACTCTCTTGGAGCTCAACAGGTTGCTCAACCAGAGGAACCTGTTTATAGCAAAGACCTTTGAAGAAGAGCTTGCCTTAGGGATGCCCCTCTCGCGCAACAGGGGGATAAAGGAGAGAGACCTCTATGTGCTCAATGCAAGTCGTGTCCCCTCGGTCCTGCTTGAATTGGGCTTCTTGTCCAATGAGGATGAGGCGCGGTTGATCATCTCCCCAGCTTGGAGAGAGCAGGTTGCCCGCGCCATCGCCAACGCTATCATCGCCTCTGTGTAGGAGTACACCATGGAAAAACATGACCGAAAGAAGCTGTTCAAGATGCTCTATTCCCCCAAGAGGGAGCCCTCTCTGGTAATTGTTCCCCCTTGTCCGTACTTTGTTGTCGATGGCGAAGGATCGCCTCTTGATGAGGCCTACGATGAGGCGGTCTCACTGCTATACCAGTTGAGCTACACGTTAAAAATGGGATTTAAGGATGAGCCCTGGTACCAAGGCTTTGTGGTCTCCCCTCTGGAAGGGGTATGGAGTGCCATAGAGGTGGAGAATAGGGACACCTGGCGGTGGAGAAGCATGATAGCCCAGCCACCATTCATAACAGAGGAAATCTTCACCAAGGTAGCCGAGCGTTGTAGATTCACCAAGGGGATATCGGTGAAGGATGCTTATTTGGAGCAGATCGAGGAGGGGCTTTGCGTCACCATGCTGCATATTGGTCCCTATGCAGCGGAGAACCGTTCCTTTGAGAAGATGGATAGGTTCTGCCTCGAGAACAAGGTGCGAAGAGTTGATACGACCCACCGTGAAATATATCTCTCAGATCCTAGGAAGACAGAACCGGAGCAGCTGAAGACAGTACTCCGATTCTGTGTGGAGAGAGTCTAGAGCCCGACATCTTCCTTTGCCTTTCTTCTTTGGGCAACTAGGAGGTCCATCTTCATCTTCTTGAGTTTGGAAGAGAGACTAACCTTGTAGATATGCGGATTGATTAGACGCAGGTAGGTCCTATGGAAATGCTTGGTGTTGGCGATGGCAAACGCCTGGATTTCAGGCAGGGTAGGCTTCTCGCCTATGCGCTGTCCTCCCTCAACCCGCTTGGTGAGCAAGGGGATGCAAGAAGCATAGCGCTCAGGTAGCATTTCAAAGAAGTCAACCTCAGAGAAGGGGTGGAAAAAGGTGTATGCATTTCCGGGTGCGATCTGCTCGTCCTCCAAGGCAATGAGGTCTGCCAAGGCGCCTCCTTCATGGTCGAAGAACCTCCAGACCTGCTTGATACCGGGGTTGGTGGTTTTTTCGTAGGTGTTGGATATCTTCATGGTAGGGACCAAGTGTCCCCCATTCTCCTGTTTCGCCACAAGCTTGTAGACCCCGTTGAGCGCCGACTGCCTGCCACCGGTCACCAGGTGGGTACCGATGCCCCAGCTGTCGATGGGCACCTCATCATGGATGAGGGTCTGCACAATCTCCTCGTTCAGGTCGCTTGAGGCAGAGATGGTTGCATCGGTAAGTCCAGCATCATCGAATCTCTTGCGAACTACGCGAGGCAGGTAGGAGAGGTCTCCACTGTCGATTCTTACCCCGATGCTTTTGCCTATTTTCTTCTGTTCGAGGCCCACGATAATAGCGTTCTCTATACCCGAGCCCAGCGTGTCGTAGGTATCTATGAGCAGGGTGGGCTTGTCAGGGTAGTACTTGGCGAACGCCCTGAAGGACTCCAGTTCGTTAGGGAAGCTCATGACCCACGAGTGTGCCATGGTCCCCGCAACAGGGATGCCGTACGTCTTGCCTGCAAGGGTGTTGCTGGTGACCTGGGCCCCTCCAATAAACGCTGCCCTTGATGCTGTCAGCGCCCCATCCTGGCCTTGTGCACGCCTGAGGCCGAACTCCATGAGTAACCCTCTTCTTGAGGCGAGGGACATCCTGGAAGCCTTTGTAGCGATCAGGCTCTGGAAGTTCAGGTTGTTGAGCATCAGGCTCTCGATGAGCTGAGCCTCAATGAGGTTTGTGTGGACACGTACCAAGGGCTCGCCGGGGAAAACCACCGTCCCCTCTGTCATCGCATAGATATCCCCTGTAAAGGAGAAGGATCGCAGGTACTCCAGAAAATCAGGAGTGAAGGTATCCAGGCTCGCCAGGTAGGCGATGTCCTCCTCACTGAAAGAGAGCCCTTCAAGCTTGTCGAGAAAATCATTGAGCCCTGCAAAGATTACGTACCCACCCTCAAAAGGGTTGGTACGGTAGAACATTTCAAAGACGACAGCAGGGTTGTGTTTTTCACTGAAGTACCCTTGCATCATGGTCAGCTCGTAAAAATCGGTAGTGAGTGCGCTTGTATGAATCACCTGTTTCACTCCTTGTTATAGTGCCGGGATGAGGTCAAAGCCGGTGTAGGGGACCAAGGCGGGGGGAATCGATACCGAGCCGTCCTCATTCTGGAAATTTTCCAAAAGGGCAACCATGGCCCGGCTGAGGGCGATGGCTGTCCCGTTGAGCATATGGACAAACTGGATGGTCCCTTCTTCATCGCGGTAGCGGATCCCCAAAGCACGTGCCTGGTAGTCGGTGCAGTTGCTGGTGGAGGTTACCTCACCATATTCACCACCCTCTCCACGACCTGGCATCCATGCCTCGATGTCATACTTGCGGAAGGCAGGAGCGCCCAAGTCACCGGTTGCGGTATCGACTACGCGGTAGGCGAGTCCCAGGCCGGTGAAAATCTCCTCCTCAATCTCGAGGATAAGGTTGTGGTAGTGCTCGCTCTCCTCAGGCAGGCAGTAGATGAACATCTCCAGCTTGGAGAACTGGTGCACCCGGTAGAGGCCCTTGGAGTACTGCCCTGCCCCTCCCGCTTCACGGCGGAAACAGTGGGAGAGCCCGCTCATCATGATGGGCAGTTTTTTCCTGTCGAGGATCTGGTTTGCATAGTAGCCGCCAAGGGTTATCTCAGCGGTTCCCACCAGACAGGTATCTGTTCCTTCCAGGGAGTAGATGTTGCTCTCCTCTCCCCGGGGATTGAATCCAATGCCGGAGAGGATCTCCTCCTTGGCAATGTCGGGGGTGATGAAGGGGGTGAAGCCGTGCTTCATCACAATATCAAGGGCGTATCGTTCCATCGCCATCTGCAGGAGGACAGCCTGGTTTTTCAAGTAGTAGAACTTGGGGCCGGAGACTCTGGTGGCTGTATCGAAGTCTATGAGGTCCAGACTCTCCCCGAGTTGGACATGGTCCTTGGGCTTGAAAGAAAAAACAGGGATATCACCGACCACCTTGAGCGTTGTGCTGTCCTTGTCCTCTTTGCCGATGGGAGCGTCCTTATGGGCGTAGTTGGGAATGGTCCTGGCCTTGGCCTGGAAAGAGGTTTCGACCACGGCGAGCTCAGCTTCCAAAAGGGCTATGGTCTCCTTGATCTGTTTCCCCTCAGCAATATAGGCGTCGCGCGTCTCCTTGTCGAGCTTGCCCTTCATCTTCTGGGCATTCTCATTGCGCTTTGCCCTATAGGCTTCGCTCTCCTGCAGCATGGCTGAACGCTTCTCCTGCAAGACGATTATCTCATCGATATCGACACTCATGTAACGGTTGCTGATATTCTGTGCTATCTCGTCCCGTCTCTCTTTCAACTCTTTCAAATCAATCATGCTACTTCCTCATTAGGTATATTCATTATGCAACGTACAAGGGTTATATTCGCTCTTCTCTGGCTTGTTCCTCTAGGCGACGAAACTTCTCGCTGGCACTTGATACCGCTGCCATTACAGTGGAATCAAAGAGGCCATCGGCGAGGGCTTGCATCCCTTCGATGGTGGTGCCTCCGGCAGAGCAGACCCTGGTGGCAAGCTCCACTGGATTCGTATCGTCTTTTTTCTGCAGGGCTGCAGCACTCAGGCAGGTCTCACGCGCTATGGAGAGCGCCTGGGGGTAGGGGATGCCCTCCTTGACCCCGCCCATGGCAAGGGCGTGGAAAAACTGAAATACATAGGCGATCGCCGAACCGCTGATACCGGTGAATGCTGCTATCTGCTCCTCCGGCAGGAGGAAAGCCGAGCCAAAAAGCTCTGCTATGGCGAGGGCTTGCTCCTTGAGGGAAACCGAAGCATGGGATCCTGGGGTTACCGCGGTGACTGATTGGCGCACCTTGGCCGCAAGGTTGGGCATGTAGCGCACCACCTCCTCGGTTCCGAGGTTCTCTGTCAGGGTCTCCAAGCTTACCCCGGCTGCGATGCTGATCCACCTCTTCTGCCTAGATCCCCCCTTGCGCAAGAGAGGGTACAAGGAGGGAAGCACCTGGGGTTTTACCGCAAGCAACACCAGGTTGGTACTCGCTAGAAGAGCATCCAGAGTTTCGGTTACCGTGCAATCATGCAAGCCATCCAGCTTGCTCTTGTCAGTATCGTAGATGGATACTGACCACTCTTTCTCAGCGCTCAAGGCGAGTGCAATTGCACTGCCCATATTGCCCGCTCCGATGATTCCAATCGTATTCATAGTGCTTCTCCCCAAGTGTGTCTGTGCAGCGCCCCTTTCTGTGCCAAAGCAGGGAACTTGTGCTGTCTCATATATTCGTACGCGGCTATCGCTACGGTGTTGGAGAGGTTCAGACTCCTGGCCTCCTGTAGCATCGGGATGCGCACACATTCGCCCTCGTGTCCGATGAGGATCTGCTCGCTGATGCCGCGACTCTCCTTGCCGAAGATCAGGTAGCAATCCTGTTCAGGATAGTGGATATCTGAGTAGAGCTGGTGCGCTTTGGTGGTAAAGAAAAAAAGCTGGTCATCCTTGTGCTTGGCCATGAAGGCATCGATGCTAGTGTGCTCGACAAGGGAGAGCAGATGCCAGTAGTCCAGCCCGGCTCGCTTGAGATGTTTTTCATCCAAGGAGTACCCAAGGGGGTGCACAAGGTGCAACCTCGCACCTATAGCTGCACAGGTGCGGGCAATATTGCCCGTGTTTTGGGGTATTTCAGGTTCGAACAGTACTATATGTAGGGGCATGTGCTCTTCCTTATACTTGTAAATCTACCACTTAAGGCAAATCCGTACAAGGTATGCCAGCCCGAAGGAGAGCCAAATTGAAGAAGCTTGAACTGCCTTTGATTTTGTTCTAGACTTGCGAAGGTATTCAGGAGGTTGCTATGCTTGAAGCTTTGAAGGCACTGTTGTTGGGAATCGTACAAGGAGTCACCGAGTGGCTTCCCATAAGTTCAACAGGGCACCTTCTGCTGCTTGATGAGTTGATCTCCCTTTCGATGAGTCCCCAGGGCAAAGAGTTGTTCATGGTCATCATACAGCTCGCGTCCATCCTGGCTGTCATCATCCTCTACTTTTCACTGCTCAACCCCTTTTCCCCCAACAAGGACCAGAAGGAGAAGCGCAACACGTGGATCCTCTGGTCCAAGGTGGCGGTGGCCACCATCCCTGCAGGTATTGCAGGCCTTCTCCTTGATGACCTGATGGAGGCCTACTTCTACAAGTGGCAGGTGATAGTGTTCGCCCTTGCCGTGTACGGGGTGATGTACGTGGTGCTGGAGAAGAAGGGCAGGGGGGCAAGGGAGCCAAGGGTAACAAGCTTGGATGCTCTCTCCTTCAAGGATGCAGCTGCGATGGGAGCTTTTCAGATGTTGGCCCTGGTTCCCGGCACCAGCCGGTCCGGCTCGACCATCTTCGGGGGGCTGCTGTTTGGCGTCGCGCGCCCCATAGCCGCACAGTTCTCCTTCTTTATGGCCATCCCTGTCATGGCGGGGGCATCGCTGTTGAAACTGCTGAAGCTCGGCTTCTCCTATACCCGGGATGAGTACCTTTTGCTAGGTATCGCCTTTGTCGCCTCTTTTGTGGTCTCGCTGGTATGTATCAAGGCCCTGGTCGCCTATGTGCGCAAACATGACTTCTCGGTCTTCGGGTATTATAGGATTGCACTTGCTGCTATCGTAACTATCTATTTCCTCTCCACAGGACGGTAATATGGCCTTATTAGTAATTATCTATGTTTCTTTTATCAGTTTGGGCCTCCCTGATGCAGTGCTTGGCAGTGCCTGGCCTGTCATGCACGTCGAGTTGGGCCTCCCGTTGTGGAGTGCGGGCGTCATAGCGGCGACTACCAGCCTAGGAACGGTCATCTCCGCCCTGCTCAGTACAAAGGTCATTGCAAGGTTTGGCACCGGAAAGGTAACGCTCGTCAGTGTCCTGATGACAGCTATCGCCCTGTTGGGCTTCTCGGTCTCCCACCACATGGCCTTGCTGCTGCTTTTCGCCCTCCCCTTGGGCCTTGGTGCGGGTTCTGTCGATACAGCTTTGAACAACTATGTCGCCCTGCACTACAAGGCGAGGCACATGAGTTGGCTGCATAGTTTCTGGGGTGTGGGTGCAAGCATGGGACCGGCCATTGTCGCCCTCGCCCTCTCTACCGGCTTTGGCTATAGGGGAGGTTACTTCTCCATAGGAACCTTGCAGATTTTGTTGGTCCTGGTCCTGGGCTTCTCCCTCTCCCGATGGAGAGACCACGACATGAAGGAGGGCGGTGAGGTTGCCAAGGGCAACAGGGAGGTGTTGAAGATCAAAGGGGTCCCTGCAGCACTGTTGACCTTCTTTCTCTACTGTGCCTTGGAGATAGCGACAGGGCTCTGGGCAACAACATATCTGGTACAGGTAAAGGGCCTCGATCCCACCAAGGCCGCCTTGTGGGGGGGGCTCTACTATATCGGCATCACCGTAGGAAGGGTCTTAAGCGGTTTCATCACCTTCCGTGTCTCCAATAACCAGATGACCTTCGGAGGGCTTGCCCTCTGCTTGGCAAGCTTGTTTCTCTTTCTCTCTCCTAATGCGAGTGTGGCGGGCTTCGCCTTGGTACTCTTGGGCTTGGGCAGTGCTCCGATATTCCCCAGCATGATCCATGAGACCCCCAGGCGGTTTGGCTTGGGGGCAAGTCAGGCTGTCATAGGGCTGCAGATGGCGACAGCCTATGTGGGCAACACCGTCATACCCCCCTTGGTGGGAGCTATGGCTTCCACCATAGGGCTCGTCTGGCTTCCTCTCCTGCAGGCACTGTTTGTGGTGGGGATGATACTCACTGTGTTTCGCCTGACGCGTCTTCATGCGAAGAAGACCTTATAAGGTTTTCCCACAGGGATTGAGTCCATGCTCCATACTATTGTCACAAAGTGAACATGGACATAAATATCACTGTGGGGTATAGTGTATCAATGAAATGGCATCATAGAACAGATTTTCCGGACAATTCATTCAAAAACCAGCTTGTAGGCACCACTGTCATAGCGGTTCCCCTGATCCTTTTGGTGTTTGCTCTGTTGAGCGGACTCTACATAATAGAGAAGCAGAGCCGCAAGACCAGCTTGATGCAGGAGCTTGTCAAGCAGGAGAGGGCTTATCTTGATATCACAGCCTTGGCTGTAGAAAAAGATATCGTAAACATGACTAAGGATCTTCTTACAATTAAAGATTTTACAGAAACTTCAGTTGTAGGGGAAGAGGTTGGACGCCTTGCACAGCAGTACCTTTCAGTAGCTGAGAACTACCGTGTATATGACCAGATACGGTATATTGACGCAGAGGGTAATGAGAGGGTACGCATCAACTATGCCGATGGCAAAGGGGTGGTTGTGCCCGCCTCACAGTTGCAGAATAAAAAAGACCGGTATTATTTTCAAAACTCCTATCAGCTTGAGCCCAATCAGGTCTACATATCACCGCTGGACCTGAACATTGAAAACGGAGAGCTTGAAATTCCGTACAAACCCATGATTCGGTTTGCTACCCCGGTCTATGATGCTGCTGGGGAGAGTCAGGGTATCGTAGTGCTCAACTACTTGGCAGAAAATGTGCTTGGACTCATCGAGTCGGTATTCAGGGGGTATGAAGCGAACCTCTCCCTGGTCAACCAGGAAGGGTTCTTTCTCATCCATGATGAAGACCGCTCAAAGGAGTTCGGTTTTATGTTTGAGGGAGGGCATAGGCACAAGTTGTCTGTTGTCAATTCGGAGATTTATGAGCGAACAGGAGTCACCGAATCAGGATGGTATGCGACTTCGCGCGGGTTGTTCTCCTACACCCGTCTCTACCCCTTTGCAGGGGCTTGCAGCACCTGCTCAGAGGATAATAATCCCAGGACCCTTCTCTCCAACCGCTCATGGCTGCTCATCACGCATATACAGCAGGCGACTATTGAAAGCCAGCTTGCAAGTATGAATGTGCTCTCCCCACTGCTCCTTGTTGTCATATCACTTACGGTATTCTCCTTGCTGTTATTTCTCTCCTACCTGCTCTACCACAAGAAGCATGAGGAGAAGTTCATTCAATTCCTAGCTCATTATGATCAGCTTACAGGGTGCTATAACCGGGGGTGGGGCTTGCAACTTTTGCACAATAGTCTTCTCAAGGCGCAAAAAAAGGGCAATAAGGCTGCTGTCCTGTTTATCGACCTCGACAAGTTTAAAAGCGTAAATGATACGTATGGACATAAGGCTGGTGATGCTGTTCTCGTAGAAAGTGCCAAAAGAATACAAGAGGCCCTGCGCCATGACGATATCACCATTCGACTTGGGGGGGATGAATTCCTGGTTTTTCTTCCTTCCTTCGCTGATGACAAGGTTCCTCAAGAGGTTGCTACTAGATTGCACACAGCGTTACAAGCGCCTATACGTTTTGGGGAAGTGGGCATACACATCGGCTCAAGCATAGGTATTGCCCTCTATCCAAAGGATGGCGAGCGAGTCAATGCACTGGTGTCAGCTAGTGATAAGGCGATGTACCAGGCCAAGACCAACAAGGGTGTGCCTTTTGTCCTCTACTCAAAAGATTTGGTTTAGTCACTTCTCATCCAAGCTCTTCTTCTGGGGTTCTTCAGCTTTCAGATTGGTCGCCTTGAAGACCTGCTGGCCCTTCTTCTGCATCTTGAGGATCACCTTCTCAAGTTCCCGTTTCTTCTGGAAGGGGTCTTCGAACAACTCCTCCTGCAGGGGCTTCTCCCCTTCATAGAGTTGGTAGAGGCCGACTCCTATAAGCCTGACGGGCATCCCCTCATGCCATTTTTGGTAGAGTAGCTCTTTTGCATAGGAGTATATCTGCTCGGCACTGTAGATGTTCGCCTTGGGGGTAATCTGAGCACTGTAGGTGGAGAAGTCTGGGGCCCTCACCTTGATACCGATGGTCCTGCCTATCTGTTTTTCAGCAAGGGCGCGAAACATCACTTCGTGGCTCATCTGCAGGAGGATCTGCTCCAAGACCAAGGCTGCATGCACATCCTCGGGGAAGGTGGTCTCTGTGGAGATGGAGTGGCTCTTCGCCTCGCTGGTGAAGATCCCCGGGTCTATGCCCCTGCACACATGATAGAGGAAAGATCCCATGGAGTTGCCAAAGATCGATTGTAGGGAGAGTAGGGAGTACTGACGAAGCTCTTCTGTGGTGGTGATATGTTTTTTTGCCAGCAGGGCTTGGGTAACCTTGCCCACTCCCCAGAGCTTCTTAAGCCCCACTGCATCGATAAAGTCCTCCTCCCTTCCCGGGGATACCCTGCAAAGGCCGTCGGGCTTGTCGAAGTCACTGGCCATCTTGGCTATGAAGTGTGAAGGCCCGATACCCACTGATATGGTCAGCCCTGTCTCTGATCGTATCCTCTGTTTCAGGAGAATCCCCGCCTCCCTGGGCAGGCCATAGATGCGCCTTGTCCCGCTCATATCCAGGAAGGCCTCGTCGATGGAGAGTTGCTGCACGGAGGGACTGAAATCGCGACAGATCTCCATGACCTCCTTGCTCACCTGGTTGTAGCGCTGCATGTTGGGCTTGAGTACTACCACCTGAGGACAGAGCTGTAGGGCCCGGCTCATAGGCATGGCCGAGTGCAGGCCGAATGCACGCGCCTCATACGAGGCGGTAGCCACTACACTTCGAGGACTCAAGCCTCCTATGACCAGCGGTTTGCCGACCAAGGAGGGGTTGTCATGTTGCTCGATAGCGGCATAGAAGGCATCCATGTCCACATGAAAGATAACCTTTTCCACGATCAAGCCTCCGGTGGGTGGTAGCAGCGCGTCTGTTCTTCCCGTTTCTTTTCAAGTGCTTGCTTGATGAGGGAGGAGAGCACCTCTTCCATCGAATACCCCGCATGGCTCATAAGAAGGGGGTAGTGACTCTTCTCTGTCATGCCAGGGGAGGTGTTGATCTCATTGAGATAGATCTTCTCTCCTGAGACAAAGAAATCAATGCGGGCATACCCTGCTGCCCCGATGGCCTTGAAGGCCTTTCTGGCATAGAGGCGGATCTGCTCTTCTATCGTATGGCTGTAGGTGGAGGGGAGGCAGAGGTAGGCACTGTCCACCTGGGAATATTTGTACTGGTAGCTGAGGAAGTGGTTGCTTTTCTTGCCCGGGTCCACCACCAGGGCAGGACCGGCTACCACAAGCTCTCCTTCCTCTGTTTCAAACAAGGCGCACTCAAGCTCATCCATAGGTTCGATGAGCGTCTGTACCAGGACCGAGGCACTCTGTTTTCTAGCTTCCTGAACAGCTCGCCTGAAGCTTTCGCCCTCAGGAGAGCGCAGGGCAGCGACGCCAAGGGAGGAGCCGCCCTCCTCAGGCTTGATGAAGAGTGAGGGCCCTAAGGAGGTCTGGAGGACCTGGCAGGCTTCGCTCCATCGATCGTTTTGTCTTGGGAAGCTATTGGTTGCCCGTTCACGGTGGATCGAAATCCAAGAGGGAGGGGGAGCTGCTCTTCCTTCCAGCCACTGCAGGGCCCCTCTGTCCAGAAGGACCGAGGGAACGGTGGGGAGCCCTTCCAAGGCGAAGAGCCTTGCAGATATCTCCTTGCGCATGCCAAGGGCACTGGAGAGGGTGTCGCAACCGCAGAGGGGCAGGTTTGCAAGCATGCAAAGCCCCTGCAGCTTGCCATCCTCCCCACCATAGCCGTGCGTCACGGCAAACGCTGCATCTAGGGGAAGGTGCTCCGATCCAGAGAAGATCCCTTTGCCCGGGACTACTGCTAGCGGGTGTTCCGTCTCTATGACCGGTTGTATCGTTGTTGTTTTCTGCAGATACCACTGTCCTTCAAGAGTGATGGCTATGAGGTAGATTGTGTGCCCAAGGTTGCAAAGTGGTGTTAGGACCCCCTTAGCGCTCATGAGTGAGACCTCATGCTCGCCGGAGCGACCCCCGTAGATAAGGGCGATGTTCATAGGCTCTTCCCCTCTTTTCTTCTTAGGAAGGTGTGCACTGTCTCCTCTTCACTCCATACTCGCTTGCCCTCAGGGCCCTCTATGGTGGTCTCATGGCCCTTTCCTAGGAAGAGCAGGGTGTCCCCTTCCGTTGCAAGTTCTATAGCCCTTTCGATTGCTAGGGTGCGGTCCTCAATCTCCTCAATGGTGCACAGGGGGTTTGTTATTTGGCTGCGGAGGTCTTTGAAGATGAGGGCGTTGGGCTCGCCTCGGGGATCCTCCTCGGTGAGGATGATCACAGAGGCATGTTCAGAGGCTATACGCCCCAGGTGTGGGCGTTTTGTGGTGTCTCGCTCGCCCGCTGAACCAAGGAGTGCAATAATCCTTCCCTGGGGATTGCTTTTTTTCATATGGGAGAAGAGCTGGGCATATGCATCAGCAGTATGGGCGAAATCGATGAATACCTGAAGGGATAGCGTATTTTCGATGGGTATCATCCTGCCCTCCACCTTTTTAAGGTGTTTCAGCAAGGGCAGGAGGGCCTCTGCCTCTTCCCCTGTGACCAGGGAACAGGCGAGCAGGGCGAGCATCGCATTGGTCGCAAGGCAGGGAAGGAGCAGGGGGGTGCTGACAGTGGTCTGTCCAAGCTCGATGTCCAAGGTTCCCCGCGCATTTTCTTGTACACGGAAAGGTAGCCTTTTCTCCAGCAGGTGCGAAGTGCTAAAAGGAGGAAGTGCATCAAGGAAAAGGGCCTTAAAGGGGTTTGCCCTGGTGGTAAGGAAGATGCCTCCAGGCTGCAATGCCCGCACCAGGTTACATTTTGCCTCGACATAGGCCTCCATGTTTTTATGGAACTCCAGGTGCTCGCTGCTGATGGTCGTCACCAGGGCCAGGGAAAACTCGATGGTTGCAAGCCTGTCGTGCTCCAAGCTCAAGCCATGACTGGTGCACTCAAGGATGACGTGGGTGAGATTGTTCTTTTTGCACCGATAGAGAAAGGCGTGCAACTGGTCCGCTTCGGGGGTGCTCTGGCGGTAGGGGGAGGGACGCTTGCCCCCTCCATCATCCATGCTCACCGTTCCCAAGAGACCGACCTTGCACTTTTTTGCTCGCAACATCTGGTAGAGGTACTCCCCTGTTGTACTCTTACCGTCGGTACCGGTAATGCCAATGACCTCCAAGGACCTGCTTGGCCAGCCGTAGAGGGCTGCACACATGCGTGAAAAAAGGGAGCGCGGTCTGTCGGTGAGAAAGTAAGCGACATGTTCTTGTTTTTTTAAGACGGGACGGGTGCTGAAGATGCACCGTGCTCCTAGGGAGATAGCCTCATCAATGTAGAGATCCCCTTGGGTGTGGATGCCGGCAAAAGCAAAGAAGATGCTGGATTCTACGCACTCCTTGGAGTTGTAGCAGATCTTCTTGATAATGGGGTTATGAGCAAGATGGGGCTCTTCGATACCGACAGCGTTCAACAGACCCAAAAGCGTATTCATAGAGATATCGTAACAGGGAAGGGTGGAGCATGCAACTGGTAGTGGAGTCCTCCTAGGTTTTTTGCTATGCTGTTGGTAAGACCCTGCTGTTGTGGTATAAAGGTGGGGTAGTGAGTATCACCGAGGTGGACTTTTGTGAGGGCAAAGGCCACCAGACTTAAAACCCTCAAGGCAGATGCATGAAACGATTCCTCTTTGTTCTCAGTTGTTTGGCACTTTGCTCCTTCTCCCTGCTCGCCCACCCCCTTGTCCAGACAGAGCGAGGTGCGATAGGGATGGGCTCCTCTGGTGTTGCCCTCGCATCGGCGCCCTCTTCCTTCTTCTTCAATCCCGCCCTGCTCTTCATCCGTGACCGGGAAAAGAATTTTTTTACCCTCAGCGGCAGCTACCATGATTCCATACAAGGCGCTAATTTCCGGTCGAACCTGCCAAAACCCCTGCTCAACAACCCCTTCACCCACCTGAGTGTCTCCTTCATCGGCAACAATGTCGCCCTTACGTTGCAAAACCAGGTCTCCCTCAATGAGAGGGAAGCTCTCAATGGGTTTGTTCGTTACCGTGGAGAGACGCATACCCTTCTGCAACTTGACTGGGCAACAGGGCGTTCTTTCTTTGCATTCGGGCTGAACATCAAGGCTCTTGCGGTGTCAGAGCGCAATCCGTTGGACATAAGCTATGATCGACTCCTGTCGGATTTTATCGTCCAAACCTCCTTGGGAAAGTTTGAGTCTGTGGAAAGCGAGGCCTTCATCTCGGTAGGCATCGGTTTTTTGCTTGACTATGAGTGGTTTAGGATGGGAGTCGCCAGTGAGACCTTCGCCTTTGCCCAGGGGAGCGAATCCTTGCAGATCAGTGCAGATACTATCTTGAAGACTTTGGACTGGGGTTTCTCTTTAAGCACCCCCACCTATGACTCGGATAATATCCTGCATCTGTTCAAGTTGCAGACAGCCTTGGATTTTGTGGACCTTTGGTCTGAAGATTCCAGGGAGATCAGGATGGGCTTGGATTTGAAGCTGCAGCTCCTGCCATCCTGGTCGGTAAGTATCAAAAGTGGCTATAGGGAGCATAAAAAGCAGCTTCGCGACCTATTGGGCTTCGATTTCCCCAAAGGGGTCCATACCCTTGGCCTGTCGGCCCAGCTAGGGGCGTTCACCTTCGACTTGGCCTTTGCAATTCCCATAACCCTGTATCTGGGTAAACCTGATGGCAGGCTTGTGGAAGGGGTCCTGGCGCTCAGCTTCTCTCTATGACCTCCATTCCCTATCTGAAAATATGCTTTTTGAGAACAACTGTAATTGACTATACTTGACACTCCAAAGGGTGAGCTATATAGTCAAACGGTAGATTGTTGTAACCGTAAGGAGTAAAGTATATGTCCAAAGCACATAGAGGTAGTGGTATCCGCGATGAATTTAACCATGGACGGGGCACTTGCCCAGTCTGCAAGCGAACACAAGTAAAGATTCTGTATGAAGCCACCGTAGAGGGTGAGAAGGCAAAAGTTTGCAAAGTATGCAATGCCAATATCAAGGCTTCCGCAGCGAAATAAACTGTACGGGTTTGCATGTGAGACTGTCCTAGTTGGCAGTCTTTTTTTTCCCTTTTTACCAGAGGAGCAGAGGTGGATTTTTCAGGACGCAAGGTGTACTTTGTAGGCATTAAAGGGACAGGTATGGCCTCATTGGCTATCCTGCTCAAAGCCTCTGGAGCCCTTGTGTCGGGGTGTGACACCGACGAAATATTCGCCACGGATGAACTTCTGTCGGGCCATGGCATCGCAATAGCGAAGGGGTTCTCCCCCTCCCTGCTGCCCCTGGATACTGATATGGTCATCCATAGCACAGCCTATCTTCTTGAGATGCCCATCCTGGCCGAGGCTCATCGTCTCGGTTTCTCTCTCTATTCTTATCCTGAGTTTCTTGCATACCTTTCCACTCTCAGTGACAGTTATGCCGTTGGGGGCACCCATGGCAAGACAAGCACCGTAGCGCTTGCCTCCTACCTGTTATCCACAGGGACCCTCAAAGCCTTCCCCTTTTACAGTATCTTCGGCTCAAGTGTGAAAGGCTTGACTGCACCCTTTTATCAGGGCAGTGAGTCTGCCCTCTTCGAGGCGTGCGAGTACCAAGATCATTTTCTCTCCTATCGGTTACGAGGGGCCTTGGTCACCAACATCGAGCTTGACCACCCTGACTATTTTGCTTCGGCACACCAGGTGCAGCAGAGCTTTGAAACCTTTGTGGACAACCTTGCACACGGTGGATTTCTAATCTGCTGCAGTGACAATCCAGGTGCAAGAAGCCTTGCATCCTATGCAAGGAAAACCAGAGCTGACCTGACAGTCATGACGTACGGTTTTGATGACAGCGGACCATTTCGCATCATAAAGAGCAGCTATGAGGAGACCTATACTCTTTCCTGCGTTGGGGGAAGGGGTTTCTCTGCAACCGCTTACAACAAAGCTCTGGTGGGTAACCAGGTGGGGGCAGTTGTACTCTCCCTTGCGATGATTCTCGACCGGAAGAATCCCAAGCTTTATCTGGAGAGCGGAACGCTGATAACAGCTGAAGTCGTGCCGACCCTGGCAGCCATGCTCAGTGAGAAGCTCGCCTCCTTTCCCGGGGTAGTGGGCAGGTGCGACCTGATGAGGGATGAGGGTGGGGTGCTCTACTTTGATGACTATGCTCACCACCCGACAGAGATTATCACTACCTTGGATGAACTTCGCGCTCGCTATCCAAACAGGCCTATCCTGGTGGTCTTTGCCCCCCATACGGCAAGCAGGACCAAGACGCTGTTCAAGGATTTTGTCCTTGCCCTTAGTATGGCGGACCGTCTTGTGGTGCAGAGCTGCTACAGCTCGGCACGAGCAGACAGTGCCCCTGGTGAGGATATGGGGAGAGTCCTTGCCCAGGCTATGGGTGAGAGGATCATGAGGACGCGTCGCTGTCGCCTCCAGGCAAGTGTCTATGCTGAAGACCAGGATGAGGCTGTTGCGATCGCAAGTGGTTGGTTGCAACCCCAAGATTTGTGTATTACGATGGGTGCTGGTAACAACCGAGCCCTGAGCGAGCGGATAGCTCGCTCAAGAAGGAGCCTTTGATGAAAAGCATGACCGGATACGGATCAGCTGAAGAGTTGAACGAAGAGTTCCAGATCTCTGTTGAATTGAAATCTTACAACAGCAGATATCTGGAAATAAACCACAATATCCCTTTCTATCTCGCCTCCTTTGAGATCGAAATAGATGATCAGGTCAAGAAGGTCGCAAGTCGTGGCCATATTGAGGTGAATATCAGGATCAAGAGCTTTGCTACGGATATGGAGATAGTGGTGGACACACTTGCCGTCAAGCGGTATAACGAGGCGTTTGCCCAGATTGCAGAGCTCAGTGGCAAGCCCCTCAAGCCCAAGCTTTCCGACTTCCTTGGCAGTGAAGGGGTGCTTACCAGCGTCAGGAAGAGTGATAGCGAACTCTATAGGGCCTCGCTGTTCTCCACCCTTGCAACTGCCTTGGAGCAGCTTGAAGGCAGTAAGGAACGAGAGGGGGCCCACACGAAGGCCGACCTCAAGCGGATGGCCTTGATCGTAGCAGAAGGGCACGCCATCATTGCATCCCATGCAACTGAGCTTGAGACCCTGGTTAAGACCAACTTGCGCTCCCGCTTTGCAGAGATGCTCGGTGACCAGAACTATGACGAGCAGAGAATCCTCTCTGAAATTGCCGTCATGCTGGTCAAGTACTCGATCAATGAGGAGATCAAGCGTCTTGATGCCCACATCAAGGAGTTCTTCAACCTCCTTGAAGAGGAGGGGCCTGTAGGCAAACGCTTGGACTTCCTCTGTCAGGAGATCAATAGGGAGATCAACACCATCGGCAGCAAAAGCCAGATGGTGGAGATGAGTCTGCAGGTTGTCCGCATGAAGGACGGCTTGGAAAATATCCGCGAACAGATTCGCAACATTGAGTAGGGGTATTGTGTGCGTATAGCCATCAGTGGAAAAAGTGGGTGTGGAAACACCACCGTAAGCAACATGGTCGCCCAAGCGCTGGGCTTTGTTATGATCAACTTCACCTTCCGTTCGCTTGCCGAGGAACAGGGCATAGAGTTCTGGGATTTCTGCCGCCTTGCAGAACAGAGCGATGCATACGACCTTGAGGTCGACCGTCGTCAGGTTGAGATGGCCCTTGCTGTGGAGAACTGCGTCCTGGGAAGCCGTCTGGCCATCTGGATGCTCAAGGAAGCCGATCTGAAGGTCTATCTTACCGCAACAACAGAAGAACGGGCAAAAAGAGTCCTCAAGCGAGAAGGGGGAACCTTCTCCCGCCGTCTTCTGGAGACCTCCCAAAGGGATAAAAAAGACAGTGCGCGGTATGAGCGCCTCTATGGGATCAACAACAGCGACACCTCCATAGCCGACATGGTCATCGATACAACAACGCTTGAACCTGAGGAGGTGGCTTCCTTGATAATATCCAGGGCACAAGAGTTGCTAGGAGGAGAAAAGGTATGAAACGCGTAGCCACCTTATTGTTTCTTGGCAGTGCACTGCTTGCCCTCCTGCCTGCATCCCCTTATCTTGGGGTAAGCCAGTCCCTTACGACCACCGCTGTCGAGGTGGGGTTCATCACCCCTTCAATCGAGCAGAACTTTGGCTTCGCCCTTCCTCTTCTTGGGGCGTTGGATGACCCTGATCCTTGGTATCAGACTCCGGTGGCAAGCTTTAACCTTTTGTATAAGAGAAAAATTGGCCCTGTTCTGGCCATAGGGGTCGGGCCCACGCTACGGATGGGGTGGGAGTATCAGAAGACAATCTGCCTGCAGGGGGGAGTGCTGTTGCAGCTCTCCCTAGAAGCACCCGGGCAGAGGAATATGCTCTTTTTTGAGCTAGGCTATCTGCCAAAGGAGTTGCGGGTAGCAGATAGCACGCTCCTTTCAGCTCTGCTTGAAGAGAGTATCACAGAGTTTATCCGCTTCGGGTATAGGCACGCTTTCTGAGTGCTGTACATTCACCGTCTTTTGCATTACACTAATGCAGTTGTATTATCTAGTAGAAGGAGTATCGACAGTGAGCATTCCATTGGACACCCTAATTGATTACGAGGGAAATATTTATGAGATTACTTGTGTAGCTATCAAAGAGGCTATCATCTTAAGTAATCCCGGTTGTGGTGGTCAGGAAATTGAAGAAAACAATGGCAAAATTGTCAGTGAAGTCCTCAAAAGAGCCCTTAATGGTGAAATCCACTTCGAAGCCCCTGACCTGCTCTAACCCTTTTGAGCATGTAGTTTTTCTATTCGGTCCCACCGGTGTAGGAAAAACTGACCTTCTCATGGATCTCGATCCCGAGAAGTATGCAGTGGTCAATGCCGACTCCATCCAAGTGTATCGACACTTGGATATAGGGTCGGCCAAGGCTAACGCTGAAACCCTCCAAGCAATCACCCACTATCTCATCGACGTTCTTGACCCCTGGCAGCAGTTCAGCGTAGGGGATTTTGTTGCGTATGCCGACAAGGCATGCCGCGAGATCTGCGCCGAGGGGAAAATTCCTGTTCTCAGCGGGGGTACTGCATTTTATTTCAAACATTTTTACTTTGGTCTAGCTGAAGCACCCCCCAGTGATGAGGGCGTGCGCCAACGAGTTGCCCAAGAGGTCGCAGAGCGCGGTGATAACTGGGCTTATGAGCGCCTCTGCCAGGTAGACCCTCCCTCTGCCAAAAGAATCCACCCCTCGGATATGTACCGGGTCTCGCGGGCTTTGGAGGTCTATGAGGGATCAGGAAGGCCCCTGAGCAGCTACCGCATACCCTCAAAGCCTCGAGAGGGGATGAAACCCTTGGTCCTGGGACTCTGGCGTGAGAGCGATGAGCTTAAGCAACGCATCAAGATGCGCGTCGCTCAGATGTTCGAAGACGGCCTGGTGGAGGAGATTCGCCACCTCATCGAGATGGGGGCCACCGAGAGCTGGCCCGGGTTGCAGGGTATAGGGTACAAGGAGTTCTTCCAGGCGAGAAAAAGCGGCGAGGCTTCCCTGTCGCTGATAGGCTCCCAGATCGAACGCAACAGCCGCTTCTATGCAAAGCGGCAGATGACCTTCTTCAAGAGCTTTGCCGATGTCACCTGGATGAATCCAAATGACAAGCACTCCATTCTCTCCCTTATTGAGGCATACCGATAGCCTTTGTCTCCCTCTTGTAGGTGGGGATGATGAGGTTGTCCAACCTGCGTAGATCCCTATTCTCCAAGGCGGTAATCTCCAGCCATCCTCGCTTATGCTCCCCTATGCTAAAGTACTGCACCTGCTCATACCGGAAGATGAGCGCTTCACCCTCCTTGATAAGGGTGCTCTCCTGGTCTTCAAAGTACGGGTAGGGGGAGTAGAGTATGCTTGTCACCTCATAATCGGTGCTGTTGATCTGTCTAATCCTGATATCGGATACTCCATAAAGGAATGTCCCTTCAAGCAAGGGCGGTTGCCCCTGTTCTAGCCAAAACATGGGGTCTACCTGGGTTGTAATACCCTCATACGCCTGACGGGTCTGCCTGGATACAAAGAGGTTGGTCACCTCCATGGCAGCGGGGTTTTTCACCTTCCTTGCCAGCGATGCCTCCATCTTCTGCAGATCAAGTTCATTTTGTGCAAAGTAGTACTCCTCGATGACCTGCTCTGCAGCCATTCCAGCGGTATGGGGGGGAGCCAGGGCTTCCTTGATCCTGCCTGTGGTAAACCAGACCAGGGCGGTGACGCTAACGACAACGGTGATGACAATCCACCCCTTTTTTCTCCAGAAGATACTTCTGTCCGAACGTTTTTTCTGACTCTCCAGGAAGGCTGCGCTGGTGCTTACCTCCCTCATCTCCTCGTAGGTACGTGCTTGTTCTCTATTTTGTAGATTCCAAGAGAGGTCCTCTGTGGCCTGCAGGAACCAGGAGAGAGCCTTTTGGCTCTCCATGTTTCCACTCGCCTCACGCTGTTTTGACAAGCTTAGGCGCAAGGTATCATCGATGAAGGAGATGCTCGGCTGTGCAAGGTTCACAGAGCTCAGGGCCAAGGGCAGGGCCCTAAAGCCATCCTCACGGGTCTCACTTGGGCCGAAGGGAGGAAAGCCAAGTGTTGCGTAGTAGAGCAGTTGGGTCATCTGGTCGGTGAGGGCAAAGGGAGTGTGGATGCCGTGGTGTACCCACGCCGATACCATGTTGTAGCGCACATCCTCCTCTGCACAGGAGGAGAACAGGTCCCCCAGGTCCTGGCTTAGGATTAGAAATCCTCCTCCCTCTATGCCCCAGATCCTCCACAGGGGAAGGATGTTGCTGGAGAGGTCCAGGAACTTGGAAGGGAGCAGTGAAAGCGCCCTGGCAAGTTCTCTGACGAGCGAGAGGGCTTCTTTGCGCTTGGTTGTAGCGATCTCGGTGATGGAAAAGAGAGCCAGCTCTTCAAAGTAGAGGCATCGCATCTCCTGCGCTATGGACAATCCTTCCCAGTACCACGCTTTGGGCTCATCCCCTGGCATAACAATATAGCCGGGGGCTTTCTGTCCCTGCAACAGATAGGAGGGAAGATCGACTCCTGTAGGCCCTATGGCGATACAGGTGTAGCTTTTCTGTTCAATGACAGATGTGAAGACTCTCGGGGCAACAACCATCTCAGACCTCTTTCCTTATTGCACTGGCATGCCAGACAATTCGTTCTTTTGATACATACTCTTGGGGTAGTTGGAAAAATGCTTCGCCCCCAGTGGCAAAGGAGGTGAAGGACCACCCCTTCGCGCCCCACCTCTGATGACGCAGGGCTTCAAAGGCAGCTATTCCGCAGCTGGAAATATACTTCGATCGCAGAGCGTCCAGCAGGGGTTCTCCCCCCTCCAACAGCCTCACAAGGGTTGAGGCGTGTTCGGTGGCCAACGCTGCGGGCAGAACTGCATTGAGGTTGGCTGAGACCACAAACAGGGTCTCTGGGACCAAGGCGACTATCTTTTCCAGGATTGCACCATAGATTTTGCACTCCTTGGGGTCAGTGGTGGCCGTAAGGAGGGGCAGGACCGGGGTTCCTGGGGTGTAGGAATCTACGAAAGGAAGCGTCAACTCTACTGCACTCTCCTCTACAAAGTAGCTGTTCTCCGCCTTGATCTCGCTCTCGAAGAGCTCTAGCAAGGTGCTTTGGATGTCTGTAGCATAGGAAATAGTCGTATGGGGCACCTTGATGCCTTCTCCTGTCGGAGTGAAGATGAAGTGGGGTTTGTCCACTTCCAAGGGCTCCTGGTGCAGGGGCCCAAGGAGTACCACCAGCTTGGGCTTGAGGTCCGCTACAGAGGAGAAGCTGCGGTGCAGCGTCTCCAGGATAAAGGTATAGCTGGCGTGGGGAGCTAGAATTGCACAGGGGAGATTAGAGAGTTTCTTTGTCGCCTCGAAGGGTTCTTCACGCTGAGCGCTTTGGAGTGCGAGCTCTCTGCCGTCGGCAGGATAAAATATGGTGTGGTGTTCACTCTTATGCATCGTCATCCTCCAAAAGTAGTCTCGCAAGGCGCCCTTCGTCCAGTGTTACGGAGAGGTTTTTCTCCTGGGTGGGTATAACCATCCCTGTTTTGCCCTTTTTGGGGCGTCTGAGATGCTTTACCTGCGTGTAGTAGAGGTCGGCCCTCCCCTGACTTTTTGCCTTGCTGAAGACAAGGGCGAGGTTTGCAGCATCAAGGAGTACATCCAGGGGGACGCTCTTGTCCCGCTTGTACTTGATGAAGACATACCCGCCGGGTGTGTCTCGGGTATGCATCCAGTAGTCGTTTCCTCGCACCCAGTGGCGTAGTAACTCGTCGTTCTCCTTGGCATTGCGCCCAACCAGCAGGGTAAACTGTCCGCTTTGGATGGTGAGGCCAGGGGATTTTACCTTGGCTACCTTGTCGACAGTCTCACTGCCAAGTTCGCGCTTCAAGCGGCGTATATCAGCTCTTTCGTCCCCTGAGGAGGTCAGTAGCCTGGCATACTTGGCAACGCTTGCTTCCAACTCCTCTTGGACTTTTTCAAACTCTTCCCTGGCATTCTCATACGTTCCCTTAGCCCTTTGGAAGCGGTCATAGTAGTTTTGAATTTGCAAGCTGGGACGAAGGCCCTCCTTGAGGGGGATGGTGAGCTTTTGTCCGGTCTCCCAGTCGTCGACCTCCAAGGAGAGGGCATGCTCTACAATCTTGTGGGCATTGGCACTGAGCAGGTCCCCCATCTTCTTGAAATGTTCGTACTTTCCACTTTCCAGCATTTTGCGCTCAAGGGAGGTAGCTGTAGCTTCTAGCTGCCCTATCTCTTTATCCCGTTTGCGCCGTATTTTGAGCAGCAGCTCCTCCAGGGTCTGGGTGTTGCTGGCCTGGCCGTACTCTTCTTCTATCTGGCGATTGAAGGAGGTCTCCCCCCGTTCACGGATAGTGAACTTGCCTCCGTCATCCTGCCTCTCCTCCGGGAGCTCAAAGATGGCACCGCTTTTCTCCCCGCGGTTGGGGCGGCGGTAGAGCAGGTCTAAAATGGTGGCATCTTCATCGGTGATAAAGATGTTCGCCCCAGGTCCGCTATGGAAGCGCAGGTGAAGGTACAGCACCCTTCCATGGTTGTCCAAGTCGAGGGTTACCATACGGTCAAACGGTGTTTGGTGCACCCCTATGATCTTAGATCCTTCCAGATTAGCCCTGCAGAACTGTATGAAGCGTTGGAGCTTGGCTGTCTTGCCCCCTTGCTGCACCGCTACGGGGCGAGTGGCCATATGTATGCGGCTGTAGGGGGTCCCTACCTCCGTAAAGAGCGTCCATCGCCCATGGCTTGGGTGGTAGAGGTGCCAGCTCAGGGCATGGAAGTCATGCTGTACTACAGACTGCAGGTTGCTGCCCTCCAAGGGGAGCTCTTCCAAGATGAGTGCAATTTCACGCCAGTTTAACGACATTGGTTCTCCGTAGGGTATCGTAGGCTGTTTTTACTCCGCCTGCAAGGTAGAACGAGCCACAGACGAGGATGGCCCCCTCTGGGGGGGTGTTGGCTATAGCCGTTTCAAGGGCTTCCCGGTTATCTGACAGTAGGCGGATGTCATACTCCTGGGGACGCGTGGAGGCCAGAAGGCGGAGCTTCTGTTCGATGAGATGGATATCACTCTTCTTGAAGGTTCCGGGTCGGGAGATGATAACCTTGGAGAAGTGATCCAGGACCAGGGCTCCCATATGGCTGTGGTCCTTATCCTCCAAGGCGCCGTAGATGATGGTCTTCTCCTTGGTGGGGTAGAGGGAGGAAAAGGATTCGAACAGGGCTGCAAGCGAGTGGGCGGTATGGGCTCCGTCGAGATAGATGTCAGGACGTTCTGCAATTTTCTGGAATCTGCCGGGAAGTGTATTCTGCTGGATGGCCTCTAAGGTTCCCTCTCCAACAAGCCCAAGCTTTCTCAGGACCAAAAGGGCCAGGGCGCAGTTCTGGGCCTGCACTTTGCCCATCATGGCGAGGGTGAGCTTCTCGTGGGTCTTGTCCTTCCACCAGTACTCAACGTGCTCACCTTCGCGGGTAATATTGTAGCTGTAGGTAAGCAGCTCGTTGCTGAGGGTGGTCACCTCACTTTGTTGCTCATCTGCCTCCTTGCAGAAAAGGTCCATCACCAGAGGTTCCTGGTAGCCAATAAAACAAGGAATCCTATGCTTTATGATCTTGCTTTTCTCATAGGCTATCTTCTCCAGGGTATCGCCGAGGATCTTTGTGTGCTCCAACTCAATGGGACAGAGGACGCTTGCCACCGGTACGATGGTGTTCGTAGCATCGAGGCGTCCTCCCAAGCCTGTCTCAATGACAGCCCACTGGCATCCTGAGAGGGAGAAGAGCAGATAGGCAAAGGAGGTGAAAAGTTCAAACGTAGTGGGATGGGTCTCCCCCCACTGGTCAGTGAAGGCAAACCCCTCAAGCCTCTGCCTAAGGACGTTGCCAGCCTCTATAAGCTCGCTTTCAGGGAAGAAGGTGCCGCTTTGGGTAAAGCGCTCGCGATAGTCCACCAAATGTGGTGATACATAGAGCCCTGTCTTGTACCCTAGAGCGGTGAGGCCGCTTGCGAGGTATGAGGCAGTGGATCCCTTTCCTTTGGACCCTGCAAGATGGATCTTTTTAAATGCCAGTTCGGGATTTCCTATATAGGCGAGGATCGCATGCATGCGATCGAGACGGTAGACTCTTGTAGTATAGTGGTCGGTCTGCTTTTCCAGGTTGGTAAAGCTCTCCATATAGGTGACCACCTCTTGAAAAGAAGTAAAATGCATAGCTGTAAACACCTCGGGACAACTGTAATGGCATACGGGTCTTTGGTCAACGAGATATGCCCCCCTCTTATGCCTGTTCGTAAGCGGTATCTGTGCTTAAGATCTTGTCCATCTCATCGTGTACTCCCTGGGTAAGCGGGCCAAAGTCGAACATCGGCCTGAGGCGGGAAAATAGTGGACGAACAAAATGTCTCAGTCGACGCTTATCCTTTTCCAAGGTGGTTTTACTTTGGAGGGTGAGGACAGTGACCTCTGAGGGGGAGAAGTAGCAACCTACCTCCTCAAAGCCAAATTTCTTGTAGAGCTTGATGGTCTTCAGGTCATCGGCAAACACATCTATGACAAGGTTCTCAACCCCTTGGCTACGGGCAAGCAGGAAGACCAAGATGATCAAGCCGATGGAGGCTGAAGTATTTCTCATCTCCGGCAGGACCGCCAGGCGTATGATTTCTGAGCAGTTGCGTGACTGCAATACTGCCTCGATGTCAAAATATTCACAGATGGGCAGGGGCCAGAGATGCTCGCTTGTAATCAGCGAGACAGTGCCTACCGGCTGCACTCCCTTGAAGGCCAGGATATGCAGGGCCTTTTCGTCTTCTTCTCGGTGGATAGAATCCTCTAGATAGCCCTTTTCTCCGATTAGGACCTTACGCTGGATAAAGAACACATCATTCATCTCTGCAGGGTCCTTGGCAAGGGTAAATCGGATAGTGTCTTTTCTTGTGTCATTGACAGGAAAAATAAGGGTGAACTCCGATCCGAGGCCCTTTTCACTTTTGACCCTGATCCTCCCTCCCATACTCTCTACAATGGTATAACAGTTCGAAAGTCCGAGACCTGTGCCTTGTCCTGGGGCCTTGGTAGTGAAAAACGGAGTAAAAATCTGGTTGAGATGTTCTTCAGCGATACCGCTGCCTGTATCGGTAATCTTGATGATGATCAGGTCGTCCTCTTCCCTGCAGGAGAGTAGGAGCTCTCCCTTGCCGCCCATCGCCTGGATGGCGTTTACAATAAGGTTCAGGAATAACTGCTGAACCTTCCCTTCATTTGCTTCTAGGTAAGGCAGACTCTGGTAATCCCTTTTGACATCAATATTCAGGGAGTCTATCCCCCGCAAGGCAAGCCTGAGGGAGAATTCCAGTATCCTAACGAGCTCTACTGACTGGTTCTGCTCACGATTATCCTCCTCAGCGCGAGCGTAGAGGGAGAGCTCTTTGATGACATCAGCGGCATTTTTTGAGTAGGACAGGATATCCTCAAGGTACTCATAATGGGGGTGATCCCCATCGACCTCACTGAGCATGATCTCAGCTGTCCCTAGGATTCCTGCAAGAGGGTTGTTCAATTCATGGGCGATTCCGGCTGCCAAAGTTCCTATGCCTGCCATCTTCTCGGTCCTGACAAGCTCCTCTTGCATGTTTTTCTGTTCGGTAGTGTCGTTGATGATCTCTACGAACACTCTCTTGGAGGTGTGGGGTACCTCTACATTATGGAACTGAAACGATAAGACCCTCTCCTTGATCGTCGTTTCAGTCTTGGTCACTGTCCCGGTATGCAGGCATTCGAGGCCCTTACAAAATTCACAGGGTTTGTTTCGTTGGAAGAAGGCACGGTAACATTTGCTGCCGATGAGCTCTTTTTTGTTGTTGCCGTAGAAGACTACCGCTGCCGTGTTCGCCTCCTGGATAGTAAAGTCTATGGAGATCAGGCACACAGGGGTTCCTATGCCGTTGAAGATGGCCTCCATCTTGTTCTTGCTTATTGTCAGCTCATCACCTTGTTTTCTCAGCCGTTCAAACGAGAGGGCATTTTCCAGCGACAGGGAGCTCTGGGCTGCAAGAATCTCCAGTGCTTCGAGCTCGATAGCGCTTATCATCGCCTTGGAGTGGTCGTATCCAATGAGAATATACCCGGCTATCTGATTTCTGAAGACCAGGGGGATAAGCACATCAAAGGGGGGAAGCTGGTCACTGATTGCAAGGCGCTCTTCGTCCGGGGTGACGTTGAGAATAGAGGAGGCGTTTTCTTTTCTGAGCTTATGGAGCTTTTCCTCCACAGAGGGAGGGAAGGTGAAGAGAACCTCATCACCTTCACGAAGCGAAGTCGGGCACTTGCTGTTGGCGATCAAGGTGAAGGTATCCCCATTACCCTGGTGCTTTACTACAAAAACGACCCACTCTGTCTTCATGCCCGAGCTCAGGCTTTTTACCACCTCATCGCCAAGCTCCTTGAGATTGACGATGGTCGTGAGTTTCTGGCTGAGTTTTTTGATAGTTGTCTGGTAGGGGTGACGCCTTGGGATGATGATTGAGTCCACTATATAGGTGAGCAGGTTTCGCAGCGGATAGATGATGAGCGCTGTCACCACCCCT
>CAZPOJ010000013.1:0-31040 GCA_964588005.1 uncultured Sphaerochaeta sp.
AGGATAAAGGAGCAGCATCAGGATAAGGTACTCTTTTTTCGGCTTGGGGACTTTTATGAGATGTTCGATGATGATGCCGTGGAGGTATCGCGCCTGTTGAACATCACCCTGACCAAACGCGGAAACCAGGTGATGTGCGGCATTCCCCACCACGCCTCCAAGATCTATATCAAGCGACTATTGGATGCGGGTAAGAAGATTGCCATATGCGAGCAGATAGCGCTTCCCGAGAATGCCAAGGAGATAGCGACCAGGGAGGTGGTGCAGATCGTATCGCCTGCCACGGTGATCGAGGATGACTTCCTGGATGCTACCAGCAACAGCTACGTCCTCTCTGTCTCCCTGCAAAAAAACAAGATCTCCCTCAGCTACGCGGATATCAGTAGCGGGGAGTTCGTGCTCAGGGTCGTCCCCCTGGACAGGCAGTTCGCCTCCCTGCTCTCAGTTCTTGAGCAGGTGGGACCGCGTGAACTGCTTGTCGATGAGGATGACTATTTCTCAAACACTGCTTTCAAGGCTGTCATCGACGGCCAGCAGGCGATGGTCACCAAGCTTCCTCCCTGGTATTTCAAGATACAGGATGGGTATAAGAAGATGTGCACACAAGTGGGCACCTCTTCGCTAAAGGCCTTCTCCTTAGAAAAATCCTCCCTTGAGGTCGCGAGCGGGGGCTCTTTGTTACGCTATCTTGAGGACTCTGCCAAGACCGCCTTAGTGCATATCACCCATTACATAGTCGAAAGCGAAGACACCTATCTTCGCATCGACGAGGCGAGTCGCAAGGGCCTTGAGCTGCTTGCCAACAACTCTGACGGGTCAGCCAAGTTCACCCTCTACTCGGCGGTCAATGCAACCCTCACCAGTTCAGGGGCGCGTCTGCTGAAGAAGTGGATAACCTTCCCCCTGGTAGACAGGGATGAAATTCTTGATCGGCAGAAGTGGGTCACCTTCTTTGTGGATGATCGCAAGGAACTGGAGCGGGTGCGCTCCATCTTAAAGGGCGTCCTTGATATGGAGCGGCTTACCTCACGCATTGCAATGGGGCGCTCGGTCAGCAGTGACCTGGTGGGGGTATCCCAGACAGTGCACGCCTTTTTTGCCCTCTTCAACGAGCACTACCAGCCTCTGTTGGGCTCTTCCATCTCCGAGGCGGACCTCTTGGCCCTGGTGGAGGTGGTCAAGGAGCTCGATTTGGGGATCAACGCTCTTCACCAGGGGCCTTTTGAGGAGGGAGAGGTCATCCTCGATGGATTTGACGCACAGCTTGACAGCCTGCGCTCCATCAAGGGGGGCGGCAAGCAGTTGCTTGCCACCTACCTTGCAAAGATACGACAAGAGACGGGCATCACAACGCTCAAGCTCTCCTCAAACAAGATTCTCGGCCACTACCTGGAGGTCTCCAAGGCACAAAGTGACAAGGTACCCTCCACCTTTTATCGAAAGCAGACACTGGTCAATGCCGAGCGTTTTACCAGCGATGAACTCATAGAGCTGGAACAGAAGATCCTGCAAGCCTCCTCCGAGGCTGAAAAACGGGAACGCTTTGTCTATGAAGCCCTCCTGGAGAGGACTCGTGCAATGCAAGGGTCCTTGCTTGCCATAGCATCGCTACTCAGCAGGGTCGACTGCCTGCAGGGTTTTGCCACCACAGCCAACAAGCACACCTATACAGCTCCTGTGTTTATCGACGGCAACTGCCTTCTTATTGAAGGGGGACGCCACCCGGTAGTCGAACAACAACTGGGCATAGGGGGCTTTGTCCCCAACGACCTCGCCATCGATGAGGAGGGGCAGAGGTTCTGCCTCATCACCGGACCCAATATGGCGGGAAAATCAACCTTTTTGAGGCAGAATGCCCTCATAGTCCTCCTAGCCCAGATTGGAAGCTACGTCCCTGCACGATCGGTCAAGCTGAGCATGGTAGACCGTCTCTTCTGTAGGGTGGGGGCCAGCGACAATCTCGCCAGGGGAGAGTCGACCTTTCTTATCGAGATGCAGGAGGCTGCCCATATCCTCCTCAGTGCTACAGAGCACTCCCTGGTCATCGTAGATGAGCTGGGCAGGGGAACCAGTACCCAGGACGGTATGTCACTTGCATACGCGATGATGCAAAGCCTTATGGAACGCGAGGCGAAAACCCTCTTTGCCACCCACTACCATGAGTTGGCACACCTGGATAACTCGCGCGTGCAGCTGCTTACCCTGCAGGTCCTTGACCAGGGGGGTAAGATTACCTTTGTACGCAAGGTGATCGAGGGGATAGCAAACAGTTCCTACGGCCTCAATGTGGCGAAGATGGCGGGCTTTCCTCCCGCTTCCTTGCGCAAGGCTCGCTATTTCCAAAAAAGGCACTTCGCCGAGTACGGGATAGCGAGTCCCCAGCTGGAGTTGTTCGCCGACCAGGAACCTTGCCTGGAGGACCTCTCTTCCCTGAATGCAGAAGAGGAATCGGTGCTGGAACAGATACGCACCTTCTCTGTAGAGAGTTCTTCTCCCCTTTCGGCCCTCATCCTGCTTGAACAGCTGAAGGCTACCCTTGAAGCAACGTGAGAACTTTTCCCTCTTAGGGGAGTATGTTGTGCTTATATTGTGGACGCTTCTCTGATAGATACCTGTGCCCCCTTTGTACCAAGGCCTTGGCAGAGTCCAGCTATGCCTCCTTGTACTCCCAAAGATGCCCCACCTGTGAAAGGCCCATGCTGGACAGGGCGTACCCTTGTCCTTTCTGCCTGAAAGGCTTAGCGGCATACGCCCCGTATACAGCGATGATTGCAACGCTCTTGAGGCTGTACAAGACAGAGGAGAGGCGCGTCCTTGCAAAGGTCCTCGCCCCTCTGTACATCCCCTTGCTTGCTCCCATCGAAAAACCGGTGCTCCTCGCCGTCCCCGCGAGCAGGAGAGGCTTGGCTAATCGCGGCTTTGACCAGATGATGCTCATTACCCACACCCTGACAAAGCTCACCGGTTACCCCTCTTTGCATCTGTTCAAGCAAAAAGGGGAGGGACAGAGCAAGTTCCTCTCCCTTGTGGAGCGAGAAAAGCGGCACACTATCACCCTCGTACCCCTGGATACAAAGGTAGCTCGATTCAAAGAGGAAGGCCATACGTTTGTGCTTTTGGACGATATATCGACTACGGGAACTACCCTTGGCCACTGCAAGATCTTGTTGACAGAAAGGTACGCTATTGACCCTCTTTGCCTTGTGTTGGCCCTCGGGTGAGCTTTTTCTTGCAATATGGGGAAATAAAGCTCGTTTTATCCTCTCATTTGCCAAGGAAAGGCCCCTCATGATTGACAAACGGGGGGTATCTGCTTACTATTAAGGCAGGATATGTCTGATTATTGGGGGATCGCTCAGAGGCGAATCCCTTTTTTATGACAATTGGAAAGGTATGTTAGGAACAGGAATACAAAATACAAGTTTGTTTGCGGAGTATGCTCCGCTTTTAGAAGCCTTGGGCATCACCCTTGTTGACATCAGCAAGGTTGACCGTGGCTTCAGTGTCGGAGTACGCATCACCATCATGACAAAAGATCGTGAGGTGGATGTTGCTGATTGCTCGAAGGTGTACAGGTTGGTCTATCCCCGTATGGAGATGCAGCTGGGCGAAAGGGATCTCGAACTTGAGGTCTCCACCCCAGGATTGCAAAGAACCATCAAGGATGTATACGAGTTCACCCTCTTTGCAGGTAAGCGTGTTCGTGTCTACGATTCACAGCACAAGGACTGGGTCAGTGGCCTGATCGTAGGCTCTGATGAGAGTTCGCTTTCCCTTAGCACTGCTTTTATAGGTGATTCAAAAGAGATGATAGAGAGTACAGTTGTGCCTTTTTCTAGAATTCAGAAGGCAAAGCTCGACTATAGATGGGAGGACAATTCAAGTGGCAACTGATTTAGGTGACGCTATCCAGAGCATGGTGGCGGAGAAGAATATTTCTGAGGAACTGGTACTCAACACTATTGAAGAGATTCTCCGTGCTGCATACAAGCGTAAGTTTGGCACCGAGGAGAACGCTGTCATTGAGTTCAGTGAGGACTACTCTTCGGTTGAGCTCAGTGCAAGACGAAAGATTGTTGACGATGATGAGTGGTACAATGAGGTCACCGAAATCTCCCTAAGCGATGCCAAGGAGATTCACGAGGATTGTGAAATTGGTGATGAACTGTTGATTCCTGTGGACATGAAGGAGTTTGACCGCATCAGCGTGCAAAGCGCCAAGCAACGTGCCCACCAGAGTTTCAGGGATATCCAGAAGGATACTCTCTACAGTGAGTTCAAGGCGAAGGAAGGACAACTTATCATCGGATATTTCCGCCGCCAGGTGCCCAACGGGGATATCTATGTGGATATCGGCAGTACAGAAGGCATCCTTCCCAGGCGCAACCAGTCCAGCCGTGAAAGCTACGGCAGCAACGACAAGATCAAGTGTTATGTCGAGACTGTTGAAAAGGCCGAACGCGGTGTCAGGGTTGTACTCTCCAGAACCCACACCGAACTGATCAGGCACCTTTTCGAGGTTGAGATTCCCGAAATTGCCCAGAACCAGATTGATATTATCAAGATCGTACGCGAGGCCGGGTATCGCACAAAGGTCGCTGTTGCATCCCGTAACGATGAAATAGATCCCGTTGGTGCATGCGTCGGGTTGAAGGGAAATAGAATTCAGACTATCATGGGAGAGATAGAAGGGGAGAAGATTGATATTCTTCGCTACGATACCGACCCATTGAACTATATCCGCAACGCCTTGTCACCAGCTCAGGTGAAGGACGTGGTGGTTATAAACAAGCTTAAGTACCATGCGGTGGCGATAGTGGACGAAAGTCAGCTATCCCTTGCGATTGGAAAGCAGGGCCTGAACGTCAGGCTTGCCAACAAGCTTGTTGACTGGATCATTGATGTTAAGACACAAGCCCAGTTCAACGAGATGGATATAGCAACTGAAGCCCGTACTCGAGCAGAGAGTTTCTTTGGCCAGCCAGATGAATTTGGCGAGATGCAAGGGTTTGAAGAAGATTTTCCTGCAGCAGTTGCCGGTTTGGAAGAAGGGCCAGCTTTTGAAGAGAGCCTAGTCGATGAGGATGAGATTGCACTTTCCGACCTTCCTATGGACTCACAGCTTCTAAAGAAGCTACAGTTCCATGATGTGTACAGCGTTGAGGAGTTCATCAACCTCGACGAAGAGGGGCTTGCCGCTTTCTCCGACTTAAGCGAGGAAGAGGTCATAGCTATTAAGGATACTATCAACGAGTATGTCGATATCGTTGAAGATGAAGATGATGGTGAGACTGAATATGTGTGCCCAAGCTGCGGTTCGGCTATAACCATCGATATGACTGTGTGCCCAAGCTGTGGTACAGGTCTTGCATTTGAGGTAGAGTAATATTATCCAAGAGGGAATAATGACGGAAGAGAATAATAAGCCAAAAGCAACGTTGATTAAGCAAGTAGTACATCCATCGGAAGCCAAAGAAGAGAAAAAAGTTTCTCCTAAGGAACCCGAGACCAAACCCAAGACCCCTGAAAAAAGAAGGGTGGTTGTGGTTAAGAAGAAGGTTGTGGTTGTTAAACCACAAGCTCGACCTGTTGCGTCTAGCTCTAGCACTGCTTCTTCAACTCCCTCTACGGAACAAAAACCGGCAGGGCAGAAGCGTACCGGTACGTTAAGAAAAACCGTGCGTTCTACAGGGGACAAGATTATAACCTCCCCACTGCATACCGGTCCTGTTGTAATAAGGCCTACCAACCTACCTCCAGTACCCAACCAGGGACAAACTGTAAAAGATCATGCCGAGTGGCAGAGCAAGAACCCCAACGGTGCTGCTCCGACTCCGGCACCCCCTTCCAGTGGTCCTCGTATTGCAGGAACCGTCGGCGGCAGACCAGCTCCTGGAACCCGCCCTCCCTATCAGGGCAACCGCCAAGGTGGTTACCAGGGTGGTGCTCCTCGTACCGGTGGCTACCAGGGTAACAACCCTCGTCCTGCCGGAACAGGTTACCAGGGCAACAACCCCCGTCCTGCCGGAACAGGTTACCAGGGCAACAACCCCCGTCCTGCCGGTACAGGCTACCAGGGCAACAATCCTCGTCCTGCCGGTACAGGCTACCAGCCACGCAGTGGTGGGTACCAGCCTCGAGGAGGTTCACCCGGTGGGTTCAGACCTCAAGGTGGTGGACCAGGGCGTCCTCCGTTCAATCGACCCGGCGGCGGTCAAAAGCCAGGTGGAGGTTCAGATCTCGATGCAATGAACCAGAGAGCTCCCAAGAAATCCTACAAGAAAAAGAGTTCCGCTTCCTACAAGAAGAGGAATGCTGAGGAAGAGAAAGAGTTCCAGATCCAGAGACGAAAAGAGCAGGCAGCTGCAAAGCTCGCCTCTGTTCCCAAGAAAATCGATATGATGGAAGTCATCTCTGTATCCGACCTGGCCAAGAAGATGAACCTGAAGGCCAGTGATATCATTGCCAAGCTTTTCAAGATGGGTATGATGGTGACGATCAATCAGCAGATCGATTATGAGACTGCTGAGATCATTTGTAGTGACTACAACTGTGAAGTGCACCTTGTCTCCCTCTATGATGAGACACTCATCTCCCGTGATCCTGAAACAGACAAGGATATGGTTGAACGAGCTCCCATTGTTACGGTAATGGGTCACGTTGACCATGGTAAGACCAAGTTGCTCGATGCCATTCGCTCTGAAAAGGTTGCCGAAGGTGAGTTTGGGGGAATTACCCAGCACATCGGTGCCTACAAGGTAGCCCTTGAAGGCAAGGGGGAAGTTGTCTTCCTCGATACTCCCGGACACTCGGCATTCTCCATGATGCGAGCGCGTGGAGCTCAGGTAACCGATATTGTCATCCTCGTAGTCGCCGCCAATGATGGGGTGATGCCCCAGACCCGTGAGGCCATTGACCACGCTCGTGCTGCAAATGTTCCCATCATCGTGGCAATTAACAAGATTGACCTTCCTGAAGCAAAGCCTGAAAGGGTGATGCAACAGCTCAGTGACCTTGGCCTGATGCCCGAGGAATGGGGTGGTCAGACACTCTACTGCCAGATTTCAGCCTTGAAGAAGATTGGAATTGAGGAGTTGCTTGATACTGTACTGCTGCAAGCTGAGATGCTTGAGCTACGAGTCAATGCCAACTGTCGTGCAGAGGGTAAAGTTATTGAAAGCCGTATCGACCAAGGTCGTGGTATTGTCGCCAGTGTGCTCATCGAGCGCGGAACGCTGCGTCAGGGTGACCACTATGTTGCAGGTATCTACCCAGGTAGGGTTCGTGCAATGTTTGATGACAAGGGCAACAAGATTGAAGAGGCGGGTCCTGCAACACCGGTTGAGATCATAGGCCTTTCCGATATTCCGGGTGCCGGCGATCCATTCCAGGTAACTGCGGATGAGAAGCAGGCTCGTCAGGTTGGTAACAAGAGACAGGAACTTGAAAGGGTAGGCGATAGCCGCAACGTCAAGAAGATTACCTTGGACAACCTCTACTCGAAGATCAAGGAAGGGACTATCCAGGAGTACAACGTCATCATCAAGGGCGACGTACAAGGTTCGGTTGAAGCATTGCAGGGAACCCTCGATGCACTGTCCAACTCTGAGATTCACCTCAATGTCATCCGTGCTTCAGCAGGTGCTATCATTGAAAGCGACATCACCCTCGCCAGTGCTTCCGATGCCCTGGTCATAGGATTTAATGTCAGACCCACTCCTCGTGCCCAGGCTCTGGCCGACCAGGAGAAGATCGAAATTCGCAAGTACAATATCATCTACGATGCAGTCGATGATGTGCGTAAGGCGATGGAAGGCATGCTTGCCCCTGAGATTCGTGAAGTATCCATTGGTACCCTTGAGGTTCGTGAGACCTTCAAGGTTCCCAAGATCGGTACCATTGCAGGTGCCATGGTCACCAGCGGCAAGGTCAAGCGAAACAGTTTTGTCAGGGTCGTTCGTGATGGGGTCGTCCTCACACCCGCCAATATCAAGATTTCAAGCTTGAAGAGGTTCAAGGATGATGCGAAGGAAGTTTTGGAAGGATTTGAGTGCGGTATCGGACTTGCGAACTTCCATGACCTCCAAGCTGGAGACATCCTGGAAATCGTAGAGAATGAAGAGATTCCAAGAACACTGGAGATGGTAGATAAGAAATGAGTGAATATAGCCAGAAACGTATAGAATCAAAGCTCTCCGAGGCTATCAGCACGCTGATAGTCAGAGGAGAGGTAAAGAATCCGAATGTAAGCACCCTCTGCTCAGTAAGTCGTGTTGAGCTTTCGGTGGACAACTCCTACGCTTCGGTCTACATCACCTCTGTATTGGATGACGAGACCCTTATGCGTAGTGTAGAAGGGTTGCAAAGTGCCAGTGGCTTCATCCAGAAACGTGTAGGGTCTTTCTTGAAGACCCGTAATACTCCAGTGCTCAAGTTCAAGGCAGACACCTCTCTCAAAGATGGCCAGAAGATCAATGCACTGATTGATTCGCTGGTAGACAATGGGAAATAGAGCAAGCGTACTGCTAGTTCACAAGCCCAGCGGAATAACCAGTTTTACCTCCCTTGGTGCCATCAAGCGTACCGTCGATCCGAAAGTCGGACACGCCGGTACGCTTGATAAATTTGCACAGGGGTTGATGATTGTGCTGACAGGCAGCATGACGCGCCTTAACCAGGTCTTCTCGACCATGGACAAACGCTATCGTGCCACCATCGCCTTTGGCAAGGAGACGGACACCCTCGACCCAGAAGGGGAGGTTGTTGCCACTGCTGAACTGCCCACCCTTGCTCAAATCCAGGAGGCTCTGCCCCTCTTCAGAGGGGACATCCTTCAGCGTCCTCCCCAGTACAGTGCCCTGCACATCGGGGGCAAGCGTGCATCCAAGCTCGCTCGGGAGGGCAAGGTGGTTGTCATGGAGGAGCGACCGGTAACAGTTTACTCCTTTGAGGTTGTTACCTATGAACAGGGGGTGCTGGTTGCGGACATCCATGTATCCAAGGGCACCTATATACGCTCACTGGCTCGGGACCTTGCACTTGCGTGCAACTCGCGCGGCTACCTTACCGATCTTGTGCGCACTCAGATAGGCCCGTTTTTGCTTGAGGATGCCGTAGCTTCCAACGATACCGACTCCCTGTTGGCTTCGGTGGAAAGAACTGACAGTCTCATACAAAGTATCCCTGATATGGCCCTCCTGGAGGTTGAAGACAGTCAGCTCTTCTCCCTTGGCAATGGAACCTACCCTTTGGGGTACAGGACACGTAGGAGTACAGAAGAATCACGCTACGGCGCTGTCTACTCGAAAAAGGGAGTACTTTGCTGTATCCTGGACTTGTGGGATAAGCGTATCATAGCGCAAATCTATCGCGAGCAAGTGAGGCATTAGATGAAAGAGTATGATTTTATGCATCTTTGTGCACATCCTGTTCTCTGGCAGACCGATATGAGCATCACCATAGGGGTATTTGACGGCTTGCATGTAGGCCATCAGAAGATCATCGAGCGTGCAGTACAACTAGCCAAGGAAAACAACTGGCAGAGCATGGCCATTACGTTCAACAAGAATCCCAAGATGTTCGCTAAGAGCCAGCTTGCCCACAACAGGCTTACCACCTCAAGACAAAATCAGGAGATTCTCTCAGAAATTGGCATCGATCATTTGGTTGTCATTGACTTTTCTGCTGAATTCAGTAAACTCACAGCTAAGGAGTTCCTCGCGTTCATCTGTTCTTTTTGTCAGGTGAAGGCGATGGTTGTCGGTGAGGATTTCCGCTGCGGTGCCCCGGTTTCAAGCGCCGGACCTGTTCAGCTGCAGGAACATCTATCCCGATTAGCACCTGGTGCTTTTGTTGAAGTCCCTCCCTTTGTCATGACGACAGAGGGTGAGATAGCAAGCAGCACCTCCGTGCGACAAAAACTTCTCAAGGGCGCTTTGGAAGAAGTCCAAAGTATGCTCGGCAGACCCTACGCCTTGGATCTGGTTGCTTACCCTTCCACATTCACTGAAGAAGGCCTGCTGTATCGTACTGCATCATGCGTACAGCTCTTGCCCATGGCAGGAGCGTATGAGGGGACCATGCTCTTCTCTGATGGCCAGCAGTGGAAGGTTCTCGCCTTGTTTGGAGAGTCTGAACTGCTTATCAAGCCAATGGATGGGGTTTGGGAAACCAAGGCGGTACGTGCAAAATGTCTTAGCATTGCTAAGAGGAGTGTTTTATGATCTCGAAAGAAGAAAAACAAGAAATCATCGCCAAGTTTGGTGGTGATGCCACCAACACAGGTTCGACTGAGGCCCAGATTGCCCTGCTAACCTTTCGCATCAATGAGCTTCAGCCTCACTTCAAGAGGAACCCCAAGGACCATGCAGGGACTCGCGGACTCTTGAAAATGGTAGGTAAGCGCAGAAGGCTGCTTAAATACCTGAGAAATAACGATATTGAATCCTACCGTACCCTGATCGCAGAACTCGGTATAAGAAAGTAGTGTTGGCGTTATTCTCGAAACAATAGTTAGATAGCTCCGGCAACCAAACAGGTTGTAGGAGCTATTTTCATATTAGTCCGAGGAAAAAAAGAACAAAGAAGGAATGAAGAATGCAAGAAGTAAAAAAAGTTTCCGTAAAAATTGGCAAGGGAGAACTGGTATTTGAAACCGGTAAGATTGCTAAACAGACCAATGGTACTGTGTATGCACATTATGAAGACAGTGCAGTCCTTGCAACTGTCTGTGCAGGTCGCAAGCCCTCCGAGCCCCTTGATTATGTACCCCTGAGTGTAGAATATAATGAAAAATACTATGCAGCTGGCAAGATTCCCGGAGGATTCCTCAAGCGAGAGGCAAGACCCAAGGATAAGGAGATTCTCGTCTGCCGCCTGATCGACCGTCCCATGCGTCCCCTGTTTGACAAGGCCTTTGGCCGTGAGATCCAGATTGTGCCGACTGTTCTCTCCTCAGATATGAATACAACCCCCGATATCATCGCCATGAATGCATCATCTGCTGCAGTTCTTATCAGCGATATCCCTTTCGATGGCCCCATCGCCGCTGTAAGGGTTGCCTTGCTCGATGGTGAGCACGTGATCAACCCCACCTTCTCAGAAATTGAAAAGGCAACCCTGGATATTGTTGTTGCAGGAACGCGCAGCGGTATCACCATGGTAGAAGGGGGAGGAAATGAGGTCAGTGAAGAGCTGATGCTCGCCGCCATTGCAGCTGCCCAGCCAGTCATTGTCGAGATCTGTGACGCTCAGCTTGAGCTGCAAAAACTAGCTGGCAAGGAGAAGCTTCCTATCGTCGTAGCCGAAGTTGACCTCTCCTGGCTCGCTCCAGTCAGGGCATATGCCGAACCCCTGATCAAGGTCGCCTCCTTTGTCAAGGGAAAGATGGAGCGCTATGCCGCCCTTGCTGTTGCCCAGGACCAGGTCAAGGAGAAGTTTGCCGAAGAGTTGGAAGTTGATCCCAAGAGGGAAAAACAGATGGCTACCTTGTTCGAGGAACTTGAGTATGAAATCTTGCGTGATTCCATCCTCAACCATGGACTGAGAACCGACGGGCGCCCCGTTGACAAGGTCAGGCCCATCACCAGTGAAGTGGGACTGCTGCCCAGAACTCACGGCTCGGCCCTCTTTACTCGTGGAGAGACCCAGAGTCTTGCTACCACTACCTTGGGCACATCCAGTGACGAACAGATGTTCGACACCATCGATGGGGATAAGTTTTTCAGCAACTTTATGCTGCACTACAACTTCCCTCCCTACAGTGTTGGTGAGACAGGTCGCCTTGGCACCGGCAGAAGGGAGATCGGACACGGTCACCTTGCCCAGCGTGCCCTGGTTCCTGTGCTACCAAGCAAAGACCAGTTCCCGTACACCATGCGTGTAGTAAGCGAAATCATGGAATCCAACGGTTCCTCCTCCATGGCCTCGGTCTGTGGTGGCGCTCTTTCGCTGATGGATGCCGGTGTTCCCATTAAGAGACCTGTTGCAGGTATCGCCATGGGTCTCATCACCGAAGGTGCAGACTACTCCAAGTACGTTGTCCTTTCCGATATCCTCGGCGAAGAAGATCACCTTGGGGACATGGACTTCAAGGTAACCGGAACCACCGTTGGCATCACCGCTTTCCAGATGGATATCAAGATCGCCGGCGTCACCCCTGAGATCATGACCAAGGCGCTTTCCCAGGCCAAGGAGGGCAGAATGCACATCCTTTCGGTCATGGACAAGACCCTCAAGGCTCCAAGAAAAGATATCAGCGAACTCGCTCCTAAGATCCTGACCATGAAGGTTGATGAAGAGAAAATTGGTGCGGTAATCGGAACCGGAGGCAAGACCATCAAGGCAATCGCCGCCCAAAGTGGAGCTGAAGTAAACATCGCCGATGATGGTACCATTACCATCTATGGACGAACCAGTGCTGCAGCAAACCTTGCCAAGGATCTGGTCAAGTCGATTATCGAGGAACCTGAAGTGGGGAGAATCTATGAAGGGACGGTAAAGCGCATCATGGACTTTGGTGCATTTATTGAAATCCTTCCTGGAAAGGAGGGCCTTTGCCACATCTCCAAACTCTCCAGGGAGAGGGTCCAGCATGTTGAAGATGTCTTGACCGTCGGACAGGTCATCCCGGTAAAACTGATGGAGATCGACCGTCAGAACAGGCTTAATCTCAGCTACGTCGATGCTCTTCCCTCCAAGTAACAATGGAGACTAACGTATCAATTACCTTGCAGGCCGGAGCCACCGCTCCGGCGTATGCGACTCTTTTCAGTGCAGGTGCAGATCTCTGTGCCTGCCTTGAAGAGGATTTGGTCATTGCAAGCGGCTCTTTTGCGAAAGTTCCCACCGGCCTCGCTATAGCCCTTCCTCAAGGGTTTGAGGCTCAAGTTCGTCCGCGTTCGGGTCTCGCTGCAAAGTTTGGTGTCACGGTGCTCAACAGTCCGGGCACCATCGATGCCGACTATCGTGGAGAGATCCAGGTTCTGCTGATCAACCATGGCAGGGAAGATTTCATCGTCCACCACGGCGACCGCATCGCGCAGTTGGTACTAGCCAGGTATGCAAGTGCATCTTTTGTAGTGGAAGAGAGTCTTGACCATACAGAACGGGGGCAGGGGGGCTTCGGTTCAACAGGAGTATAAAGTGGCTCGTAATGAACGCCATACATTGGTGTACCGACATGTAGGCAGGGAGTACCTGCTCTCTTTTATTGTGGCGTTCATGTTTTTCTTCTTTATCTTTTTCATCAACCAGATCTTGCTCATTGCCCAGAGGATCCTGCTCAAGAACGTGGATTTTTTTGCAGTATTCCGTCTGATACTCCTCTCCATCCCCCAGTTTCTGCTCTATACCTTTCCCTTCAGTTCCCTGACTGCATCGAGCATGGTCATCGGAGACCTCTCCAGCAGTAACGAAATCCTTGCTATGCGATCATCGGGCATCTCCATGAAGCGCATCTTCATCCCCATTATAGCCATTTCGATAGTGTTCTCCTTTGCCACCTTTTTTACAGCAGACAAGGCCTTGCCTTGGAGTACACGCCAGTACAAGGTCCTCTATACAGATCTGATGAGGGACCTACCCACCTTGGAGCTGACCAGCAATGCGACCAATACCATAGGCGACAGAGTGATGGTCAACAAAGAGGTCACAGGCTCCACTGTCTCTGACATCATCCTCTTTGACCTTGCCAAGAAGGGGAACAACCAGGTCCTCAGCTCCCCCAAAGGGGAGGTAACCCTCATAGACCTGCAGAATTTCATCTATCGCCTCGACCTCGAATCGCCTTTGATCTTCAGTTCAAACACCCAAGACATCACCTCATGGAACCTCTCAGAGGCAAAGCAGGCTCAGTTCTACCTGAACTTTTCCGGACAGGTCGCCTCCCTTGCCACTGCCTTGCCCTCCCAGCTCTCCATAGCTGAACTCAAGGAGCGTATCGCAACCTACAAGGTTACCTTGCAGGAGGACATGGCTATCCATGGGAAGAAGGTAGCCTCCTTGCAGCAGGAGCTTGCAACCTTGCAAGCTGAAGAGGAGAGGGCGAAGATGCAAGACCGAATAACCGAGATGCAGAAAAACCCACCCATCAACTTTTACTACCAGTACTATCGAGCCGAGCTGAACAAGAAGTATGCACTCTCCGCCGCGTGCTCGATGCTGGTATTTCTCACCTTCTCCCTCTCGTTCTTTCGGGTAAAGCATGGCCGTCTCATCGGGTTCGGTCTTTCCATGCTTGTCGCCGTGCTCTACTGGTACATGCTCTTTTTTGCTCAGATGCAGATATTCTCTGTGTCCTTCAACCCGGCTTTCCTCATATGGGCACCGAACATGATCTTGTTCTCCATCGGAATAGTGCTGCTGTTTTTCACGAGGCGCCTATGAGGCTGTTATCCAGGCATACCATCGCCTCGATTACCTACGTAGGACTCATTACGTTGCTGCTGTGCACCCTGATGCTTGTCAGCGTGGATCTTTTCATGCATATAGACTCCTATGTGAACAGTGAGGTGGGAGCCTTCATGATCTTCAAGCTCTCGCTCTTGTACGCCCCTGAAGCCCTCATATTTGCCTTGGGTCCCTCGTTGCTCTTCTCTGCCACCTACTACCTCTCCCAGATGCAGGCGAACAATGAACTCATCTCCCTCTACAGTGCTGGCATCAGCTACAAGAGGATCATCATCCCCATCCTCTTTTTGGGTTTTTTCTTCTCGCTCTTTCAATTCGGATTCAACGAACTGGTGGCCATCCCCTCATCCAGGGGGAGGAAGGTGGTACAGGACGAGCTCTTTGGCCTGCGCAGTACCTTTGACAATCGCAACATCACCCTCAGTGACCCAGAAGGGCGGTTCGTCGTCCACGCCACGCGCTACAACGATGAGACAAAGACCATCAGGTCCCTGACGCTGGTATTGCTTGACGACAAGGGAGAACTGCAGAGCCGCATCGACGCCACAGGGGCATCCTGGGATGAAGAGCGCAGTGTATGGAAGCTCACCGATGCCACCATACACCTCCTTGATTCCCAACAGATGAGTGTAGCCTCCAGAAGGGAGAACCAGGTGGTCTTCGACAGCTTCGACCTGGAACCCGCCTATTTCAGAAACATCTCCAGCGACATACAGACGATGGAGTTCTCTGCAGCCCTGGATTACTTGAGTCGGATACGCACGCTCAACCCCAAGCTCTGGTATGAGACGGCTACCGACTTTGCCAGCAGGGTGCTTGGAGCCCTCACCCCCCTGGTCCTGATCTTCATCGCCTGCACGATCAGCTACAGGTACAAGAAGAATGTCCTGCTCTTCAGCATCATCACGAGCCTTTTTATTGCAGTGATTTACTACGTGGTGCAGATGGTGACCCTGATCATGGCAAAACAAGGGGTGGTGGAACCTTTATGGGGTATGGTAATCCCCATGATTGTGATAGTATCGATAGCAATATCAGAACGACTCGTTCTTCGTTGAGGCACTATGCAGAAAATATTTACAGAGACTTACAAGGACAAAAACAGCCAGGCGAGACTTGGCTTGCTCTCCCTTGGCCATGGGGTGGTCGAAACCCCTGTATTCATGCCGGTAGGCACCAACGGTACCGTGAAGGGCATGTACCACCAGGATGTGGCTGCGATAGGGTACAAGCTTATCCTGGGAAACACCTACCACCTCTACCTGCGCCCGGGCACAGAGGTCCTCGAACAGTTTGGCGGCCTGCACAACTTCTCCAATTGGCAGCACAACCTGCTCACCGACAGCGGGGGATTCCAGGTATTCTCCCTCTCAGGCTTGCGTAAGATCAGCAAAAATGGGGTCAACTTCCAAAGCCATATAGACGGGTCAAGGCACCTGTTCACCCCTGAGAAGGTTGTTGACATCCAAAAGACCATCGGCAGCGACATAGCGATGTGCCTTGATGTCTGCACAGCCGCAGACATCAGCCTCAAGGCTGCCAGGGAAGCCATGCTTATAACCCACTCTTGGGCAGATCGTGCCATCCGCCACCGCCAGAGCCTCGGCGAATCATTCAAGGGGAACCTCTTTGGCATTGTGCAAGGCAACTTCTACAAGGAGCTGCGCAAAGAGAGCGCCCAGTTCTTCAACAGCATGGATTTTCCAGGAATAGCCATAGGCGGTCTCTCGGTAGGGGAGAGTGCCCAACAGTTCAGCGAGTTCCTCGCCTATACCTCTGAGATCGTGACACGCGAGAAGCCGCGCTACGTCATGGGAATCGGGAGCCCCGATTATATCCTTGAGGCTGTGGAGAACGGCATCGACATGTTCGACTGTGTGCTGGCTACCCGCATGGCGCGTAACGGAGCTGTCTACACCGATGATGGGGTGGTGGTCCTGAAAAAGATTGCGCATAAGTTTGATCCCTCTCCCTTGGAGCAGGGGTGTCCCTGCACAGCGTGTACACAGTATTCGCGTGCCTATATGCACCATATGATTAAGGCTGGGGAGATGCTTGGGGGCATGCTTGCCACCGAGCACAACCTGACCTATTTCTACCGACTGATGGAGAAGGTCCGTCTGGCAATTGCCCAAGACAGGTTCTCCTCTTTCAAGAGGGATTACCTTGCTAGATTCTACGGAAGATAAGGCTGCGGCAAAAAGCAGCGTCCTGGTGATGGCATGCACCCTGACCAGTCGGGTGCTTGGCATTGTACGGGCCCGCGTGATCGGCTCCATTTTTGGAGCCAGCGGGATAGCGGATGTGATCAACTTCACCTTCAACATCCCCAACAACTTCCGCAAAATCTTTGCCGAAGGGGCGATCAACGCATCTATCATTCCCTTTTTCAGCCGCCTTATCGAAGGTGAGGATACAAAGAGTGCCAGACGGCTTTTTGCCCTGCTTTGCACCTACCAGACCCTTATTCTGCTGCCTCTGGTCCTGGCTTCCTACATCTATGGCGAGCCTTTGCTTGCCTTCTTCTCCGACTTCGACGCACCGCAGATCGCCCTCGGTGCCCGACTTTTGCCCTTTTTCATGGTCTATCTGCTGACTATCAGCGTAGGATCTGTCTTCAACGGCCTCTTGCACTGCCACAAGAGCTTCTTCCACTCCCATGCAGCGCCCCTGCTTTTCTCCCTCTCGGTCATCATAGGGGTGAGTGTTCTCCACCCCTACGTCGGTGCGATGAGCATGGCATACTCAGCGCTTGTTGGAGGGGTGCTGCAAGGAGCCTACTCGTACGTGGTCGTACGGCGCTATGGATACCGCATCCGCTTGGCTTTCAATCCGGAAGGGACACCCTTCAAGCCCCTGATGAAGTCCTGGGCCCAGATGGTGCTCAGCTCCCTTATCCTCGTCGTAGCCCAGATGGTCGCTTTCTGGTTTGCCTCCTCCCTCTCTGAAGGCAGTGTGACAGCCTTCAGCAACTCGCTCATCTTCTGGCAAGCACCCTACGGTATTTTCTTCAATGCTATAGTTGCTGTATCCTTTCCTGCGATGAGCCGCGCCTACGGTATGGGCAACCTCGACCAGATGCAGAAGGTCACCAGGGAGTCCCTGATACATTTGCTTACCTTTCTGTTACCCAGCACCATTATCTTGTTCACCCTCAGCAATGAAAGCGTCTCTTCTGTCCTGCAGACAGGCAACTACACCCTCGCCGATGCAAATCTCACCGCCCTGACCCTCAGGTACTATCTGCTGGGCATGACCATTGCAGCCTGGTTCAACTTGCTGCAGAGGGTGGGTTACAGTGCAGGCAGGCACAAGAGCATGACCCGGGTCACCGCCCTGATGAGCCTTTTTGACATCGCCCTGATGTGGCTCTTTATTCGCTTGGGCGTGGGTATCATAGCTCTTCCCTTGGCCTCGATCGTCTCGTTCACCCTCTTTTTTATCACTCTTGCCTTTGTCTTACGCGACCTCTACCCCCTGTATAGGGACAAGGATCTCTTTAAGGGAGTCTTTCGCATAGTGGTGGCAAACCTTCCTCTGTTGGCCCTCTCTGTCCTCTACAGCCTCTTAGGTCTGAGGTGGCATGAGAGTGGCTCAACCTTGGCAAACCTTGGCTTGCTGGCCCTCCTGGGAGGAGGTGCTGTGGCTTTGACGCTGCTCTCCTACACCCTTGCCAACATACCCTTCCTTCGCCTGCTGCGAAGCAGGCGTCATAAAGGTGAGCTTACGTAAGAACTTTTTGCTAGTATATTGGAAACGTATATATATCGTATAGGTTTGCTATCGTTCTTATTACCTGCTCACCCCTAGGAGATTCCATGTACCAATTTAGTGAAGCAAAACAAGTCACCATTCTGAACTACAAGCACTACCCGATGCTTCGGGCATTCTTTGAGGAGCACAGCCTCTTTCAGCTCTTTGAAACGCTACTCCCAAAAAAAACACACCCCCAGGTATCCCATGCTCACTCTATCCTCTTCCTCCTTTGTATCTGTCTCACCCCCCGATTCCAGTATAGGGTCATACCTGATGACTTGGACTTGGAGTTAATCTTCGGTCCCGGACCCGAGGCGGGGGATTTTACCGAGGCAACAATGAGTGAGACCCTCCTTGCGATCGAGGAGTACGGGGAGGGGAGGCTATTCTCCCAGGTAGTATCCCATCTAGGTCAGCAGATCCCCCTTGCCTGGGAAACCCTGCATAGGGATACCATCCACTTCACCCTGGCAGGGGAGGTTGATGACGGGGAAGCTCTGCATATCAAGACTGTTCCTGCGAAGGAGAAGGATTCCATTTGGAAGCTCCAGGTGCTCTCCCTCCTGGTCAATGCTTATGGAGTTCCCCTCGCGATGGAGGTTAACCAAGACAACCTGATGGAGAGTTTGCTGGAAAGCACGACGTTTGACGGCATCTTCGTCAGGGACAGCTTTTTCTACACCAAGAAGAACATTGCTACTTTCTCCAAGAGATGGGTCAGTTATGTACCTGAAAGACTAGCGCACTGCCTGCCTAATGAAGAGCCTAACTTTGTCGATAGCGAGCTGGAAGGGTACAAGGTGTACGGCCTGGACTCCTCCTATGGTGGAGTTTCCCAGCGATGGGTCCTTGTCTTTAGCCAGAAGAAGTATGATCGTATGGAAAAGACCCTGCAAAGGAACCAGGAAAAACAACTGCTGGATGCAAAGGCAAGGAGCAGGCTCTTACAAGAGCAAACCTTTGCCAGCGAAGAGGACGCCCTGCAGGCAGCCAAGAAACTCATAGCCCGATGGACTTTGCTGAAGGTAGAAGTCAAGATAACCAAGACAAAGCTCTTTTCTTGCAGCCTTACCTATGCCAAGGACCCCTTGGCCCTTGAGCAGGCGTGCAAGAAGATTGGAAGGTATATACTTGCTACCAACGACCTCTCCTTGAAAGATGACCAGGTGCTAGAGATATATAAAAACCAACAGGCTGTCGAGCGTGGACTCAGGTTCCTTACAAGCGGAAACCTCACGTTTACCCCCCTCTCTCGTAAACAACCCGAATGCATCGGGGCCTTGGGCTTTGTCATGAGCTTCTCCCTTCTCGTCTATGCTCTGCTGGAGAATCAGGTGAGAGCGTCCCTTGCAAAGAGAAATGAGACGCTCCACATCCAGGATGGAGGCCCCGCATCGTACAGGGACAACGCCAAACCAACCCTGAGGAAAATCTTCGCCATGTTTGACAACCTGGGATCGACCTTATTTACCATGCCTGGAGACGAGCACATTCTGATCCGATCCTCCCTTCCTGCGGAGGTAAGGAAGGTCCTCAGCTTGCTCGGGCCAGTCTACAAACAAGCTTTTACCAGGAGTGAATGATCAAGGGGATATACCCCTTGATGGAGTCAACATACAAATAAGAGGGGCAGGAACGCTATTGACTAGAGCGCTCCTGCCCTGGCTCATGTATGCACAAAGTGGTCGAAACCTCTTGGTATGGTAGTCTGGTTGCCTACGCTGTTTTTTGTAAACTCTTTCGCATGTCGCTGTATCCGATCAAAACAGTCCAGACATAGGCGAGGGTCTTGGGAATCATCAGGATACCAATAAGGGGGTAGGCATTCGCCCACAAGACTACAGGGATATACAGGGCAAAGCTCAAGACGATAGTGAGCCACATAAAACGAAAGGCATGATCATCATGTTCTTTTGCACTGTGGTAAAACAACACTATTACCACCAGCCCCAGGAGGGCAAAGGGTATGTTGCGATAGATTCCCCACGATACAGGTGCATTAGCGGTCGTCCAGGCATTTTGTGGGAAGAGGCAGAGCACTACGCGTGCTGCTGCAAGCAGGTAAACCGTAGCAGTTAGTTTCTGTTTCCCCACTACGTTGTACCGTTTTCTCCACACATAGTAGAGGAGGATATAAAAGAATGTCATGGTAAGGGAGGTGATGAACTTCCCTATGCCGAGTGCGACGGGAAAGTTTTCAAGTCCTGTTGTGGACAAGGCGATCGCCCTGGGAACAAGATGAAATGCATCACCTGCACCAAGTACGACAGCCATAATGCCAAACAAAAGGTACTGCTTGTTGCCCTTGGCACCCTTGATCATGCTGATTCCCAAAATAATAACGGTGGTTAGATATACCACGTCAAACAACGTTTCCATAATAGCTTGCATATGCAGCCTCCTACTAGATTGAAATAAGTGCAGATTTGGTCTTCTTGCAAAAAAGGATAGGGATTACTCTTCGTACACAACTCGTCTCACGATTTCCAAGAGATAGTCACAGGATGTTTTTCCCTGCATGAGGAGGGTAAGAATATTGGAAAAGATGAAATCAACAAAATCAGGGAGAGTAAAGGTTTCGTTGAAGAGATCTTTCTTCGCATGAGGGTCCTGTTCCAACGCTCTCAGCAACCCATCCTTCATCCCGGTAAAATAGTGTTGCATTACCTCCCGGCCACTCTTTTTATGTGATTGGGCCAGACTCATGGGATGCACGGTAAAGAATGCGGGGTATTTTTCAAAACCCTTCTGGATATTTTTGAACAGATACAGGATATGGTCAGAAAATCCAAGCTCACTGGGCATGGCTTTTGAATCATATATGATCTCCTGCCAAATTGATTCGATAGTTGCAATAACCAGCTCTCCCTTGGAGAAGAAGTAGTTGTAAACCGAACCCACAGAAATATTACATCGCTGGGCTATGCTGCGTATGCTCAAGGCAGCAATACCCCCTTGGGCTACAATTTCCTTCCCGGCAGAGAGGATACCCTCCTGGGAAATTGATTTTGAATTCATGGCAACCTCCATACTGAACAATGTTCATTAATGCATTGTTCGCCTCAAGAAGTCAAGGGAGTATCTGAGATATGTTTGTATCGATAGTGTGAAGAGGGCAGAGCAGAGAAGTTTGGATACACAGGCCTCATCTGAAATACATGAGAGCGACCGGTAGGATAAACCATACTCGAGAAAAAAGATGAAGGGAGATGACACCGAACAACAAGGCCCTGTTTCTCAGGGAAACAGGGCCTTGTCGCCTTGTGACTGTTGTTTGTCAGCTCCTAGAGGTCGATGACCTCGATGCTCTGGACAGTGAAGTCATAGGGCTGCTCGTTGAGGGTGAATACAAATCTCTCGTTGACCTGGTGGTTGAGCAGAGCCCTGCCAAAAGGTGCAAGCATGTTGATGATATTCTCATTGGGATTAGATTCCCATGGGCCCATGATGGTATAGGTTATCGCTTCACCATTGAGATTGTCAAACAGCTCAACCTTGGTGCCGAAGCCGATGCGGGTGGGGTCTACCTTATCCTTGGTGATGACCGACGCCCTGTCTATCTCCTCAGCGAGCCTGCGCAGGGTATTGTTGAGCATGGCCTGCTTCTCCTTGCCGTACTTGTACTCGCTGTTCTCCCGAAGGTCTCCCATATCACGAGCCTGGCCTATCTCCTTGGCAACTTCTACAAGATCGACATGCTGGATGCGTTCCATCTCTTTTCTCTTTGCCTCGTAGGCTCCTGCGGTACAGAAAAGTCCGGTGGGGACCAGCGTCTCCCTATCGATGGGGCTCACTTCGTCAAAGAAACGGAAGGTAGGATACTTTTCGCTTATGGCGTGCTTTATCTCAATCTTCTTTCCTCCGGGAAGGTCGAAGACGTTGGCAACGAGGCTGTAGATTTTCTGAGCAGTCTCCTCCGTACCCTCTTCGATATAGGTAAGCACCTTCTTCTCATTGAACAGGATGGTCATCAGGGTCTTGGTGTTCTTACGGTTCTCCTGGACATCCTTGCGGGAGTCTATGCAACGGTTGGTGTAGTCAAGCAACTGCAACTCGGTGAACAACAGCTGTTCGGCAGAGACACCTGCCTTCTCCCACTGCTTCTCATCGGAGTTCTTGATGAGATAGATAAGCGTGGATGATTTCTCCTTGAAATTCTCCACTGCATCCTTGTAGACCTTGTTGAATTCAGCGGTCTTCTTGTGCTGGCGGAAGATATCAGGAATATAACTGGTCAGGTAGTACTGGAACAGGGAGGCAAGCACCTTGCTCCAACCGGGTATCTCGGCAACTACATGGTCGATGAAGCTCTTTTTCAGCTCAGGATCCTTGATGGCATCGAAGTGAGCTTCATAATCATCTGTGCGTTCAAAGAGTTCCTTGAAGCTAATCCCTTCCACGCGGTTGATGAAGTTCATGTTCTGCTTCTCGATAAGGTCTTCCAGGAGCAGGAATGCACTGAAGGTGTAGTCGTTGACTTCCCCAATGGGCTTCAGCGCTCCGTTGTCCTCAAGGAACATGTCGCTGAAATATTTTACCATCTCGTAGAAGAAATCACTTTCAACATCTCCTTTGGAGGTGAGGAACTCCTTGAGCCTTTTGATCTTGTCATAGAACTGTTTCTCGCTACGGAAGACGGCAAGCTGCTTCTCCTCATAGCTTACGGGAGTAGATCGCAGGATATAGGTATCCACATCTTGTGCCGAAAGGTCAAAGACAGGGTTGTTCATCAACTCCTTCTTGGCATGGTTGGACCAGGTGGTCCACTGCTTGGGCTCGAGTATGGAGGGAACCAGTTCCGCCTTCATCTCCTTGAGGGAGCTTTTGCCTCCGTTGCTGGTCAACAGGGTCTTCAGGGTCCAGGGGATGTCCTCCAGGACCTTCTTGTTGAGCTTCTCCTTGGGAAGAGCACTTTTAAGTACCCAGATATGACTCTTTGCAAGAGGCATCAGGCTTTTGAAAGCCATGGCTATGGATAGGCGGTTGCCTTCCTTACCCTTCTGTCCAGCAAAGTCAACAATTACATCATTTTCGTCGATAGAACGAATTCGCCCAATCTTGCCTGTACTGTTCTGGAACACAAAGGTACCCTTGTCAAAGGCGATGTTGGTTTCAAAATCCTCGATGCTGTGCAGTACGTCCCGCACCATATTGCTGGTCAGAGCGCTGGAATCAAGGCAACTCTTGAGGCGGGAGTGATTCTTGTACTTGATCTTGTAGCTCTTGATGAGGTTTTCCTTCGCATATATGTCTTCACGATCATACTGGAGGGTCTTCTTCTGAGCCTCTATCTGGTTGTCCACATTTTTCTTGTTGGCTGCCTCAAGGTCGCGCAACATGGCGATAGCGGTGCTGTGGCTCAAGGCGCCCACTTGGTCGACAAGATTCATGAAGTACTCGAAGTTCTCCCCGTCGAGCTCTATGAGTGTATTAAAGATGGAGCGAATAGGAGAGGTGTCTTTCCGTTTAAGCAGACGGTGTACCGCCTTGCGGTACATGGAGATTGCCTTTTCAGTGTTGCCTTTCTGCTGGGCATAGGCACCGATCTGCTTTACGATCTCGATCTCATCATAATCAACTTTGACCAGCCGTTCCCAAACGGCAAATTTCTCTTCTTCTTTTCCGTTCAGGGCATAACTGTTTGCAAGCAGTCTCAAGGCGTGCTTGTTCTCAGTCTTGCGTAGGATTTTCATGCTGAGGAAGTCGACAATATTCCATTTCTTGTGTTCAGTGAACATCTCAATGAGATTGAGCAGGAGCAGGTAGTCTTCAGAACCCCTGCGCTCAAGCTGGACGGAACCGCTGACATACATCGCTATGATGCTGTTGCGCTCCTTCTCTGTCAAATGGACATCACAAAGATTCTTAGCCTCTGTTTTTTCTTCATCATCCAGCTCGCTGATCTGTTTGTCCAGCTCCTCAAAACTCTGTATGGTGTAGTTTGTAATGGTGGATCGTGTCCACTGCTCTTCTTTCAGCAAGTTCTCAATTTCCTGGAATCCCATGTCTTCCTCCAAAATATACGTAAAATCTATGACGTAAAAGAAAACCGGGCAGACCGGGACACAGCCTGCTCGGATTTATGTTTCATTTCATTGACAGTAGTATATCACGAATTAGAGCGCTTAGCAATCTCTCCATCGTAAGATACTGATATGATTATGGTTAGGTAGACAAGATGCACCGTATTTCAACCTGTGCAAGGGTAGTCTGTCCTACGTAAAGCGGAAGCGCAACCCCACCTTTGGAACCAAGTCCACGGCAAACGCCTTAGTGAAATCTGATTGGGTGGGTGCATACGAAAACTCATAGACTATTTCAAGGGGGAGGGAGAAGTTTTTTAAAAAAAGCACTTCAACACCAAATCCTGCTCCAAAATGAATCTTGGCTACAAAGGGGTCTGTTGCAGAACTAGAGTCAAACTCCCCTGAATGGGCTATGGAGGTGGTGGCATAGAGGCGAGCCCCCAGATACTCATTGAAATAATTACTATAGAGGTTTCGCTGGTAGTCCAAGGATGCACCATAGGCCAATTCAGAATCCCAAAGGGGGTCTGGATCATAGCTAATGCCTACTGTTCCCTGAATAGCTTGCTTGTCAAACTGCCTATGGTAGGAGAGTCCCCAGATAGAGGGGCTGAACTGCACCCCTATCCCATAGGGAAGCAGCTGCTGTTCCGGGGAGGCTCCCAGAAGAGGAAGGACCGTGCTAAAAAGGAGGATAGCGATACAAAATATCGTTGGTTTCACGTTTGTTTTCATTGCGATTACAGTACGACAGAAAATGATTGTTGGCAATATATTTTTCTGCACTTTCAGAATAAAAAACATCCAGCAGGGTGGGGATAGAGGGTGAATTGGAATAGATTGCAAAATTGCCCGCTTCCTGTTATAACAAGGAGTATGAACAGAGCACCTTTACTTATAGCACCAAGCATGCTTTCTGCGGACTTTTCCCGTGTTGCAGAAGAAGTGGAAACAGTAAATACAAGTGGAGCCTCATGGGTCCATTTGGATGTGATGGATGGGTCTTTTGTGCCGAACATCAGTTTCGGGCACAAATTTATCAAGGATCTGCGCCCTTGCTCGCCTTTGGTGTTCGATACACACCTCATGGTGGAGAACCCGGAGAGGCATGTGGAGATTTTTGCCCAAAGCGGTAGTGACTACATCACCGTCCACGCCGAGGCGACTGTCCACCTGCACCGGACACTGCAGCTCATCAGAAGCTGCGGGTGTAAGGCAGGTGTCTCCATAGTCCCCTCCACACCGGTGAGTATGCTCGAGCAGGTCCTGGACATCGTTGACCTTGTCCTGGTCATGAGCGTAAACCCCGGCTATGGAGGGCAGCAGCTGATTCCCTCGACCTTGAGAAAGGTCAGCGAACTCCACCAGATACGTTCTGACGAGGGTTACGACTATCTCATCAATGTCGATGGGGGGATCAATATGCGCACCGTCAGGGATGTCGCTGCCTGCGGTGCTGATATCGTAGTCTGTGGCAATGCGTTCTTTACCGCAGAGGACCGCCCCCAGTTTGTACGTGACATGATCGAAGCTGGTTCTCGCGGCCATACACGATGAAGAGCGTCATTCAACGAGTTAAAGACGCCTCGGTGAGTGTTGACGGTGAACGTGTCGGCTACATTGAGGGGGGCCTACTGGTCTACCTGGGAGTAGAGAAGGGCGACAGTGAAGAACAACTGCATCGCCTCTGCTCCAAGATAGTCAAACTGCGGGTATTCGCCGACGACCAGGGAAAGATGAATCTTAGCCTCAAGGATGTGGGGCTCTCCCTACTGGTGATAAGCCAGTTCACCCTATGCGCTAACCTGCACAAGGGAAACCGCCCCTCCTACAACGATGCAGCCGATCCTGAGGATGCGGTCATCTTGTACGAAAGGGCGGTGGAGATCTTCAGGGAGTTGGGCTTCCCTGTTGAGAAAGGAAGCTTTGGAGAACATATGGACGTCACCTATACCAATGACGGCCCGGTCACCCTGTTGCTGGAGAGCTGAAGCAACAACCTTAAAGGGTAACCTTACACAGTAAGAAGAAACAAATATAGTTTTGAGTAGGAGCATAGCATGGCGAAAAATAAGGAAAGAACGTTTCCTTCGGATACCTCACAAAAGCACGATGCCTTGGAAGCGGCACGAGTCCAGATAGACAAGCAGTTTGGCAAGGGTTCGTTGATGAGACTCGGGGACAACAAGGACTCCTTGGATATCGCATCGACATCCTCAGGCTCCCTGTTGCTTGACGAGGCTCTTGGGGTAGGGGGCTACCCCCGTGGTCGTATCGTCGAGATATACGGACCGGAAAGTAGCGGTAAGACAACCTTGGCCCTCCATGCCCTTGCCGAGAGCCAGAAGGCCGGGGGAATTGCAGCCTTCATTGATGCCGAGCATGCCCTGGACCCCACCTATGCAAAGAAGCTTGGAGTCAACATCGACGAGCTTTGGATAAGCCAGCCGGACAGCGGGGAGCAGGCACTGGAGATCTGTGAGTCCCTGGTTCGCAGTGGTGCTGTAGATATGATAATAGTCGACTCGGTTGCCGCTCTCACCCCCCAGGCTGAGATCGACGGGGATATGGGAGACAGTCACATGGGCCTGCAGGCCCGCCTGATGAGCCAGGCCCTGCGCAAGCTCACCGGCCTGCTCTCCAAGAGCAACACCACTATCGTCTTCATCAACCAGATCCGCATGAAGATCGGGGTGATGTTTGGCAACCCCGAGACCACTACCGGAGGAAATGCCCTCAAGTTCTACGCTTCAGTAAGAATTGAGGTCCGTAAGATCGAGACCTTGAGCAAGGGTGCCGATGATATTGTCGGAAACCGCATTAGGATCAAGATTGTAAAGAACAAGGTAGCTCCACCGTTCAAGAAGGTTGAAGTAGACCTGATGTTCGGTGAGGGCATCAGTTACATCGCCAGCATCCTTGATGCCTCGGTCAAGCACGAGCTTATCGAGAAGAGTGGTTCCTGGTACTCCTATAATGGGGAGAAGATAGGCCAGGGACGTGACAAGGCGATAGACTTCCTTAAGCAGAACACCGATATATCTATCGATCTGGACAAACGGCTCAGAGTCCTTATGTTCCCTCCCAAGGGAGCTGTTCCTGTCCTGGAAGTAGCAGATGAAAAAGAAGAGAAAGAGGGCAAAAAGAAGAAATAGGGCAGAAGTAAAAAGAAGTTCAAGAGAGCGGGCAATGCCCGCTTTCTTGCCATAGGGGCAATCGTTGGATATACTCACTCTCAGTGGGGCGGATATTGCAGGCAACAAACAGTAGTACCATAGAAAAAGAGCCGGATGGGACAGAGTTCCTCCTCGAATCCTTCGAGGGGCCTCTTGATGTGCTCTTGTTCCTTATCCAAAAGTCCGAAATAAACATCTATGATATTCCGATCTCTGAGATAACAGAGCAGTACCTTGCCTACCTGAACAGTGCACAGGACCTGGACTTGGGAAAACTCACCCTGTTTTATAAGATGGCTGCAGACCTGTTGTATATCAAGAGCAGGATGCTGCTTCCTGTCGACCTGGATTTTGACGAGGAGTATGAAGACCCCCGCCAAGAACTGGTCGAACGGTTGCTGGAGTATCAGAAATTCCGCAAGTACACCGAACTGCTCACCAATACCGGGGGAGGACCGGAGATGTATATCATGCGCAAGGACTCCCAGTTCAGGCTTCCTTTCGGTGATGAGGAGCTCTTCGATGGAATCAGCTTGCAGGATCTTCTCTCCTGCTTTACCAAGATGATGACCACCATCACCTCCAGCAAGGTCTTCAACGTCTATGAGTCGGTGACGGTCAACGAAAAGATAGCCCTGATGCACGAGCTTTTTGAATTCAAGGATTATATCACGTTCGAAGAGGTTGTCGTCCATCTTGGAGATATGCTGCACATCGTGTGTGCCTTCATGGCAATTCTCGATGCTTGCAAGTTCAAGCTCATCGGTCTTGAGCAGTCAACTTCCTATGGCGAGATACTTATCCGCAAACGCACCGATGTTGATGAAGAGCCTCTGGACGATGCATACGATGATGATGAAATCGACTCTGATGGCCTATATCCTCTCAGTGATGAAGAAGAAATGGAGTTTTTTCAGGAAGATTTCTCCCAAGACAGTGAAAGTGGGGTCGCAACTGCTGACGATGGTAGGATAATTCTGTATGATGAGGAGAGCGAAGATGAACAGATCCTCCTTGAAGAGGATTAGTAGGAAGCGGAGGTTTGTCCGATTTGAAGAATAAGAGTGTGCAAATGCCACTACTCCAACAGGAGCGTGGTCCTATACTCAGCATGGAGGCAAGGCTTGCCGAAGCCTTCCTTTTTTTGGAAAATGAACCGGTATCCTTGGAAAAACTCATGAGGATGGGCTCGATGACCCGCGAACAGACGCTAGGCGCCCTCTCTGAGCTCAAGGAGCACTACAACCTTTTCATGCATGGGATGGATCTTGTGGAAAGCCAGGGGTCCTACCAGTTTCTGCCCTCTTCAGACCTGCACGAGAGGCTCAAGGCCTTCTATGGCAAGCGTGTTGATCGTCGCTTGTCCAAGGCTGCCTTGGAGACCCTCTCCATCGTTGCCTACAGCCAGCCGGTGACACGCCGTGAGATAGATAATATCCGCGGAGTCTCCAGCGATACCATCGTACGGCTGTTGCGTGATCGTGAATATATCAAAGTGGTTGGCCGAAAGGATGTCCCCGGCCACCCCTGTCTCTACGGGACATCAAGGAAATTTCTCTTCGAATTTAACTTGAGCAGCATCAGCGCATTGCCAAAGCTCTCCGACATAGATCGGCAACGGTTCGAATGGGACGAGGAACAGGAGAAAGAAACAGTATGAAATTAGAATATCCGATTCGATTGCAAGTCTATATGGCAAAAAGCGGCTGTGGCTCACGGCGGTTTTGCGAGACCCTGATCTCGGCGGGCAGAGTGACAGTCAACACCAAGCGTGTCACTGAGTTGGGCACAAAGGTCAATCAGGATGATGTGGTCATGGTTGACGATGAGCTTGTAGAACCAAGCGACAGGACCTACTACTACGCCCTCAACAAGCCCAAGGGGTATGTCTGTACCAACTACGACCCCAACGAGAAGCTCTATGCCCGCGACCTCATCACCATTGCAGACAAAAACCTACTTTTCAACATCGGCAGACTGGACAAGGAGTCCACCGGATTGGTACTTTTCACCAATGACGGGGATGTTGCCCAGAAGGTGATGCACCCGTCAGAACAGATAGAAAAGGAGTATATGGTCAACTGCAGCACTGAGGTAATGCGTATGGATCTTGAGGACGCGCTCAAGGGAATTTACATAGATATTCCCCAGCCATATAGGATAAAACGTTTTGAAATCCTTTCCAAGAGGTGGGTGCGTATAGTGCTTACTGAGGGCAAAAACAGGGAGATACGAAAAATCTTCAGTTATTTTGGCTATGATGTAAAGCAGCTGATTCGTGTAAGGATAGGGAACTTGGAATTGGGTGATCTTCCCATCGGCCAGTTCCGTCAGGTTACGCCTTCTGAGATTCACACCATGCTCAGCGGAGCAACGGAAAATCCAAGGAAAGGGAGAGGTCGGTAATGGTTGTTGCCATCGATGGACCTGCAGGGGTGGGCAAAAGTTCCATAGCCAAGATGATTGCAGATAAGTGCGGTTTCTACTATCTCAACTCGGGCTCCTTCTACCGTGCATACACCTATGCACACCAGAAGGTAGCAGGGGATGCCCTTGACCCTGAAGCTGTGCTTGAAACAGCTAAAAAAACAACCCTAACTGTTGAGGACGGCTTGATTTGCATCGATGGAGAAAGTGTTGAAGACAAGCTGCATACACCTGAGGTAGACTCTGTTGTAGCTCAGGTTTCAGCAAATCCTCTCCTGCGTAAGCATATCGATGCACAACTGCGGCTTATTGCCCAGGGCCTTGACGTTGTAGTCGAAGGAAGGGACATAACCACAGTGGTCTTCCCAGATGCGGAGCTCAAGTGTTACTTTGATGCAACACCTGAAGTTCGCGCTCACAGAAGGTTCGCCCAACACCCTGAAGGCCAGAGTTACGACTCGGTGCTCAAACAGATTATTGAACGTGACCACATCGATCGGAACAAAGAATTTGGGGCTCTCAGAATCGCTGATGATGCCCTCTATATCGATACCTCGCACTTGACTATAGCGCAAGTTTGTGAGAAAGTGTTATCTGCTATTTTTGCGCTCAAAAGCGAAGCAAATAGGTAAATTTAGGATCAGGAGAAATCAAGTGGCTGAAGAACAAGAAGTAGATGTAAAAATGACCAAAATGCAGAATTTGCTGCAGGAGGAGTATCTTAAATCTCTTGATGGAATCGAAGACGGTCAGCTCGTGACCGGTACTGTTGTCCAGGTAAACAACGAGTTTGTGTTTGTGGATGTCGGTTACAAGAGTGAGGGACGCATCTCTCTCGATGAATTCCCATCGGTTCCAGAAGTTGGCGATGAAGTTAAAGTCGTCATCATCAGCAAGGAAGGGAAGGGCGGTCAGATAATAGTTTCCAAGAAACGTGCGGACTTTAAGGAACGCACCGATGAATTGAAAGCTGCATCTGAGACAAGGTCTCCCGTGTTGGGTAAGTTTGACAAAGTGATCAAGGGTGGGTTTGAAGTGGACCTCGGTGGTGAGTATAAGGGTTTTTGCCCTCTCTCCAAAGCTGATGTAGTCCGTGTAGAAGATCCAGAGACGATGATCGGCATTACCGATTACTTTATTATTGACAAGTTCCATGGTGGTACTAAGCTCAAAAGTGTAGTAAATCGTCGAGAATACCTTGACCTTAAGATAAAAGAGAATAAAGAGAAGTTCTTCTCAACCGTTC
>CAZPOJ010000014.1:0-30343 GCA_964588005.1 uncultured Sphaerochaeta sp.
GTCGGAAAATCCCCGGGTATACGCTCTCTGATCTGCTCAAGAATGTCTTTTACCCTTGCTGAAGGGACGAGCCTCCTTCCTCTTATTGGACCTTCAGTCAAACTTTGGTATGGAAGATATACCCGTACCCCTTAGTATTAGCCTATCTTGGGTAGTGCTGCTTATGAAAAAGCAAAAGACAGACACCAAAACACCTCTGGTCGTACCTATGCTCATTACACCCATATGTTCCCCGATAAGTAGAAATACATCAGTTCAGCCCTTCAATGTCTTGATCCTCACATGCATACATATACCTCCAAGCTTATGCAGTATGAACCTCATGACCAAAAAGGAGTCTCCTACTCTGTATGGCGGGGAACTGTCTTGTATGTGCTTCGTCTTGCATGCATACTTGCTTAAGAGACTATGCATAATCAGGAGAGTGTCCTATGGCAAACCCACATATATTTTCAATGAGCTTTGCTCGTGTCTATCCCCTCTATATTGCAAAAGCAGAGAAGAAAGGCAGAACGAAAGCCGAAGTTGATGAAATAATCCGCTGGCTCTTTGGGTACAGCCAGAAAGAACTGGAATCTCATCTGGAAAAAGAAACAAGCTTTATGGACTTTATCACTGAAAGCCCTCAACCCAATCCATCCAGGGAACAAATAAAGGGTGTGGTCTGTGGGATCCGTGTGGAAGAGATTGAAGACCCCATCATGAAAGAAATACGGTACCTTGATAAACTCATGGATGAATTAGCGAAAGGAAAATCCATGGACAAGATCCTACGGACATAGCTATTCCGCAGTATCTATAATGTGTCTATACCCCATAAAGATATACCTTTGAATAGCATGGCGAAAAGCAGGTCAAAACCACCGTTCCTCTAGCCCCCTTCCAGAAGGGTTTGCCCTAGAAATATAGGCTAGCGGATATTTGTGTCTGTTTGGGGGTTGATAATCCCCAAATATGCGCTCTATCCTTTCTTCAAAAAAGAGCAAGGAATGTCTCATACACCGTATGCCCAACTCTATTTTCAACAGGGTTATATGGTATAATCAAGGGATGCGTATACTGTTCAGGCTACTGCTCATTATCGTCCTGTTTTCCTTTGCCCTGCCCCTGTATGCATCAGCAGAAGTGGGAATAGGGGTTGGACAGACGCTACAGTACGCTTGGATGGATGCAAGTGATCCTATACCGATATCAGGCAGATCACTCTCCCTAGAGGTTGAAATACCGCTATATACAACAAAACTCATCGGCTTTTCCCTGTCATGGAATACCGTCGGTGAAGCATGGGTCACACCGCTCACGCTCTTACGGGGATATGATGCTGTAGGCTTGGGGTGTAAGGTGCTCTTCCCCTTGCTGAAGGGACGGGCCGCCTCCCTCTTTGTTGGACCTTCAGTTGGTCTTTGGTATGGACTATACACCCGTACCCCCTTGGCCTTCGCCTATGCAGAGGCAGGGTGTATCCTAGAGGGAGAACTCGATATCGTCAGGCTTTTTAAGAAGGAAGCTCCTACCCTTGCCCTGAGGGTGCAAATTCCCTGGAACGTGGTGTTTCGTAAAGACATCCAGTTTCAGACATCTTTGGCAGCACGTGTAGTGCTGCTTGCGGGGGTGTGGTGATATGAAAAAACCCCTTCTTCTCCTCATACCGATCGGCCTCAGTTGCCTTATTATCACCCTTGGCTCTTGTTCCCTCGACGCCAACACGCGCCCTGTATATACAGGGAATCGGTATTTACTGGCAATTGGCATGGATTATCCTCTGCTCCCTGCAGAAAGACAACTTCTCTACGCAGAAAAGGACGCACAGGATATTGCCTCTCTGTTTGCCCTTGAGGGATATGCCACCGAACTGTTGACCAGTTCATCTGAAGGGAACGTAACCAAGTCTGCAATTATCCAAGCTATCGAGTCTCGTCTGCTGGCCTCCGATGCTGAGGATCTCATCGTCATATTCATCGCAGGGCACACAGTTGCTGATGGGGACAGCTATGCAATCCTCACAGAAGATGGCTCCACCCTAGCAGTGGACGAGTTGCTCCCCCTTTTTCTGGATACTACCGGGCAGGTAGTCTTGCTCATGGACACCTGTCATGCAGGCCTATTTGTCCCTGATGACTCCCACAGCCACGATACCCAGTACCTCTCTGATGGACCTGCCTATACGCATCCAATCTCAAACTCCCTTAGTGAAGCCATTGCAACGTTTTTCAATCCTGCAAAAAAGACACAGTTTCCGCACCTATGGGTACTCACATCCTCAGGCTATCATGAACAATCCTTTGAACCCGATCCAACAGACCCTTCAACCGATGCCCAAGGGAATCCCATCAACAATGGATTTTTCACCCACTATCTGCTTCGTGGACTCTCTCGCCCTGCCAGATCATACCATAGGGCCGATAGCAACCAGGACAAGGTGGTAATCCTCTCAGAACTGTTTGCCTATATAAAGGATTCGTATAGGGAAAACCCGTTTGACGGACAACCCCTTCCCCGCATCAGCGGCAGTGCTCTTGATATTGCCCTAGCATGGTAAAGCGGATCTGCTTTGCAGCAGGTCCGCTCTACCAAGACTCTTGTTACCAAGTCTTCTTTTTTACAAGGAGACAGATCCTCGTATCGTTGTCTTCGCTTTTGTCCGGTCAAACGTGAATGTCCCTGCAACAGCGTCATAGGTCATTCCCGTAGTAAACTCAAGCTTCAACTGCAAGAAACTGATTTGCTTCGCAATGTCTGTACCCACCTCGAAGACAAGCTTCTGCAACGAGCTATCCAAGGAGGTTTCATTGACCTTGGTCGTGACATTCCAGGTATCAAGGAATCCCTTGGGCAGTTGCAGGCCAAGTTCATACTGGCGTTTGGTATCTGTTGCATCGGCCAAACTCCAGGCTTGCTTGAATCCTACCTTTATTTTCAGTTCCCCAAACTCCAGTTTTGGTGTTGCCCCTACAACGAAATCCCAATACCAATCACTTGCACCCTTTGCAACTGCAGCCACAATAAACGGCTGATTGTAATTACCTGTACCCTTCAAGTCCAATGAACCCTTAGCAGTCCCTATCGTATACGGTCCGCCACTCCAAGAAGCTTCTACCGTATGCTTAAGCTTGCTGTTGTCATCGGACGTCAAGGCAAACAAGTTTTCCGGATCATTTGTGTACTCATACAGAGCCGTGTAGAGCGTTCCAAAGGTACCGAACAGGCCAAACTTCGGTGTTGTATATCCCAGTGATGCTGTTTGCGAGAACTTCGCGTCATCAGAGAATGGGTCAGCCAAAGTGATAAGGTCAATGGTCTTCTGGTCAAGGATAAATGAGAGGAAATCGTGTACCAGGATGTCTGGGATGCTATTACGCTTATAGGTATAGCCAAAGGTAAAGTCACCGTCAAACAGAGTATGCTTCCATGCTGTCCCGATATCCATGACATCGTTTGGAGCCGAGGCTCCAAGGCTACGGTACATCTTGTCAGCCTTGTAGAACCACAGCTTGAGGTCCCAGGGCTTGTAGGCAACCTGCAGACGATACATCATACCCCATAGCTCGCGGTCAACTGCAGTTCCTATCAATCCCATATTGATGGGGAAGTAATCGAGCAAGGGGAATGCCCCATGCACGGTGTCGATCATATCAAAATAGGGCTCCAAGGAAGCCGTATCCACATCAAATCCACTGGCAAGGTCATTGACCATCTGCTGGATATCAACCACGCCGCTACTGTCCGGAACATAGAGGCTGAAGCCCAGATCACCAGAAATTTCCAGAGCTTCTCCTGCATACCCGGAGGAGAATCCCATGACCATGTTTTGCTTCGGTGCAACACCATCCATCTTGAAAAGGGTTTTCATCGGAGGTGTAGGCACACCCTTTATATCATCAAACCTTCCTTGGAAATCTGAAATAAACGAGAGGTTGCTCTGGAGGCTAAAACCCTTCTCGAACCAGAGCCCGCCTTGGATCCCAAGGAATTGCTGGGGCCAAGCTTGTTCAAGCAGGCCTTTCTCAGAGAGTCCTTTTGCTATCGTAAACCTGAACGCAGAGATGTTCATCGAAAGCGAAGTACCCCTGAATCCAAGATTCTTGATAGTATGCTCCTGCATGGTGATTTCCTGGTCACCAAACTCATAGGACAATAATCCGTCAAAGAGATCGACCTTGACATTGATTATATTGCCACTGTCATACTGACGTACCCGGTCAGCGGTAAAGGTAAACTCATTTTGGAAGTCTATGGGGTTCCACAGATGCATGATATCTTGATAATCGGCAACCAATACATTGGGCAAGGAGTCGACCAACCCCAAGACCGAGTCCTTATGATGAAGACCTGCGGTGGCCAACACAGCAAGCGGGCCGACCTTTAATCGTCCAGAGCCTCCAACAGTCAATTCCAGCGGGTACGAATGCTCATAGGTGAAGTCAGTTATATCCCCTGAATCCCAAGCAAACGCCCCTTCATACAAGATATTTGCATCGGCATAGTACTCGCCATCCAAGACGAACCAGGGCTCATCCCCTTTGGGTTCCACCTTGACATCCAGGGCTTGCTTCCACTCGTATCCCATCGTATCAACAATGGTCAGCTCCAAGGGTTGTGACCCGACAGCGGCCGGTTTCGCACGTAACGTAATCCACACATTTTGGCTCGATACGATGGAAACCGGTTCCCCTGACAGGGTTGCTTCAAGGCTGCTGATACCAATCTCATACGGCAGTCGCACAATGATAACCTGCTCAGTATTATGTGAGAGCGTACCCTCCTTGGGGAACACCAACTCCATCTCAGGAACCTTTTCAGCTTCTTCAATGGAGAGGGTTTCCCACCCTTCCACTGGGGTTCGGAACACATTCGAGGAGGTGTCCTTTACCTCTACAAAGTAGGAGAAAGTACCCGGGACGATGAATTGTGGGGGAACCTCCGCCTCCCAACTATCCTTGAGCTCTTGCATACCTATGTAGGCAAGCACATCGGTCGTCTGTAGTTTGAAATAGAGTCTGGCCTCTGTAATTGGCAGATCGCCATCATCGAGGGTCAACTCCACTTGCATCTGCTCATGAGCAGATGCAAAATCTGGTACAGATACCGAGTAGGAGAACAATGGCAAAGCAAAAGCTGTACAAAGCAGGATAAGTATAAGTCGTTTCATGGTTCTCCTCCCTATTTCCAAGTCTCTGAGAACGAATCCCATTCGTAGGTGCCACGATCAGCATAGACAACCAGCTGTTCGTCATTGTTGAGGTAGAAGACCTCCAGATAGGCGTTGCGAGGAATGGTAATCATCCCTCCTGCCACCAGGTTGTCTCCAAGGGAAACTCGAATGTTGCGATCGTTTTGCTTGATCTCAACACGTCCCTTCCTCCCCAGTACGACAGCAATAGGAGCCGCCTCTGTTGTTATAAGGGATTCCAAGCTCTGGGCAGTGGAGAACTCCTCCTGCCCACGTCTGATCTGATCTGGGGTCTCAAGGACATCGTCTTCAGGCTTCGGTGCATCATCGCCCTCTTCTCCCTCCTCTACCGGTGTCGGCTCTTGTGCACCCTGCTCGCTTACAAGCTCGGGTTGCTGAATCTCTAGTTTACGCATCGCCGTTGCGCTGTGCCGACTGGAGATGATTGCAGTAACCTCATGCAACGCCCCATCGGATATCTTACGCAGATCAAGATGCAAGCCTTCATTCACGAATCCAATCTGGCTGGATATCCAGCGTACCTGGTCTCCGGTAAAGAGTCCTCCGTCGCGGTCACGGCCTTCTACCGATACCACAACGCTCTCGCTTGGATTCAGGATGAGCCTCGTTTGCTCCGGAGCCAGAGGTGCGACTATGGCCACCTCAATAGGAGCGAGGACCGTCGTTGCAAATCCTTGCTGGAACTTCTCCCCAGCGATGGTAGTAGCGTGGAGCGTTATCCACTGCTCTCCCTGAGGAAGATCACAGGAAGCAAGGTCGATAGTGGTACCAGTTCCGATAGGATCGGGTTTCTTGTTCGACGTCCAGATGGTTTCTTGTATACGAACCCCCGAACGAACACTGGCTTCTACCACTGCTGCAAGACTTTGGGATGCAGCGACATCAACTACGGCAGGAGTAACATCGAATGCAATTGTGCACGTGGAGTTGTCAACGGTGACCGGTATGTGCGATACATACCCCCCTACACTCACGGAGAGTGCATTGGCACCGCTTGTTACGTATGCAGAATCGATGGTACATGTTATCTCGTAGCCGACTTCAAGCTCCTTCGCATCGGTCGCGAACGGAACCTTAGCCCCATTGAGGACCATCTCGATCGGTGGAATCGATCCTCCCAACCAGCGAATAACCACCGGTATGGCATAGTTGCCGGGATAGACCTGATACGGCGTAGGAGACACCACCTCACTTGAGGCAGTTTGCATTATCTGCACTTCATAACTGTTGGTCATGATAGTCGTATCATTGTCAAACACCACAAGAGAGATGGTAACAAGCCCTGGGTCAAACAAGGCCTCCGGCAGTGAAACAACATCACCGGACTTGAGGATCTCCTTGGCTCCTTGCCGAATCGTCCACACGATAGAGGGATCAAGACCACCTACCCGAGCAATGCTCATTTCCAACGTTCCCGAACCCAGCAGGTACTTCTCATAGCCGCCATTGATCAAGACACCGGAGATGATGAGAGGCTCATACGCCTGCATGGCAACGCTACTGGCCTCTAATGCTGTATTGGAAACCCCGTACACATCAGTGACCGAGACACGCAAGGTGTGTTCCCCAGATTCCAAGCCTCCAAGGATCACCGAAGATCCTGTGGCAACAGGCACCTCATCCAACAGCCATACGATGGAGCTTTCCGGTACCACCTGGTCGTCGGTCACCACACAACGGGCAATGAAGTCATCATCAGTAGAGACTATCTTCCCTGTCATGGGTTCCACTACCCTTGCCTCTGGTGCTTTGTTGGCAACAAAGGACACCTGTGCCCTATCCACCTCGACACCTTGAGCCAACAAGATACCTTGTAGGGTATGCTCCCCGCTCGCCCTTGGTGCAATGAGAAGCGACGAATCAACACCGACACCGTTGATGCTCCATTGTATTTCACTAGCGCCAACCGAGCGACCTGTAGCATCATTGGCTCGTACGTTGATGGCAAGGGGCTCCCCATACTGATAGACAGTCCGTTCCAAATCCAGATCGATAACTGCATTGGTGAAGGAATCGACCTGCAACGTCTGGGCAAGCATCACCTCATCATCCAAGAACGGGTGATAATAGGTGCATACAATCAGATACTCACCTGGAATATCGATATTTACTGTTCCTGTCCTGCTTTCAAGGCTCTTCTCCTTCTGTCTCATGGTCGAGTCGGAAACAGTCCAATACCACTCGCCCCCTTGCAAGGCCTTCATGCCCTCAGGATAGGTAAGGTTCGCTTCAAGCCGGACTGGCCCAGCATACACCGTACTTGCCGGTTGCTTCAGGGAGAGGACAGGACGAGGTGTTTCTGCAACGGGAAGCTGCAGGACCTCTTCTTCCACCACCGTTTGGGCAGCTTGTGGCAAGGGCTCCTTAATGCTGAAGGATACTGAGGATGTTGAAACATTCCCTCGATAATCCACCTGCAACTGAGCAGTATGATGGCCAGGCACCAAGTTCACATCATGAGAAATTTTGCGACCATGGCCGGCACTCTTCCCATCGACTGTCCAGGAGTAGGAACCGTAGCTCTCTCCTGAACCTTCAAGATAGGCCAAGCTATCCAAGGTATCTCCATTACGAGGCCAGAGGATCATGGCATTCTGTATTACCCGAACCGTGACATTCTCAACAGGAGTTTCATACGAACCATACTGTCCGTCGTACCTCACCTGTACTGAGTGGACACCCGGTCTCTGTCTAACACCCATATCAAATTGCAGGCCAGTGGCAACCTCCCTACCATTTACTATCCAGGTAAGGTCTTTGTAGACTTGGTTCAAGTCAATATCAGGCTGGATGTTTGAAAGCACCACAGTCAAAGTGCGAGGAACTCCCAGCACAATCTCCTCAATCGGAGGCAGGGACATCGTGAATCCTTCAATTGCATTCACCGTACGGCTATCCGATGCGACACCGCCCAGCTGGTCAATCATGGAGACCAACAGGGTATGCGGACCGGCTGTCGTACCTGCGATGGTAGGAATCAACGTTCCGCTCTTTTGCAAGATACCATCCAGCTTCCAGTCAATGCTTCTTGCCGCTGAAGATCCAACAATGCGGCCTTTCTGCATCACCACAGCTTCTGCGATAAAGTCACGATACGCAACAACCGTATCAGGGCGCAGGATATGCATAGTGCTCGGTGCACTTACCCTGACGGTGCTGGAGGAAGTGGAGACCACCCCCTTGCTATCGGTGAGTTCAGCACGGATGGTATGCGAGCCCGGCTCGTTGAATGCATATCTGAGGGAAGCGTCACGAGCATCCTTTGAAACACTTTGCAAGAGGTCATTTACATACCAGCGCAAGGTTCTGAAGGTCTCCAGGGACCCGGTAAACTCAGCTTTGGCATGTACTACCTGGTCGGTATAGACATGGTCCTTCTCCAAGGCAACATCCAGCGCAAGACTTTGATAGACCTTCACTGTCTTGCTCGTGGATACGAGGCGGTTCCCTCGCCTGCCACTAGGAAGCAGTGCATAGGTAGAACCTTCCAAGGTAATGGTGTGCTCCCCTGGTTCCAACGTGATCCACAGGGGATTCTCAAGCAACGGCACCCCATCAACTTTCCAGACATAATTGCTTATATCCTCCTGATGGCTGTAGAGGTTCAGGTGTTCGCCCTGGAATATCGGCAGATAGTCGCCCTCCCCATTGAAGGTGTTGATCCTCAGGTAAGGACGCACACCCTGTACAGCTACAGAGCGCTGTGACATCAAGCCCAGATCATCAGTAACTTCGCAGACCAATTCATATTGGCCGGAGGCGTGCGGAGTAAAGTGCAGTTCATCACCAGTTCCCACCTGTATCCGCTGCATACCAGATTTCTGGTACCAGACAATGGCATTGGAAGACCCGGTTGAACGAACATCTGCATAGAGGGTGTAGGTCTCTCCTACAAGCAAGCGATCATAGTCAGAGACTCCACGCAGTTCAATGGATGGCGGATCAACGCGTTGTATGGAGAATGACACACTTTGCAGCATGCTCTGCTCTATGGGATTACCCTGGCGGTCCGAGACAACATACGTTCCAACAATCTCAAGGGTGTGAATACCCGGCTTAAGCTTGCTGATAGGGTGTCCGTACTCTATGGGTTTTCCGTCCAGTCGCAGTCCAAAAGCTGACAGATTCGAAGAGTTGAACAGAACTTTCAGATCTGTGCCTTCACGATAGTTCTTTCCATTTTCCAAGGAAACATTAGCTATCGAGGGGGTAATGGTGCGTACAATAAAGCTCTTGGTCGCCTTGCGCAGTTGTGAGCCAGGAGCGGCATCAAACGCCTCGGCAGTAACATAGACGATACTGCCCCTACTCTCCGGTGCCGTAAACACAAACTCTGCATCAGAGGGCAAATCTTGGGTAGTCATGACATTTGCATTGTATGCATCCTTGACTGTCCATCTCACAAAGGCCATACCATTGGGACTGGTAGCGAACAGTTTGCATCCTACCTCAGATCCTCCGAGGGCGATGATCTCTCGTGCAGCAGGAACAGAAGATGTTATGGTTACCGGTGCACTATCGTACACTTGTACAGTCACTGGTTTCGTCTGCACCTTGTAGGTTTGCAAGCTTCCATTCGGAGCTGTCGCACTAGCTTCACCAACTGCTTGTAGAGTGTGGAGCCCAGGAGAGGCGAAGCTGGTTGTCAGCATGGAACTGCTCTGCCCTGAGGCTACTCCATCGACAAGCCACTGTAGAGAAACTTCTCGAGAGGAAACAGCCGCCAGTACCTGATGGCCAGTAAAGGAGGTGAGGCTACCAGCAGTCTCCAGAGCCAACCAAGGATCGATAACTCTGATCCAGGTATGGGTCACTGACTCCAGGCCCCCATCATCTCGTGCATGACAGGAAACGGGAATACTCCTTCCATAGGAGCTTGCAGGAGCTTGAAACACCACCGAAGAGGAGCTCTGGTTGTAGCGTTTGCCGTCGATCGTCCACCAGATTGCATCAATGGCAGCCCCAGTTGCAGGCACTGCCTCAGCCTTGAATTGGTAGACCAATCCAGCGACAAGCACTGTATCAGAAGTTCTTGGAAATTGCAGGGAAATTGCTGGGGGTACCGAATTCACCACTTCGATAGTTGCCGAAGCGCTGCTTTCGTACACCTGTTCAAATCCATACTTCCATTGCGCTTTCATGGTAATCGTATGCCTGCCTGACTCTGTAATCAATACAGCATCTGCATTAGCAACTTCATCACCATCAAGGGTCCATACGACAGAGTCAGCAAAGGGAGCTGTACCGCTTAAGGAGATGCTCGTATCGTTTGATACGCGCATATTCTGCCTTGGGGCAGTGATGGCAATACTGCCCGAAACCAATTCACACGGTATGGAGACACTGCCTTCCATACCATACTCGTCTGTCACGGTACAACTGATAGAGGTCTGAAGAATATCCTTGCCCTGCATTGCTTGTTGGTCTGCCACGGCAGCAAAACTGCTTTGCAGGTTGTCGAAAGAGTACACACGCTCCCCTACCTTCCACACCGTTGAAACTATAGTGTTTCCAGAGGAGACCTTCACCTCAACAGGAACTGGTTCAGTGTTTCCTGCAACCAGGCGAATCTTCGCATTACTGGAAATGACCGAGGGCTTGTTGCGATCACGTACTTTAACGGTGATCTGCTCGCTTTCAAAGAGACGTTCAACCTCTTGGAACCCCTGATCAAGGCCAATTACCCTTCCCACAGCTTGAAGGGTGTACACCCCTGTCTGGGTAAATCGAACAGCCCCTGAAGTACCTGTCAAAACGACGGGCTTCGTAGTATCGGAGGCAAAGCCTGACAACCACTGAATATTATCAAGATCTGTCGCTTGAGCGCGCAATCCGACAGGTGCATTGGCATTGAACAGCGGCATAGGAGTCGCGATAGGGTTGGTAATCGTTACTCCCGGGTCGAGGATTTCAACTTCCCGGGAAGCAGAACCTGTTATACCTTGTACGGTGGTGACCTCGAACCTAAGGGTGGCACCTCCTGTTGTATCAATAAAGGGATAGTGTGAAGGAGTGAATTCGAAGCGCTTTACGTCTTGGGCTATTTTGCGATTGTTGAGGTACCAAGCACTGCCTGCCACCGACTCGGCACTGGTGTACTCGGCCTCAAACTGGTAGGTATAGTCGGAGAACAGCCTAGCCTTACCCCCATCAAGGGAGAGGATACTCACCTCAGGAGGTGTGGCATCATAGGTGAAGCCTTCGAACTCATCGACATGCACCAAGAGTTCACTCTTGGGATAGTTCACCTCTCGCGTGCCCCGTACGCTAACTAGCAATTGTCCGAGATCCAAAGGTGCCGCTACGGGATTATCCGTAACATTTCCATTGACAGAATAGACAAGAGAGCTTGTATCCAACGCTGTGACAGAAATGTACAGTGGTGCATTCATGGCAACAGGGTTGGGCATATCGCGTTCGACAATATTCACTGAGGGCAGTACCGCTTCAACGCTCCAGGTGGATAGAGGCGATAGTTGTCCTATGGAATCTCTGGCCACCAGCTGCAACTCATGCAACCCGCGGCCAACGTTGGAAGCGGTGAGCACAACATCAACCCTACGGGCAGGGCGTCCTTCAAGCACCGTTTCAGAGAGAGCTACGCTGTCGACTCTGAGAGGGACGCCATCGAGAGACCCTTCCAGGGAGACAGAGGAGTTTTCACTTACAGCATATGCGGTAAAGGAGACCTCTCCTGCTTTGACGGTAAGCTTCCTTGCACCCGGCACAACCTCTTGCAGTGCATTGGTAAGGAAGAGATCGGGTTTTCTGGAGGAGTGTACATGAATCTCCCGTCCTTGAGAGACAATAGGGATCTCAAGGATGCCCCTTCCGTCTGAAACCCTACTGATACCAGAGACTTGCAGGGTGTGAGTCCCTGTTTCTGTGATGATGGTACTTCCCCCAACCGGATAGGTTGTAGGCTTCCCATCGATAAGGACCACAAGCGAGGATGGGTCGATACCAGCTGACTGCACCGCTATCGTGCTCCCGGTACGAGTGGCTAGAATAGCACCAGGAGCAGGGCTGATGATTTCAAGGTAAGGGGATACTACTGGGACCATCACCTCTGTCTTGGTTTCAAAACCATACTCATCACGTGCATAGAACTCTGCAGCTATGACCCGCCTTCCCTGTGGAATCAACGGAGTATAGGTAATGGTCTCACCTTCGATGACCTTGTTCTGGATCTTCCACCATACACCGGTAATACGTTTGCCAGAGGGGCTGCTTGCCTTGGCGGTGAAGGTGTATGCTCGTCCCGACTCCAGTGTATCACTTGTTGCCGGGAACTGTATCGTTGCAACAGGAGGGGTCGAGTCCACCACAACCAGACGTTTCGAATGTGCTCGTACAAGAGGCTCAACACTCCAGTCGGAGCGATAGACATCCAGTGTTCCTCGTACTGAAATAAGATGACCTGGTCTGGCTTTGGGTTCTCCCTTGAAGGTATTCCCTTCTATAGGACTCCCATTGGCCGACCACTGTACAGAATCAAAGGCGACCGTCTCATACGTCTCAAGAGGCAGGGTTTCCCCATAGAGTACCGTCTGATTATCTTCAAAGGAGATAATGGTTATAGCAGGATCCACTATCCGAACCGGAATACGTATCGGACGAGAAGCCTGCCCATAGACATCAAGGGCCACAACGGTAATTTCAGTTGCTCCCCAGTTGCTGGCAGTTATCGTTGCTGTCTTGCCTTCAGATATGACCACTCCATTTTGTCTCCAGACAATCTTGCTGATCCCGTTGAGCGATTCAGCTGTACAGGAGAGGGTGTAGGTGCGTCCGCTCAACCACGGATAGGCGCTATAGTCTCGCTGTAGCTCTACCGTAGGCAGTTGCCTATGTTTCAACATATACGGTTTTGTTTCAGATGCGAGTTCCAGCGACTTGAGCTCTCCAGCAGGATTCGTATACCGATACAAACCTGTTAGTTGGAAGGCAATGACGGACGTATACGTACTAGGATCAAAGGCATAGGAGAATCCATTGGATGGTGTTGGTCTGGCAACTTCTTGCCCATTGGCCAACCAGGCAAACGACGACCGGTCATACCCTACGCTCGTATTTCCACTGGCCCTAGCTGCAAGCATGACGGGTTCACTGTTCCACCCTGTAGTGCTCGAAGGACCGGTGATGGACAAGGAGGGAGAGACGACGGCGACAGCCATCGTCTTTCTTTCAACGATGTCATACTGGTCGATCACCTCACACATGACTTGATATGTTCCAACGCCTGTGAACGTATGCGTCAAGCCTTGGGTGGTATTACTCACCTTCTTGCCATCAACATACCAATTTACCTCCTTGATGGTATTCTCGGATTGAATGGAAACAGGAATCCATGTCGGGGTATGAGCAATAGTGGTACTGCTCTGGGGTCCTTGGAACTCTACTTCAGGGGCCTTGCTGCTATGAGCTATGATAGTGACACTATCCTCAAAGAGGTACTGCTGACCCGAATCAGCTCCTGATTCCCCGATATACCGCGTACTTTGATTACCCAGGACCTTGATATTGTACACCCCTGCAGAGGTGGGAGTGAACTGGTTGCTTGTAAGGGCATATCCATTTACTTCCCATCTCGCAGCTTGGATATCCTTTGCCTCGTAGGACAACAGCAAAGGTGTATTTGCAGCAACTACCTTTCCGTTTACCGGAGAGGTAATCTTGATCGAAGGATTGTATACCACACCTGCCACATGGTGGGAAGCTTGGCGCTTTCCGATCTCATACTGCATAAGGGTGGCATCCATTGGCAGCTGTCTGATCAAGGGGATATGGCTGTCGGATGCAGAGAACAATATGCCCAGATTCCCAGAGGCCAACGGCACAAAGCTCGTGCTTGATCCATCGCGTGGCGATGATTCAGATGAGAGCGCTATAGAAGTTTGTGCAATACCATTCGGACTTGTCGCTGAGAAGGAGATCGGATAGGCGGTATTGGCAAGCATGGCAAAGTACCTTGACGGCAGGAAGTTGGAAAGAGCGGGCTTCTGGTCATTGGACACCAAGATGGTGTGCTTGGCAGAGGTGACACTCTTGGTGACACCTCTGTTGTTCAGTCCAAGACCTTGGGATGTTCCACGCAGTTCTACTGTATGAAGACCCAAAGGAATTCCACGCTGATCAAGATCTTGCCCATTGCCGATGACCTCACCGTCGAGTATCCATGCAAGGGTGTCACAATCGCTGGTCATGGTCCCTGCACTGAAGAAGATCGGTGCAGTATAGGGGTGTATAGTCCCGCCTCTAGGCGATGCGATGCCGACTCTCGGGTTCTTTACAGGAAGAACCCAGGCGTTTTTCGAAGTTCCACCGCGGGCATCTGTAACAGTCACAGAGACCGCTACCTCTGATTTCGATCCATCAGGGGTATAGGTTGCAGACCTGTTGGTATAGGAGACTCCGTCTATCGTCCATCTCACGATCGCCGGACTATAGACCACAGTGACCTCATCAACGGAGAACGAAGCCGGTTGTCCCGCCAGCAGTGTCTGCTCCCCATAATCCAGGGGAATACGATACGAAGGGGGTGTATTGTCGAATACCTCGATATTCACACTATGTGCATAGCTACGAGTTTCCGTTTGTCCTGAAGGGAGCCTTCCCTGGATATCTGCAGAGACAGAGACGGTGTAGGTTCCCACTGCTGGGAAGGTATAGGTTTCAGGATTGATCACCCTATTATTCACCTTCCACACCAAGGAGCTTTGATCGATGTCGGTAGTTTTTGCCACAAAACTGGTTGTATTGAAAATATTCACCACTTCCCCGGGTTGCAAGGAGGTGATCTGCAGCGATGGATTAACTACGCGGGTCTTGATGCTCAGGGGAGCGCTGGAGGTACCGAACTGGTCCTTTCCTTGGAGCTCTATCCAAAGGTCACCAGTTTTCGCTGTATAGTACTGCCTTGTAAGACCTGTTGAGGTTTTACCATCGACTTGCCAAGTGAGCGCAACAGCTCCGTTCGGACTGGATGCGTTGCTGTTGAAGGTATAGGACTCTCCGGCAAAAAGGGTATCGTTGTGCTGAGGGAAGAGCAGGGAAACAGTAGGTTTTTCTGCATAGTACACCTGGGCTGAGATCGCCTCCCCCCCGGATATCAAGCGCTCTACCAGCTTTCCTTGATCATCATGGGTCTGGTAGACCCCTTCTGCACGGATAGAATAGGTCCCTACAGTTGTTGCGGGGAAGTCAAACATAAAGGCATCAGACTGAAGCTTATCATCTACATACCAACGTACCAGAATTATATCACGATTCGCACTGCTGCTGATCTCAAATGGAGTGCCTTGCTTGGTCACAAAGGATTGCTGGGAAACTGAGAATCTTGGTTTGACAAGTTTGACGAAAAACTCCTCAGTTTGCCTAGTCCCTTGCGTATCAATAACGACGATCTTGATGGGTATACTCGCTAGTGTTGACCCGGCAGGGACGGTGTAGGTAACCTGCTCGCCTGTAAGGGTGGTATCGCCAATGGTCCATGTCACCGAAGCAATAGCGTTATCGGCAATAACGCTTGTATCTGCACTAGCACGTAAGGAGAGCTTTCTTGTGTCGCCAGCTGCCCAGATTTGGCTTTTCAAACTGTTTTGCACAGTGATGGTGGGCTTGGGTGCGTCCTTGACGGTGATGGTCACCGAGTCTGAAACACGGTGAGCCTCTTCTTCGCCTGCATAGGGATGAATAGGCGTAGCCACAACTTCCAGAAGATTGGAACCAACCTTGTTTAAGAAGATCATCGGGCTTTCCAGTTTGACACCATTGAGGTAATAGGTCACGTCCATGACATCTTGCGCAGTGATATTATTTTTATCTGAGAGATTCATTGCACTACCATACGGATAGGATGCTGAACTCTCTATTTTCAGAACTACCAGGGGATCGATTGCCTTGATGGTAGCCGACCGTTTTGCAATAACTGTATTGAACACATCGGTAACTGTACAGGAGGCGACCACTTGACCGCGTTCAGCTAAGAAGACAGACCTCATAGCTTTCCCTGTTACAGGAGCCCCTGCGATTGGCACCGTCTGTACAGGCTCCTCTCCAACCTGCCAGGAGAATGATTGCAAGGGGTTCTTGCTCTCGGTTACCAGGAGCTCCAAGTCCATGGAGGAGCCTTGCTGTATGTATAGGGTACCTGCTTCAGAGAAGTTGTCTACAATGGTTGGAGGCAGGGAGGATCGTAGCAGGAAGCTTGTTTTGGGTGAAACAATGCGATGCGTCTGCAAGGATCCACTACTATCGACTAAGGAGATTTCCGCCTCCAGGCGGACCTCATGCGACCCTGTGGAATACGCATTGGCCGGTAGAACAATCTTATAGGTTCCCGTACTGCCAATCTGCTGGGGTGTGCTGGATGCAACGTTCGTACCATCGATGAATACTTGCAAAGACTCAATGCTGCCTGATGCAATATCAATGGGGGTGAAGAGGATCTCAAGGGGATTTTCCAGTATATGAAGCGATTCTGGAGAGGGTTGGGTGATAGTCAAAGAGGGCGCTATGACATCCACAAGTACCGAAGAGGAACCGGTGGAGCCGTCGTTACCGACAGCACTCACTGCAACTGCAAGTTTCCCCCTACTGAAGGGGGTAAAGGTAGTCTGCAGACCAGAACGAACAACGCCTCCAATGTCCCAATTGACCGATTGTGCAGGGGAATCGGTGATGGTTGCCGAGAAGGCATAGGCCTGCCCTGCGATCAAGACGGAAGAGGGCTGGGGAGCAGTAATCGTAACCGTTGGAGGTTTGAGTTTTTGTACTGTAAAGGACCCTTCCACGCTGCTTTGTATGGTCTTCGTTCGCGTTGGGTCTGATGGATCGACAACGCCGATAGAGAACTCTACACCAAGCTCATGGCGCCCTGAAGCACCTGCAGCAATGGTTGATCCCGCTTGTGGCTTTCCATCGACGCTCCAGGAAAGAGTTCCTTGGCTGGTAATGTCTTTTCCTGCGTTTTCTACCTTCGCTTTCAACTCGACCAACGAATCATAGGCAACAACATCTGTTGCAAGCGGATTGAGGATAGTAATAGTTGGTGAATAGACCTCAAGGGTAATGGGGGGCACAGTACTCTTTTTGCCATATGGGTCAGTTGCCTCGCAACTGACGGTGTATACCCCGGCCTGCTCAAACTGATAGGAGATCTCACTGCCGGTAGGGGTGTCCAGCACCTGGTTACCCCGGCTTATGCCCCAACGAATGACAACAGGACCGTTTGCACTCGCTGCAGAGGCCTTGAAGGTATAGCTCTCTCCTGCTGCCAAACGAGAGTTGGCATAGGGGAATCCTACCTGCAAGGAGGGAGGAGCAGTATCTATCACCTCGATAGTTCTCGAGTCCTGACCGATGAATCGCAATCCATAGGTTCCCTCAGAGTCATAACCGTGGGTGTGACCTTTGACGGTGATTTTTAAAGAGCTCCTTGTGCTAGGCATGCTATGCGTATATGTTCTTGCAGAGCCCGTCGAAACAGCGGTAGTCGCATCATTGATAAACCAGGAGTACTGGTCAATATCCTTGCTACTCTCTGCTACGGAGAACTCCATAAGTGTCCCTGTATTCACAATTCGATCCCCTTCAGGAATTTCACGCAGGGAGATGGTGGGCTCAAGGACGATGACTTTTGCCTCTGCGGCAGAAGCGAGGCCATACGAGTCAGTTGCTTCAAACTTGACTACCATGGGGGACTCGTCAGTAAAACGTGTGCTTGGAGTAAACCCTACACTCTTGCCGGAGAAGGTTGAACTACCAACCCTCCATGAGAGAGACTCAAGGGTATTACCACTCAGGGCAGAAGCCGAGAATGTATAGGGGGTTCCTTTAAAGAGACGGAAACCCTGCTGAGGGAACTCTAAGGAGACTCGAGGACGAGTTGCGTCAATAACATCCAAGGAAATGGAGTGGGAATAAGGTTTTTGAACCTCTTTACCCTCGGAGTTCTCACCGACAGCAACTCCCCTTACAGTAAGCGTCTGTTTTCCAAACTTGGTTGCAAAGAAACTGGTGAGGTTTCCCCCTGTAAGTCTGGTGCCATCAACTTCCCACCACAATGTGGCAAGGGGGATGTCCTGGGCAAGGGCAGCGATCGCAATTGCATCTGTGAGGGGAAGAGTGACCCCGTCCTTGGGTGTAGTGATGGACAGCGAGGGGTTGAGGACCTTGCAGGTAACTCTCTGGGAGCCTTTTATATTGCTAAACGAATCTAACGCCTCAAAATCTACCACAACCTCCTTGGTCCCTTCGGGAATGGTATAAGTGGTGGAGTTTCCAGGGAATTTGGTACCATTGATGGTGATGGATTCTGTGACTTGCCCATTGGGCTTTGTAGATTGGAAACTGAAGGCATAGGTATCCCCGCTAAAGAGCTCCCAAGACTCCTGAGGGATGACAGAGGAGAGCACTGGGGTCGCAGAGGAGTAGACCTGCACGGTGTGTGACAGTGGATACTCTTTCACCACCTGGTTCCATTGTGCATCATGGTAGGAGCTTTTTGCAACAACAGAAATTGTTGCAGTTCCCGGTTGTAAGAATGTATGGGAGAAGTTCTTTCCCGTTCCCATGGCAACACCATTTACAAACCACTGGATGGATTGCTCATCGATGTCTTGCACCCTTACAGTGTAGGTTGCCTTTGCTCCTTGCAGTGCTGTAGTGCCCAGGGTAGAACTCCATGCAAGAGACGGATCAACTACGTTAACAGAGAACTGGGCAGAGGTAGTCAATTGTTCATTGTCTCGTACGACGAGCGATCCTTGCAACGCTCCACGGGAGGAGGGAGTATACTCCAGGGTCTGGGAACTCCCTGTTTTAGCTCCTAGCTTCCAGGCATAGGAAGCAATTCCATTTTCTGAAGAAGCACTGCTTGAGAAGGAGTAAGGCGCCCCTAGGAGAAGCGTCGTACTTGTGGGGAATAAGAGTTGTACAGTCGGGGGTGCTGTATCGATAACCTTGAGAGAAATAGTGTCCTGTAAGATTGTTTTTTTCAAACTCTTATCTGGATGCAATATCCAGAATGCAGCAGAAACAGAGAGGGTTTGCACCCCTGCCGTTTGTAATCGATGGGATCCATTCACTGCCACTGGGACCCCTGCGAGCGTATAGGCAATCTCCTTAGCTTGGGAAGGGGCACCGACTGTCGCCGAGAGCAGGGACGACAAGGGGAAAACCTCATTGTTCTGGGGACTGGTGATCTGTATATACGGGGTGATGGCCGAAACAGTCCGAGTATCGGTGGTAGCCTTATTGTATATGTCATATACGGTGCAACTGATGGTATAGGTACCGGCACTAGGAGGCGTCCAAGGAGTAGGAACAACACTCCCATTTACCCTCCATTCAAGGGACTTGAAGGCATTGTAGGTAGTGTAAGTGGCCTCTAGCGGATAGCTCTGGCCGACCAGCACACTTGATTGGGTAGCACTGTCGGTGTAGGGGAAGGTGATGGAAAGATCGGGCTTTCGTGCATCAATAACGGTCATTGTCTTGGTTTCGGTCTCCACTCTCTTCTGGATAGCATCGCCTTGAGGGGAACGTCCATTGGAGACAGCCTTTGCCTGGATAGTATGTGTAGCGGCCACTAGGGGGGAGAATTGTACCGAGGTTCCAGTTCCAATCTCCTCTCCATCTACAAACCAGGATATTTCATCCAGGTCATTCGCCTTGGAAAGAGAGAAGGTGACCGTTGATCCGATAGTAGCTTGAGAAGGAATAGTTGAAGCTAGGACAAGCTCAGGTTTTTTTACTTGGAATGTGGCAGGACCTGCAGTTTTAGCAAGCCCAAGGGAGTCTGTGACGGTACAGGAAACGGCAACACTGCCGGATGCCGTTTGGGGTGTGTACTCAACCGTATTGTCTTGTCGTACCACAGTTGCTGCCCCAATCTTCCATGAAGCGGAGGAAATGCTAGCCTTATTGTATAATTGAACATCAAAGGAGAAGGTATACGAATCCCCTGCAAACAGGACGGTCCCACTACCGGGGGCTATGAGCTGGAGATCCATCTGATTGTGATCTGGAGTTTTGAATGTCGCCGGATTAGTCGGCTGTCCTGTAAAGAATTTGGTATTATCACTCGAATAATAGGGAACGGCGTACCACGTAAAGGTAGTTCCGGCCTTAAGTGGTTCAGTAAGGGTGTAAAAGGAGCTTGTTATCCCGCTGATGGTCTGTGTTGTCCCACCCCCGTTTATGACAAGGTCATATTTTGAAATCCATGGAGAAGAGGCATACACCCCATAGCTCCATTCAAAGCTCGGGGTAAAGTTTCCTATCGGACCCACCGGTGCAGTAAACCTACCGTTGGCAGGGGGGAAGGTGAAATCCGTTGAACTCTTAACGACCTCAGAATTCGTCCAGTCAAAAAGTAGAAGATCAACAGAATACTTTTCTCCTGCACGGAATGCTAGATTTTTATTGGCCAGATCATAGGTGACGTACCCTTCAGCATCCACCCCTTCACCGGTTGGATACCCTTTCAGCTTTGTATCGGGCTCCCCTGATGGCTTCTTATGATTGATAGAGAAGGTATTCTTTTTTCCATCAGGACTTGTAATCACTATTTTCGAAGTTGTTTTACAGTCTATCACGCTATACAGGGGAACTTCGGGAAGTTGCCACCTCAAGATATTGTTAGCAACGGTCGGTGTGGCAACGATTTCCATAGTATCACTGATAGTAACGACTTTTAACTCAACCGCATTCGTCTCTCCTTTACGCTCGGGATTATCTCCCTCTGCATTATCGACCTCGTCCACTAAAATAGTGATGTAGAAGCGCCCTTCGGGAATGGTCATACCGGTCAATGTGTCAAAACTTGGGCGGGTGCCATCATACCAACTTATATCAAAATCTTCTACTTCAATCTTATCAGTGTAGGTAGAAGCTTCCGTGTTGTTGAAACTGAGGGTATTATTTCCCACGACTTCTTCAATAAAATAGGCATTGACAAACCCGTCCCCCCACCCCACAGTCTCCCAATTGATGCGCAAGGTAATCTTGGCAAAGGTACTATCAGTGGGATTATCTTCCTTGTTTTCGATGGAAATGCTCGCTACATGGTTGTTAAGCAAGGTTGCAACAGTAACTTTTGCATACCGGGTAGAATCAAACTTGTATGTGTTTGCAACCAGCTCTCGGGGGGTAACCCTTCCGATCGCCGCACCTAAGGCAAATGGCACAAGAAGGAACAACACGATAAGATGAAGAGCGATAATCCTGCGATAGCTTGGGTTAGGACGTGACATGGGAACTCCTTCCTGTCCGTCTCCTCCAGGCCAACGGAGGGTGCAACGGACCATCTAGTACAAAATGAGAAAGGATGTAGTATAAATGCCCCCTAAAGATGCACGTACAAAGAAGCAGGAAACTATTAGAAGAACAAAAATAACCTCCTCTCTTTTAAAACCAAGACAACAAATTCAGCCAATAAATAAGGCAAACAGCCAACAATCACGGCTTTTAATAAAAAAATTGTCGCCAGAAGCAACACTTTTCATTACATACTTGTTTTTATGCTAGAGCTTGAAATTTGAGTTGTCAACGAAAAAACCTTGCAATTTCAGGAAATAAATAAAATTTTATCTTATCATTCTACTTAACTAGAGAAAGGCTATTACAGTACTAAGTATTAGAAATAGAGGTATTTTGATAGGAGAACCGCTCAGAAAGCCCTCGCTGCACGTACTCGGTACTCGCTGAAATCCTTATCCCCATGACCCTGATTTCCTGAATTGAAACTCTGAGCCCAGGTATAGTTTGCCCGGCACCCATAGGTTTCTGAGGAGCTCCAGTAGGCACAAGCTCCGCCTGATGGGGATACAGATCTGTCAAAATTTGGCGTTCGGATTTCAGAGCCCTACCATCCAATTTCTGAAAAGATAGAATCAGTAGCTGCGATCACCACAAAACTGGTCTTCTCCCAGGTTCATCGGGTCTCATACTCACCCCATTGAAAACATAGCCACTACTGGCCAATGGTCGCTTACTCCAGAACGTTCATAATAAAAATGGGGAACGCTACCTAGCAGGGGGCGGATTCTACCCTTTACCATAATCTTGTCAATTGCCTCAGTACAATGAATTTCATCTGTCATTGCAGCACAAGGGAATGTAGGGGGTTGGGCTATTCCCAGGCTGCCAAAGATATCGATGAAGCCATGTTGGCCCAACTGTCTTGCAGGGTGAACAGGGTCGTTGAAATCCCCACAGACTATTGCCGGCTCATCAGCATGCATCAAGGAGTCCAGGGCGATACCCATCTTTTCTGCTTGGCCATGCCGGTATGAAAGGCCTGTCGCACACTCATCGGCATTCTCTTGGTGCGTGAGGTGCACATTGGCAACAAGCAACGACATATCCGAATACTTGACCGACAAACGCACCCAGAAGAGGCGACGGTCCTTCTCCGGCATATCCAGGTCGATGGCCCCATGTTCTATCTTTTCGAAAACCTTTCTATTGTAGTAGATGGTCCCTTCATTGCTCCATCCGGGAAGGGTATCAACAACCCGGTCATACAGGGGAAGGAAAAGGTCTATCTCCTGCAGTGTTTCTTCCCGTACTTCTTGAAAACAACATATGTCGGGTTGGTACAGTTCAAGAAACCGCTTCACCGCAGGAGCTCTCGTCTCCCAAAGTATCGTATTCCAAAGATTCACCGAAGCCAATGAGAATCGAAACGGATACATGTTTCAGCTCCTCTCTCGCGTTGTTACCATCTCGGGAAACCGTTCTTCGATCTTCTGGTATGCGCCCAGACCTAGAACGGCAACCCATGCGATATCGATATCATAGGAACCATGCTTATACTCCAATCGATCAAAATAATCCCAAGCAGTGTGATTCATTTGTTCTGGCTGCCAACCAATTTCATCAACACCTCGGCCTAGAAGGTCATCCTTGTTGGCAACAAGTTGCCGACAAGCATTGAGCATCAATTCCCCTTGGGTGAGGAAGAACTCCTCACGGCTATGTTCCCATACACGAAAAAAACCATAGGCAATGAGTATTCCATAAAAGTCCAGATGATGGTGAGCGATCGAAACACTTGTCATTCCCCTGGTAGAGAATCCTGTTTGACCAAGAAGGGAGTCTTGGGGGAATGCGATATCGTACTGCCATATCCAAGTGGCCACAAACTCTGCGGCTTTCCTGGCATATTCCATCCATTTCGCATCATTGTCACGGTCATACAGATCACAGAACATGTTCATTAGTGTTACTCCGGCTTCTTTATCACAGGAGTCGGCGTCCAAAGTATCGCTAAAATACTCTCCATTCTCAATTAGGTTCCCATAGTAGACCGCTGCTCGTCCCAGAGCATCAGCAACCCTATCTTCTGGAGTCATATAGGACTCAATTGCACAAAGAAAACTCACAATATAAGCCCCATTTGTACCAAGGCTGTTAATGGGTTTTCCTTCTGCAGACCACCAACGTCCGAAAGATCCATCCTGATCTCCCTTGAATTGGTGTTGTATGTAGAACCGGGCGACTCTTTTCGGAAGTTCCAAGAATTCAGAAATATCGTTGCCTTGTTCTTTGAGCGTTTCGTATAGGGCGACATAACTGGCCATCACCTCTCCATTACACCGAGCATTCACCAGGTATCTGAAAGCATCATGCTCACTTATACCCAGATAGCCACCCCATATGGTACGTTTTTTGTCATAACAATCCTGATGTACTCCAGGAGCACCCTCTCCTTGCAGGAAAAAACGTCCTATCATTATCGCAAGGTCGCTAAGGGAACATCCTGGATTTCCAATTCTAGCACCTACCTTTTCCAACATCATCTTTGCATCGGAGGATAGGGAAGCTTCACAGGTTTTAGCAAAAATCAGAGCGGCTTCAAGGCTTTTCACTAGGAACGACCCTGCTGTATATTCATATACATCCTGCACGAAACCGTTGTTACGCCCCATACAAATACAAGCAGTCCTACCGGGCTCAATAGGTTCCACCAAAGAGAGCAGGTGGATGAGCTTTAGCTCCTTGTACTGATCCCAAGAGACCATCTTCTGTATGTTCCGGGTGTTTTGGGAGTGTCCATCAATCGACTCAAGGAATGCTCGGTAGAATCCAAAAGGACGGTTTTCACCAATTGCTCCAGCCATGATAGAGAGAACATTGGTGAGTTGTCTGGGGATAGCGGCATCGGTGACCTGGTAGCTGATTTCGTTTTCACTCTGTGTATCATACGCAACAAGCGTCTTCTTGCCTGTATACTGTTTCGGCCATTCAAAGCCTGGTTCCCATACGGTAATAGTAGCCCCGTTTGGCGAGGTCTTAGTCGAGGCACTCACTGGCAATCGAGAAGCTCCGGCCTCGCTACAACACAGGGCAAAACCTCGTTCGCCATCACTTAATACGGTTATACCCGGTAGCGGGGTGCGTGATTCTATGAAAGCCCACTCGTCTTCCTTATCAGTACGACGAGGAAAGGCTCCCCTACCCTCAAGATTGTTTCTATACAGGACAGCAGGCACAAATACATCCGGTTCCTTTGTAAAAGGGACAGTGCAGAGTTGAGCAATACGGAATGCCCCCGCCACTAAGAAGCTGACGGTCCGCTCCACCTGTATGCATGAACGCCCTTCATTTGTTGGTGATCTCTCTACCGAGAATGTATCCACCACTGTTGCAATAGGGGTAGAGTCACGTTTAAACGTTGCCTTGATACCATTGTTCGTGCCAACAATGGTATCGACTTCATATTCATTGGAGTCGAGCATCAATTGATATGAAAAAGTACAAGTGGGCATTTTCTCCGGAGCACTGAATACAGCAACATGTTGGCCTTTGATTTCGTATACCATGATTATCCCTTAATTCCTGACATTGCAATTCCTGCAATAATCCTCTTTCTGAAGAATGCATAAAATATAAACTGAGGAATAGATGCAATCAATGCCCCGCTCATGATAAGTGCATAATCCGTTCCATGAGTTCCCTGGAAATTAGCAATTCCCACGGTAATTGTGTATTTTGCAGTATCACTGACTATTATCAGTGGCCAGAGAAAGTCATTCCATGCACTGATAAAACTGAGGATCACTACCGTTGCCATCGCTGCTTTTCCGAGGGGCAATATGATGGATCCGAACACCCTGTACCGATTTGCGCCATCGATGAAGGCAGCCTCTTCGAGGTCCGAGGGTATTCCTTCGAAGAATTGTTTCAGGATAAATATTCCCACAGGGAGGGCAAGCCGAGGCAACATGGTACCTGCTAAGGTATTCACGATTCCAAAAGCATTAAACTGTTGGTACAACGGAATAATCAGCACTTGGAACGGAACCATCATGCCTGCCATTACAGCCCAGAAAAGAATTTGCTTCCCAGGGAAATCAATTTTCGCAAATGCATATGCGATGGGAGCATCCACTAGGAGCGTGAGAATCATGGCACTTAAAGAAACGATGACCGAATTGAGCATCCACTTCAAGATTTGAGTCGAGCCAAATGCTTTGGTATAGTTTTTGAAGGTAGGATTATCTGGCCATATTCTCAAAGATTCAGAGATGACGTCACTTTCCAATTGGATGGAAGTGATCACCATCCATACCAAGGGAAAAATCCAAATGATAAGGAGCAGGACCTCCAACGACCGAAGAACAATAGTTTTTGTTTTCATGCTTTTCCTACTGCTCATGAACGCTCCTTTCCCAATAGTGCATATTGGACTACTGATATCAGCAGAATGATGAAGAACAGAACATAGGCCATGGCTGCTGAGTAACCCATCTTGAAATACCTGAAGCCCGCTTCGTAGATATATTGGGTCAGCACCCGAGTTCGTCCATGCGGGCCCCCGCCTGTCATAACATATACTTGGCCGAACACATTGAAAGATGCAATTATCTGTAGGATGAGACAGAGCACGGCGGTTGGCTTGACCAAAGGAATGGTAATTTTGAAAAGCGTCTGGAAGTACCCTGCACCATCTATCTTTGATGATTCGTACACTTCCTTAGAAATTTGCTTTATGCCTGCGGAGAATAAGATCATATTGAAGCCTGCAGTCCACCAGTAGGTGGCTATACCAACCGACCACATGGCATACTTCGGATTGATGAGCCACCCTATAGGCTCTCCTCCAAAATGCATGATAACCTGGTTGAACAGACCATAGTCACGTTGCATAAGCCAAGCCCATAATGTTCCTATTACTGTCATGGACAAGATGTACGGCAGAAAAAATACGTTCTCTGATATCTTCTTCAGAGGTGAATCTCCTGTCACGAGCAAAGCCATGGAAAATCCAATTATAAGTAGTACTGGAGTGGTGATCAACACGAATTCTATGGTATGCCAAAGGGAGCTGTAGAACATTTCATCGGTGAATAATCGCTTGTAATTGTCTAGGGCTACGAATTTACCGGGTGATAGGATATCCCAGTTGAAGAAACTGATGAACAGCCCAAACCCAAGCGGAAAAACCATAAACAAAAAATAAACGATGAGAAATGGTAATGAAAAGATAATCCCATCCCTTTTATCATGATTTCCTGGTATTGCCATATAAAATCCTTTATTAAAATGCCCGGATCAGTAAATCAAGTCTTGGGCAGGGAGATTCCCTGCCCAAGAGGTGAAAACTGAAAACTAATATGAAGCTATGATGCTATTGATCTTTGATTCCATTCCTGCAAGAGCTTCCCTTACATTCTGGTTTTTTGCTACTGCATACTCAAGCAAGTCGGAAGTAGTCGAATAGATCTCTTCCCATGCTGGAGTAGAGGGAGGTGCAAATGCATACGAAGCAGAGTCTGCATAGTCCTTGCGGTGTGGCAAACTGGTAAAGGACTCCTTCTCGTACACTGATTCTCTTGTGGGGATATGTCCAGCTTTCGCCCACATATCGCCATGTTCGGTCATCCAGAGCATGAACTCAATGGCTGCGTCGAGCTTTGCCTGGTCTTCAACTTTCTGGACAGGGATTGCAAGAGTATGGGAACCCGACCACGTTGCTGGTTTACCAAGAAGTGGGGGGAGTCCTGCAGTCTTGAAATTCAAGCCAGCTTGCTTTTCAAATGAGCCTGTAGCCCAGACTCCATTGAAATGGATACCTGCATTACCAAGTTTGAATGCATTCACTGCGCCATCATAGTCGAGTCCGCCAGGAGTTACCTTGGACTTGTGGACCGTGTCTATGAGTGCACGCAATGCAGCTTCACCAGCAGCATTATTGAAGTTGGCCTTGGTGTTGTCGGCGTTCAGGAAGCTTTTTCCCTGTTGCTCAAGCATGGACATAAACAGACGGGTAAGAGTATAGGCTTTGTATGTAGCGGTTGTGTTGTCAACAGACAAACCCATCTTACCGGTCTTTGCTTGCACTGCTGTACTAGCGGCGATGAGTTCTTCATATGTCTGAGGTACTACATCCACTCCAGCCTGGGCAAACAAATCTGCGTTATAGTACATGATGAGAGCATGGACATCCAATGGCAGTGCATATAACTTGCCGTCATATTTTACTGCTTCCAAGGGTGCCTTCACGAAATCACCGAGCGGAGCATTGTTTCGAGCCAAAAGATCGTCCAGGGGAAGAAATACACCTCTAGGGACATATCCCAGCAAATTACTTTGGTGTACGACTACCACATCTGGGGCATTCTTTGCCGATAATGCTGTGGTCAGTTTGGTATAATAATTATCAAACTTCACAGTATCGCTCTTTGCTACGATATCGGTGTGTGTCCTGTTGAACTCTGCAATCATTGCATCGAAGAATTCTCCGTCTCAACCGGTAAACAGGGACCAGAAGGTCACCTCAATGGGACCCTTCCGTGTCGCATCCTCTTTGGTTCCCGCAGCCCAAAGTGCAGGTAATGCGATCAAAGCGATCAGAAAGATTGCAATGATCGTTCGTTTGTGATTATGAGTTTTCATAATCTCCTCCTTTTATTACGTTGTGATACTTTTTATATGACTTTCCAAGGTTGTTTCACGATGGATCAGCCTTGGTTTCATATTTACAGTGTTGTAAGGATACTTGGTGTCATCGATATGATTCACCAGTTCCTCAACCGCTTTTTGCCCCAAACGATTCTTTGGGATCTCTACAGTAGTCAACCGCGGTTGCATGAATTGGCTCATGGCCAAATTGTCAAAACCAATTACCTCGACATCGGTGGGGACTGACAATGATTTTTCTTGCAACGCCTTGAGTGCGCCAAATGCAAGAAGATCGTTGAAACAGACAACCGCGGTGAATGATAGTCCCCTGTTGAGCGCTTGACAGACCAGTGCATATCCATCCTCCATGTGACCTGAGGATTCGAAGATATAGGATTCATCGATCTGCATCCCATCCCGTTGATAGGCTAGTTTCAACCCTTCCAAACGATCGATTGTGTTGCTGATGTTCTTAGGTCCTGCTATGTAGAGGATCTTTTTATGGCCACGTCGTAAAAGATATTCGAAAGCCATTGCCTGGCCTTCTATGTCTCCATGCAGTATGGAGTGACTTTTCAGTCCTTTTATATATCTTCCTACAAAAATGAACGGAGTGGAGAGACTCTGGTAAAAGGCAAAGTTCTCTTTGTCATCGAACACCGGAGCAATTATCAATCCATCCACCTGACGACCGAGCAACAGACGAATTGCAGCTCTCTCATTCTCTGCCTGCTCCTCTGTATTTATCAAGAGGATGTTGTAGCCCAAGCGACGTGCACGCCTTTCAATTCCTTGGATAACTTCAGCGTAGAAGGGGTTGGCAGGATCTGCAGAAACAACTCCGATGATGTTTGATTTGTTCGAACGCATGCTTCCAGCAACTACATTGCAAATATAGCCCATTTCATCTGCAGCACTCTTTATTAAACTCCGTGTAGCTCCACTTATCCGGTAATCATCGCGCAAAGCACGAGAAACGGTATTGATAGAGAATCCTGTCTGGGCAGCTATATCCTTCAGTTTGACCTTCATGGATTAACGTTAACATAGCACATCCAAGAAAGCAACTAAAAAATCTTTTTAGATGAAAACACTGGCTATGAGCCCAGAAATAGCCATATTCAGGAGATTCTCTTCCAACCTGAGATACTCAACCAAATGGTTGCATACCCATAGATTTGTAACGGTTTTCTCTTGGTGTATCGGGAAACCCTATGGACGGGAAAAATCTTTCCCATATCATTACTGTTTTTGTTTTGGGGGGAACATTCTGGGCCATGAAGAAGGTTTTATCCATGAACCTGGCTAGCTACCTTACCATTTAGTATATTGTTGTCATAAATATACTAAATAATGAATATCCAAATTGACAAAAAGCTTAACACCCAATAGATTGGAGATTACTTTTGGGGTAGTACGCATGAAACAACAGACACAAGCTTTTTTGACTGCAGAAGAGATCAAGGCACAGGAACTCTTAGGGGAGAAAGAACCCGATAGCAAATTACGTACCTATACAGGCCCACTGGGAAGTGGCATCACTGTATTGTTTATGATATGGGCAACATTTCAAATCTATGCAAATACCCTCGGGGCTATCGATGCGATGGCCTTACGCACCTGGCACCTCTTCTTTCTGTTGGGATTCACCTTTTTACTCTTCCCTACCTATGCAAAAGAGAAGCGCGAGAGGGCCTTGCCTCCCATCTGGGACTTTGTGCTCTTGGGTGTTACCATCTTTGCCTTTGGCTACCTGTTGAAGAACTACACGGTCATAGCAAGGCGTGGCGGCTACATGCTCACCATGGACCTGGTGATAGCGGCAGTAGTCATGCTCCTTATCTTTGAAGGAGGCCGCAGGGCATGTAAAAACCTGGCCATCCTAGGTTTGATATTTTTCCTTTATAACTTCTTCGGGCGATTCATCCCCGGGGAGCTGGGCCACGTCGGCTTCAGCATGAAACGGGTCCTCAACCACATGATTTGGGGCAGCCAAGGTATCTTTGGTGTTGGTATCGGTGTCAGTGCAACCTATATCTTCCTTTTTGTCCTCTTCGGATCCTACCTGAAACACAGTGGATTCAGTCAATTCATCAACGACATTGCACTTACCATGGTGGGAAGGACTGCAGGAGGACCTGCTAAAGTTGCAGTCCTTGCCAGTGCCCTGCTGGGCATGATCAACGGATCCGCCATTGCCAATGTGGCAACGACGGGGACCATCACCATCCCGATGAT
>CAZPOJ010000015.1:0-1420 GCA_964588005.1 uncultured Sphaerochaeta sp.
TCACCAATTCCCAGATAGATGAGGTCGAACTGGAGATCCGACCCTTCAAGCAGGGGTTCGCCGACTCTGGGTATGACCAGCCTTGTCCGGTCAAATCTTTTGTCCTCAATCGCCTTGTCCAGTCCTGCTTGTAGCAATGTATCCTTGTTCAGCTCACCGGTGAGCCTCTCGTCAAGAAGATAGAGACGGACTCGTTGGAACAGGGAGTTTTCAAGGCCGAGCATCGCCTGGACAAGGTGCTTCGCACTTCTTCCACCGGGAAGGCCAATACGAATAGAGCCTTCCTTTTGGCCTGCTATTGACTCTATATGGGTACGAACAAGCTGCTGTAGCTCATGGGTATCATGTATCATTATTTTTTTCATACTACAAATATACTCAATTCCAAGAGAGGAGAACAGGGGTAGGGGGCGCACTAAAGGCAAATAGGCTTATTGCGTGCCTGTTTCAAGCTTTTCCCTTGCAATTGCAAGCATCAGCTTGATGCGGTTCTCCTGGTTTACATGGGTTGCCGAAGGATCATAGTCGATAGGCACTATGTTTGCATCCGGGGCCTTCTCAGTCACGGTCCTGATCATGCCCTTGGCACAGATATGGTTGGGAAGACAACCAAAGGGCTGGGTGCAGACGATGTTCTTGTATCCTATGTGGACCAGTTCGAGCATCTCGGCGGTAAGCAGCCACCCTTCTCCCATCTTTACACCGTAGTCAAGGATACCTTCGTTGAGTTTTTTCATTTCAAGATAGGTGGAGGGGACGGTGAAGCAACCCTGTTTTCTCATAGCCTCAAGGGACATGTGCTCGACTTTGAACATGAGCTTTAATATGATCTGGGTAAAAAAGGAGGAGAAAAACCTCCCTCCATAGTATTTGCGGTCGGTGATGGCATTATCAGCTCCGTAGTAGAGAAAACCCATCATAGAGGGGACCATAACCTCACAGCCCTGTTCTTCAAGGAACTGCTGGAGGTTGTTGTTGCCTAGGGGAGAGTACTTCATGTAGATCTCCCCTACGATACCCACCTTGACCTTCTCCACCTTCTTGACGGGAATACGGGCAAACTCCTCTGCTATAGCATTGAGGTTGCGCTTCATCGCCCATCCGATATAGCCGCTGTTGTTCGCAAACTTTTTGGAAAGATAGGCTATCCACTTTGAAACTAAGGCGTCTGCTTCACCTTTATTGATTTCATAGGGGCGGATTTGGTTGGATAGGGTCATCAACAGGTCCCCATAGACAAAAGCTGCATACGCTTGTAAGAGCATAAAGGGGGTTAGTCTGAAACCCGGGTGGTCTTCCATCCCCTTGAGGTTGGCGCTAATAACAGGAACTTGGCTCATTCCACACGCCTTCAGTGCTTTTCGTAGCAGCGCTATATAGTTGCTCGCTCGGCACCCCCCTCCGGTCTGGCTGATCACCA
>CAZPOJ010000015.1:1520-29400 GCA_964588005.1 uncultured Sphaerochaeta sp.
ACAGCCCCGAGGTTGGTAATCTCATCGATTTTTATCTGGGTGTAGATTTTCTCGCTGTTATGCAGGATGTCCCTGATCTCATCGCTGGTCACCGCATCAAGGCCACAGCCGAAGGAGACAAGGTGGATGAGGTTCATGTCTTTCTGGCCAATTACATACCTGGCCGCATCATAGAGACGGGCGTGATAGGGCCACTGGTTGAGGACCTTGCGATCCTCCTTTTTCATCTTATAGGCGACGGTGTCCTCACTGATGACGGCGCACTCACACTGCAGAAGCAACTGGTCGATACCGTGGTTGACCTCACTGTCCAGGTGGTAGGGCCTGCCTGCAAGGACAATGATGGGCCACCCCTTGCTCCGAGCTTCTGTCATGATAATCTCGCCTTGGGCACGAATAGCCTTTAGGTACGTTTCATGCGCCTCGTAGCCACGTCTGCACGCCTGTCGGATCTCCTTGTTGGGAATCCCGTAGGGCTTTCCCAGGATGGCATAGAGCCGTTTAGGCAGGAAGGATCGGTCAGCCAGTGAAAAGTAATCATTGATAAAGGTGATGCCTTCGGCGGTGAGTTCGGGGATGTTGTTTTTCACCACCTCAGGGTAGTAGGCAACTACCGGACAGTTGAAATGGTTGTCCCCTTTGCCCTCGTCGATGTTATAGCTGCTTGCGGGGTAGAAGATGGTCGTTACCCCCTCAGAGAGGAGGTATTGGATATGTCCGTGCATCAGCTTGGCAGGGTAGCAGACCGTATCGCTGGGGATGGTGGATTGCCCGTCCAGGTAGGTCTGTCTGGTAGAGGGTGGGGATACTACCACCTCAAAGCCCAAGTAGGAGAAGAAGGTGTGCCAAAAGGGCAGCTGTTCCATAAAGTTTAGCTGGAAGGGGATGCCTATCCTGCCCCTTCGGTTTTTTACCGGCTTAAAGTTGGCAAGGTAGCGTTGTTTGAAGGCGTAGATATTCAACAAGGTGGGGTCGCTGATGAAACTTTCAGGCTTGACGATACGGTCACACTTGTTGCCACTTACCAGCTTGCGATCATTATCGAAGCGATTGATGGTCAAAAGACAGTAGTTGGTGCACCCCTTGCAGTGGAGGGTCTTGGTGGTGTGGGTGAAGTGCTGCAAGGCATCGAGTTGGAGCAGCGTAGTCCCAAGGGGTACGCTTTTGTGCATCTTCTTGGCATAGAGGGCACACCCGTATGCTCCCATCAGGGCCGCCTCCTGGACACGGACCACTTCCGATCCCAGCTCCATCTCAAAGGAGCGCAGCACAGCATCGTTGAGGAACGTACCTCCCTGTACCACGATATGTTCGCCCAGCATCGAGGGGTCGGTTGAGCGGATAACCTTGTAGAGGGCATTCTTCACCACGCTGATGGCAAGCCCTGCAAAGATATCCGGTACCGAAGCACCGTCCTTTTGGGCCTGTTTTACCGAACTGTTCATAAAGACGGTGCACCGGCTTCCCAAGTCTACAGGGTGTTCAGCCCCAAGGGCGAGCTTGGCAGCCTCCTCTGGGGTGTAGCCCAAGGCGTTGGAGAAGGTCTGTAAAAAGGAGCCGCACCCTGAGGAGCACGCCTCGTTGAGAAAGATATCGTCGATGAAGCCATCGACTATCTTAAAGCACTTGATGTCCTGGCCACCGATGTCGATGATAAAGTCGACCAGGGGATTGAATGCCTTTGCACTGGTGTAATGGGCCATTGTCTCGACAAGCGAGTACTCAAGGTCGAAGGCTTGTTTGATGAGGTGCTCCCCGTATCCGGTGGAGCACCCTTTCACAAGAGATATCTTGGGATAGGAGAGCATGAAGGTGGTGAGGAACTCCCTGATCAGCTGGACGGGGTTGCCGTTGTTGCTCTGGTAGCGCGTATGGAGGACCTTGCCCTCGGTGTCGAGTATACAGATCTTTACCGTAGTCGAGCCAGCATCAACGCCCAAGAAAGCCTCACCTTCATAGCGCTCAGGGTCGCTGTAAAGGAGCTTGGACGCTGCATGTCGTGCTTGGAAGAGCTCGTACTCCTTAGGGTCCTTGAAAAGGGGAGTGATGGAGGTATAGGAGATCTTTGTCGTGGTGTGCTCTACCTTGTGGATGAGCTCTTTCAGTGTCAGCTCGCTCGCTCCGCTGGCCAATGCTGTTCCCAACGCTACAAAATAGAGGGAGTTCTCCGGACAGATCCCCTCGAGCTTGAGGCTTAGGTCAAAGGCTTTGCGCAACTGGGGGAAAAAGGTCAAGGGCCCGCCGAGATAGACAACTTGGCCCTTGATGGGCCTGCCCTGGGCAAGACCAGCTATAGTCTGGTTGACCACGGCATAGAGGATGGAGAGGGCAAGGTCCTCCTTGGCAGCTCCCTGGTTGAGCAGGGGCTGCACATCACTTTTGGCAAAGACTCCACAGCGACTTGCTATGGAGTAGGTCTGCTTTGCCTTGGCTGCAAGGCTGTCCATCTCGTCCTGGCTGACATGTAACAATGATGCCATCTGGTCAATGAACGATCCTGTGCCGCCGGCACAGGTGCCGTTCATACGCACCTCCATCTGGTCCCCCAAAAAGAGTATCTTTGCATCCTCTCCACCAAGTTCAATGACCACATCACTGCAAGGTAGGTAGTGCCGTACCGCTAGGCGAGTGGCATAGACCTCCTGGACAAAATTGAGGCCTAGGTTTTGGGCCAGACCCATTCCTGCAGAGCCGGAGATGCTGATAGAGATCTCGCTGTCGCCAAATTCTGTAAGAATTGCCGACAGCAATGTTGCCGCAGTCTCCCGTATCTGAGAAAAGTGCCGGGTGTACTGTGTATGTATAAGGTTACCTGTAGTGTCAAGGACAATGCTCTTCATTGTTGTGGAGCCAACGTCTAATCCGATTTTCACCGAAATGCCTCCGTCTGCAGATACAATACTTTGTATTCCCTGTTTGTTACAGTGATTTTTTAAACATTTATACACATTATAGAAAAGTGTCTATATTAAGTTACTCTTTCCTGTTCCCCTCAAAGTCAAAATCTACTGTTGTTACTGCATCAATCGCCTCTTGGAGCAAGGGTTCTATCTCCATCGCGTGGTAGTGCTCGGTAACAATTCGTACATTCGGGCGTACCAAGGGGTGCTTCGGGCTGAAGATAATACAACAGTCCTCATAAGGGAGGATGGACGTCTCATAGGTACCAATGCTATGGGCGATCTTCATGATCTCCTCCTTATCCATGCCTACAAGCGGACGCAGGACCAGACGCTCGCTCATATTGTCGGTGAATGTCATGCTCTCCAAAGTCTGGCTTGCTACCTGACTGAGTGCTTCGCCGGTAACGATGGCCTCTCCATCCTGCACCTGAGCTATGGTATTTGCCACCTTCATCATCGCAGCTCGGAACATCAGGGTGTGTTCATCCTCAGGGCTGTGGTCGCGTATCCACAGCTGTACAGCGGTGAAGGGGACCACGTGCAGGCGTGTGCCTTGCAGGTAGGGGGCTATAAGTGAAGTGAGTTTTTCTACCTTCTCCAGCGCCTGGTCACTGGTATACGGGGGCGAATGGAAGTAGATGCACTCCTGCTTGAGCCCGCGCTGGGCCATCATGTAGGAGGAAACCGGGCTGTCTATGCCGCCGCTGAGCAACAACATAGCTTTTCCTGCCGTGTTGACCGGCAGTCCCCCAGGTCCCGGCTGAGGAGAGGTATAAAGGTAAGCCCTGTCGCGTATCTCACAGTAAATGGTCTTCTCCGGGTATTTTGCATTGACGCGCATATTGGGATAGGTCCTTAAAACCACCCCCCCAATCGCACAGTCTATCTCGTAGCTGTTCAAGGGGAAATTCTTGTCAGCACGTCTGGTCTCGCTTTTGAACGTTCCCTCCCCGGAGGCAAAGGGCTCCTCTTGTATCAGTTTGGCCACCTGAGCCTTGATCACTTCGATATCTTTTTTGCACCGGATACACTTGGAGAAGCCCACCACACCGAAGGTGGTCTTGAAAGCTTTGATAGCCTGCTCTTCGGAGCAGGTGTTGCTGATCTCAAAGTAGAGTCTTCCCCTCTGTTTAGTGACCACACTCTGGTGGGGCCTGAGTTTTGCCTTGATATTGAGCTTGAGCCGCTTCTCAAAGAAATCACGGTTCAGGCCCTTAAGCGAGATCTCTCCAAGTCTGACGAGGTAGAGTGTTGAATCTTTCATGCAAGCTCCTTATAGGTTGTCTTGATTGCCTGGGCAAGCAGCATCACCTGCTCTAAGGTGGACTTTCCACTGAGGGAGATACGGAGGCTGCTTTTGGCATCTTGGGGATGGATGTTCATAGCTACGAGCACCCCCTGGTTCTTCTGTTTTACATTGTTGGAACAAGCCGAGCCTGAGGAGAGGCAAAAACCCTTAGCATACAGCAGTCTGGTAAACATCTCACTAGGCCAGGGATGCACTGAAACAGTGAGTATATAGGGGGAGCAACCCTCCTCTGGCGAGAGCATCGGCAGGAAAGAAAGCTCCTTTCTTAGAACGGTTTTCAGCTTTGCAACATGCGTGTAGTGTGTGTCTTGGTCGGCCAGGGCATCATCTATGGCCAGGACCATGGAGGCGATGCCGCTAAGGTTCTCCGTTCCTCCCCGAAGACCTTGTTCCTGTTCTCCAGCTCGGTTGAGTGCGAGAACCGATGTATCCTTGTTGTACAGTATGCCGACTCCACGAGGCCCGTGCAGCTTGTGTGCACTGAAGGAGGCGCTGTCGACCCCCAAGGCGCTCAGGGAGAAGGGAATCTTGCCCAAGGCTTGTACAGCATCGGTGTGGAAATGAATCTTACGTCCGATACTCCTCTCTTTATCCCGCACAACGGCCACCAAGGACTCGATCTCCTGGATGGAGCCGACGACGTTGTTTACCAGCATACAGGAGACAAGGCGGGTCTTTTCTGTCAGAGCAGCCGCAAGGCTGGATGCCCTGACGAACCCTTGCGGTGCATCAAGGTAAATGACCTTCCAACCCAATTGTCTAAAAAAGGGGCCGTACCCCTTGATGGAGGGATGCTCGATATTGGTAAGGATTATCTCAGCTTTCTGAGGCTTCCAAAGCAGGTTGTTCACAATAATTGCATTGGACTCAGTCGCTCCACTGGTAAAGTGGAGGGTAGAGGAGGGGACATCCAACTGCTTTGCACACTTCTTTCTCAGCTCCTCCAAAAGGGTCTTTGCCTCTATGCCCTCCTGATGGAGCGCTGAAGGATTTCCTCTATAGGATTTTGCTACTGCGGCGTATCTCTCTATTGCACGATCGCTCATGGGTGTCGTAGCGGCACTGTCAAAATAGTGTATTTCTGTCATGCCACGCATTATCCCCGAATTTACCTATTAATTCAACCTAACCCAAGAGTCCTGCTGCAGGTAAGTTCTCATTTTCTATCTTGTGTTTCCCTTATATAAACGGTATAAATGTGGATATGAATACTTTACGCACGGTAACACTTGCCCATGGCAAACAGAGCAAGATTCTTATTGCCGATAACTTGAAGGATCTCTCTGCCCATCTGGGCAACTACGGACGATCAGTCCTTTGGGTTTTCGATACCAATACGGCGAAACTCTTCAAGCAGCTTCCCCCTGTTCATATTGTCCTGGAAAGTGGGGAGTCCTCCAAGAACTTTACCTCGCTGGAGAGGATTCTCTCCTCGGCAATGGATGAGGGCTTAGGGCGTGACGGGCGTATCATCGGCTTTGGTGGCGGGGTAGTGTGTGACATGGCGGCCTTTGCCGCATCTGTGTACATGCGAGGGTGCCACCTCACCTTGGTCCCCACCACCTTGCTTTGCATGGTCGACGCCTCGGTGGGAGGAAAGACCGCTATAGATTTCAAGGGGCTGAAGAACATGGTCGGCTCCTTTTATCCTGCCGACGAGGTGCTCATCAGTTTTGATACCCTGCATACCCTCAGCGAAAAGGAGTTCCTCAACGGCCTTGCTGAGGTCATCAAGCACGCCCTGCTTAGCCAGGATGAAGAGCTGTACAAACTTCTGCTGGTCAAAAAGGATGAGATCCTCTTGCGCGACAGTGAGACCCTCAGGCGGCTTTTGGAACTCTCCTTGGCGGTGAAGATTTGGTATATCGAGCAGGATCCTACCGAGAAGCTGGGCATCAGGCAGATGCTCAATCTCGGCCATACCTTTGGCCACGCCCTGGAATCCTCCTCGAAGTTTGGCCTTTACGGCCACGGCTCCTGCATAGCGTGGGGGACCGGACGGGCCCTTGAGGCTGGGGTTGCCCTGGGTATAACCACCAAGGCGTATGCCTCAGGGGCAACCAAGCTCTTCAAGTCCTATGGCTATGACATGGACTACCGCATCGGGCGTGGCGACTGGATTGACTTTAGGGAACACCTTCTCAAGGACAAGAAAAAAGAGGCTGGAAAGGTGCTCTTTGTCCTGATGGAAGCTCAGGGCAAGGCAACTCTCAAACCTCTTGATATGCAGGTTGTGCAACACTTGGTTATCACAAAGCCTATATTCTAAATCTTACTCGACCATCTTCAACAGCTGTCCATAAAGCTTGCCGACCTGCTTGGCAAGCTTTATTTGGTTGGCATCCTCAAACCTGTCCCCAAGTTGGAGGAGGGTATACAGCGAGATGTCCAGAGCATCAAAACCGTCGGAATTGAAGGTGAAGCGGAAATTGCCGTCTCCACTCTCCTCAAACCCTACAAACCCAAGCTTCTTGCGCTCCTTCTTGTTCCTGCAAAGGGTCATGATCCAACTGAGGTTGTCCACCAGCGTCTGTCCGTCGTCGATGGTGTAGATACTCCTAGGTGGATTGTCCAGGATACCTTTTGCCGTATCTATCTTTCCAAAGAGATCCAGGATGGAGAAGAACTTATCACCATAGTGGATATAGTACCCCTGGTAGAGCAGGGCTGCAGGGAAGTTCTTTGGCCTTTTCGGGGCCTTCTCGTTGGTCTGAAAGAGATATTCCAAATCTTCAAGGGGGATAATGGCAACAGTTCGCTTCTGCCTCTTGCCCAGTTGGAGCGTGGGGTAGGTGCGCTTGTAGACTTGGACCACCGCCTTGCCCTTGGCAATGCTTTCGATCTTCTCTTCCGCCTCTTCTCGCTTGCGCAAATCTTTTTTCGAGAGCTTCTTCTCACCCTTCTGGGTGAGAGCGGTCAACTGCCTGTAGATGTCAGGGTTGATGTCATCAAGCCACGCCTTCTCCAAGGGGCTTACCGAGCGAGCGTACATACGGCTTGTCTGCACGATCTCACCGGCGATGATGAACTGCGGCAGGGTCTTGAAGTAGGCACTGCCCGGATGGATGAAAACCTGGTTGGCAGTGAGGCTCTTGTACATGTTGCGCTCTGCCTTGATGCAGATATACTGTAACAGGCCACTTGCGATACAGGAGAGGTACTCGCGTATATTTCCCCCATGGGTGAGGGGGAATCCTATCTCCCCGCAGATCTCACCCAGTTGCTCATCCACATGGACTATCTCCTGCATCCCCTGGTAATCGAGGTAGAACTTTTTACAGAACCGCTCTTTTGCCTCTTTGGTGGTGTTTGCAGTGTATTTCTTGAAGATGTTCAGGTAGGCGACAAAGTCACCATACTCGGAGTTGTTAAGCCTCTTGTGGGCAGCACGCGAGAGGTCCTCCTCCCCTGGGGTAAAGAGAAATGGATTCTTCGTCGAGAGGAAGGAGACGGCGATGAGCACCTCCTCCAGGACATCCGGATAGTGCACCAGAGCTTCGACCAGTACACGGGAGTGACGGGGAAGCAGGGGGAACTTGCACATCAGCGACCCTATGGTGGTCAAGTGCCGGTTCTCGTCGATCGCCCCGATAAAGCGCAGGGTATCTTCTGCACTGGTGATGGCGCTGTTCTTTGGTCGGGTGATAAAGGGGAAGTGCTCGTAGTCGTAGATTCCCAGGTCACTCATCCTGAGCACAACCTCGCTCAAGTCGGTTCTGAGGATCTCCTCGGTACCGTAGAGCATTCTCTCTTTGAAATCCTCTTCGCTATAGAGGCGATAACAGACTCCGGGTGCAGTTCTTCCTGCACGCCCTTTACGCTGGTCACAGCTGCTGCGGCTGGTCGGAAGGGGAACAAGCGAGGAGGTGAAGTCCTTCTGGTTGTAGAAGTTTATCTTTGCAACACCTATGTCTATGACAGCGGTGATGCCGTCGATGGTGACAGAGGTCTCTGCAATGTTGGTCGCAACGACCACCTTGGTCTTGCCTTCGCTTGTGTCGTTGAAGACAGACTCCTGCTCCTCCTTGCTCAGCCGCCCGAACAGGGGGTAGATCTCAAGGAGCTTCTCGGTGTCTGCCATGTACAGCGCGTTCACACAGTTGGTGATGTCAAACTCTCCGGTCATGAAAACCAGGATATCCCCCATCTTCTTGCGTGCCTGTTTCATCACTATCTTGGTAATGGCCTCGACCTGGTGCTGCAGATTGTCCTGCTTGAGGGGGTGGTAGACCACTTCAATGGGCCAGATCTTCGCATCGATGCTGATAACCGGTGCATTGTTGAAGAACTGGCTGAATACCTTGGTATTGATGGTGGCGCTGGAGATGATGACCTTGAATTCAGGTCGGTTCTTCATGACATCCTGCAGGAGCCCGAGGATGAAGTCGATGTTCAGCGAGCGTTCGTGCGCCTCATCGACGAGGATGACGCTATAGTTCTTTAGGAGGGGGTCAGCCTTCAGCTCCATCAATAGGATACCGTCGGTCATGACCTTGATCCTGGTATTGTGGGAGGTCGTATCATCAAAACGCATCTTGTATCCGACAAAGCCTGGGGTGTCGTCCACCTGCTTGCGGATAAAATCCGATACGCTGAGGGTGGCTATGCGCCTTGGCTGGGTGATTCCTATCATAAGGGAGGAGGCATAGCCTGCCTCATGGAGGATGATGGGAAGCTGGGTTGTCTTTCCGCTTCCGGTGGGACTCTCTACGATGATCACTTGGTTCTGATCAAGGGCGGTGAGAATTTCCTTCCTGTGTTGGTACACAGGTAACATTTTCATATCTTTCAAATCAATTCCTTTTTAGTAGGGAGATCGCTTCTGTGATGCTTATCATCTCGTGCGTCTCCCGGGTTTGTAGATTTTTAAGGGTTACTTTCCCTGCACTGTGCTCCAGAGTGCCACAACTTAGGCCATAGGGTATATGGTTGGCCTCTGCATACTTGAACTGCTGTCCCATCTTCTTGCTCAAAAGATAGACGGTGGTGCGAATCCCTTCGGATCGGAACTTTCTTGCAAGTTCGTCATACCACTTCCTCAGGCTCTCATCCATGCAAAAGATGATCAAGTCTGCAGAGCTGGCCTTCTGAATCAGGGGACTTTCAAGTTCCTCCAAGGCGGCAAGCAGGCGATCAAGGCCGATGGAAGACCCTACACCGGGAAGTTGCTGCTTGGTATACAGCGAAGCGAGGTCGTTGTAACGCCCTCCACTACACACAGAGCCAAAGTGGGGCAGCTCGGTGAGAAAGGTCTCATAGACCAGGCCGGTGTAGTAGTCCAGTCCACGCGTGATGGAGGGGTCCAGGACAAAGTGGTCCTCTATACCGGCAGCGGTAAGGTAGCTGTAGATACTCTTCATCCTGGTTGTATGCTCGACTTCTCCCCCTGCCAGGGTGCTCAGCCTCTCCAAGGTGGTCAGAAACGGCTCGCTAGGATCCTCGACACTGATGTAGCTCAAGATCTTCTGTGCTTTTTCAGCTGTTCCTGTGCACTCTTGGAGAAGGGTGGCGACCTCTTGGGCACCGATCTTTTTCAACTTGTCCACTATCCTGAGGATTTCAACGCTTTTGTCCTGGACCCCAAGGTGGGCAAGAAATGCATTGAAAAGCCCCCTATGGGCTATACAGAACGTAAAGTCAGTGACTCCCATGACACCAAAGGAGCTCTCCATCATGGCAAGTATCTCGTAGTCCGCCTCTGCACTGTCTACACCCACTATATCAAAGTCACACTGGGTAAATTCACGAAAGCGTCCTTTCTGGGGATTTTCCCCCCGCCAGACCTTGTTGATGTGAAAGCGTTTGAAGGGGAAGGCGAGCTTGTTCTGGTGCAGGGCGAGAAAGCGTGCAAAGGGGACGGTGAGGTCGAACCTCATCGCCACATCACGCTCGCCATTGTCCAGGAAGTGGAAGATCTGCTTGTCGGTCTCACCCCCTCCCTTACCCAGAAGAACCTCGGTATATTCGAGCACAGGAGTGTCTATCGGTACAAACCCATAGAGGGAGAAGTGCTCTTCCAGCTTGTTGACGATTGCCTTTTTGGGAATCTCCATGGATGGAAGGAAATCACGGAAACCCTTCAGTACCTTGGGTTCTATGATGGTCCGTTTCTCTGTTTCAACTCTCATTATCCTATACTCCTGTTGTGCTTTTGCCCCGGATGGTGTACAAATAGTGTATAACGAATCGCTTGTGCTCTGCAATATGCGGTTCTTTGCAATACCAATACATTGAGAGCAAGATGCTAATTAGATACAAACAAGACGAACATGGAAAGACAGTCCCCGTAGCAAACATATACACACAAAAGGAACACAAGATCAACTACGCCCTTTTGGACAGGGATGCTGTGTGGGCGATCAAGAAACTGCAGCAGTCCGGTGCCGAGGCTTACCTGGTAGGGGGAGCTGTACGTGACCTTATGCTCGGTCAGATTCCCAAGGACTTTGATATAGCCACCAGCGCCTCACCGCGCCAGATCCAGCGGTTGTTCTGGAATGCCCGCATCATTGGCAAACGCTTCAAGCTGGTGCATCTTGTCTTCAAGGACAAGGTGCATGAGGTCTCCACCTTCCGTAGCGGAGAAGAGGCTATGGATGGGAACAACAATGTGTTCGGATCCATAGACCAGGATGCCAAAAGACGGGACTTCTCCATAAACTCCTTCTACTACGACCCCACCACCAACCAGTTGCTGGATTTCAATAACGCCATGGATGACTTCAGGAAGAAGCGGATAAGCTCCATTATCCCCTTGGACGAGTCCTTCAGGGAAGATCCTGTGAGGATGATCAGGGCGATCAAGTACGCGGTGATCACCGGCTTCTCCTTGCGCATGAATGTGCGCATGGCCATCCGTAAATACTCCAATGAACTTTCGCGTACCTCCACCAGCCGCCTTACCGAAGAGGTCAACAAGATCCTCTCCTCAGGCCATAGCCGGGAGATCTTCAACGAACTGCAAAAGTACAAGCTCCTGGTCTTCATGCTCCCTTGTTTTTCCATCTACAGCAAGTTTCCCCAGGTGCAGGACAGTCTCAGGGAGATGGACAAGCGTGTGATGCTTGCCAAGGAGAACAAGGGACCGCAAGTCATGCTTGCCGATATGATCAAAGCCCTTGTCGATCCCTTGATAGTCTTTGTTGATGACCAGATGACCATTGATGAGCGGTTCAAGGAGACCTTCAGGCAGATCAAGGTGCTTATCAGCCCAATGACCCCATCTAACTACGAAGTTGAACTTGCCAGTGAGCGACTTCTCAGTGCCCGAGGGTTCAAGACCCCGCGCAACTGTGTACGAAGCCAGCGGCCTGCCAACAAGCCTCCTCAGAGAAGAGGCCCTTCGCGCCCCAAGCGCAGCGAAGGAACAGGAGAGGTCTCAGCTGCTTCAAAGAAGAGGCGCAGCCGTGGGCGTTCCCAAAAGCGTCCCCCCGACCAGGAGCAGAAGGCCACTACCAGCGCAGAGGCTCACGACCTTTAGGCCCACTCCTCAATCTCTATATTCACACTAGCGACAAAGATGCCACCGTACTTCTCCAGGCTATCTGCTATGTACTCCTGTAACTCCCCCAAGGTGGTGGCTATATGGTGTTGCATCGGCACGCGCAGCTTTACGGTGAGGGCGTAGCCTTCACTTTTCATCTGCACCTGGACGCGCTTGACCTTTATCTGGGAGTCAAACTCATCAAGACAGTGTGCGACCATCTGGGTAAGGGCGGCTTCACTGACCGTTACCTTGCCATATTTGCTGAATTCGGGGCGTACGATCGTCTTCTCGAAGCTGACATCTTTCTTGGTAAAAGGGTACCGGTGCTTTTTCTTAAAGAAAACGCGCATGGTGTCGTAGACAATTTGCGGATAGTTTCGGGTTATCTCGATGGAGGGCACCGGTATGACATGTTTTCCCTCGGTGTAGCGTATGCGCATAGCTGTCTCGATCTCTTCCTTGGTGGCGATATCCTCGATGCGAAACAGTCTTTCAGGTTGGGGGAGGTTGAGCCTCCCTGCTATCTTGTAGATCATCTTCTCGCTGGTGCCGATGATCAGAATCTTGTGGAATTTTTCTTTCTGGATGGCATCCATTACCATCTCCTTGTGCTCAAGATCGTCAAAGACTGCCGTGCGGACCGCAGAGAGGACATTCTTCTCACGCTTAGCAGACTTGCCTGCAAGAATGCGGTCGCCACGAATGAGCAACCCGTCATCTATGATGAGGTCGATGCCATATTTTTGTGCAACTAGTTTTGAGCGGAAACTCTTTCCTGTTCCGCTTTTTCCTACCAGAGCATATACTTTGGTCCCTTTGAGTTTCCAGAAAGCATATCTAAATATCCGATTCATGGTTTCCATTATACGTATTTTCCTGTACAATAGAACAGCATTTTGTAAAAATTCCCTCGAGAGTTTTAGAATATAGTTGTAAGGAGCGTTTTCTATGCAGAAAGTGCCTACGTTCAGCAAAGGTGGTGTGCATCCACGCGACAAGAAGGAATTTAGTCGTTCGCAACCAATTGAGCGACTGCCTATGCCCTCTGAGTTGCTGGTCTCTTTGTCACAACATCTTGGTGCACCGGCTAAAGCCTTGAAAGCAAAAGGTGATACCGTCTTGCGAGGAGAGAAGATCGGAAGTGCTTCCGGCTTCATCAGCGCCGATGTCCACTCTCCTGTTAGCGGTACCATCAAGGAGATTCGAAAAGTCACCTTGGCAAACAGCATCAACTGTGATGCTTTCGTTATTATACCCGACCCCGATCAGGATCCGGAGCCTACCGAAACCTTCGACTGGAAGACCCAGGAGAAGAGTGCCCTTCTTGCCCAGGTCAAGGACTTGGGTATTGTAGGACTGGGAGGGGCCACCTTCCCATCCCATGTAAAGTTTTCCATCCCCGCTGGCAAGCACGTCGATGCGTTTGTCATCAATGGGGTGGAGTGCGAACCCTACCTTACGGCTGACTACCGCCTCATGCTGGAAAAAGGTGAAGAGGTGCTTACCGGAGCGATGATAGGGGCCAAGATTATCGGGTGTGAGCGTATTGTGATCGGTATCGAGATGAACAAGGTGGACTGCATCGAGCACCTCTCCTCCATAGCCAAGGAGGAAGGCTACCCCATAGAGATCATCGGCCTAAAGGTAAAGTATCCCCAGGGCGATGAGAAGCAACTCTTGAAGGCGACCATACATAAGGAAATCCCTTCGGGAAAGCTTCCTCTGGATATTGGCGCTGTTGTAGTCAATGTCGGTACCGCCCATGCCCTGTATGAGGGTATTGTCCTGCACAAGAGCCTGTATGAGCGGGTTATCAGCGTCACCGGTGAGTGTATCGCCCAACCTAAGAATGTGCTTGCACCCATAGGGACCAAGATGGAAGACCTTCTTGCCTTCTGTGGCGGCTTCTCAGTCGAGCCTGAGAAAATGGTGAGCGGGGGGCCTATGATGGGATTTTCCTTCTTTGATGAGGGGACTCCCATGACCAAGGGATCAAGCGGCCTGCTTGCCCTTCCTGCTCAAAAGAAAGTTAACAGTACCCCCTGCATCAACTGCGGGCGTTGTGTGGCAGCTTGTCCTATCGGCCTGATGCCTTCGCACCTGTATCGGTATATTACCAATGGCCAGTACGAAGAGGCCATGCAACATAGCCTCATGGATTGTAAAGAGTGCGGCTGTTGTTCCTATGTCTGCCCAGCTCACCTTCCGCTGGTCCATGGGATGAAGACCGGAAAGAAGTTGGGGAGAAAGAAGAAATGAACAAACCCTCATTGACCGTATCCGCATCGCCGCATATCCATGCAAAAGCAGATACGGCATCTATCATGTGGAGTGTCTCACTGGCACTCGCCCCCGCCACACTGTGGGGAATCTATGCCTTCGGGCTCAGATCTCTCTTGGTGCTTGGGGTCTCCATTCTCAGCGCCGTGCTCTGTGAGTACTTGTTGGGTAGGATGAGTAAGGAGTCCACTCTTACTGATGGCTCTGCATTTCTCACCGGCTTGCTGGTGGGGGTGAACATGAGCCCTACCATTCCTTTGTACATTCCGGCTGTCGCCAGTATTTTTGCCATCTTTGTGGCGAAATGGACGTTTGGGGGCTTAGGGGCCAACTGGATAAACCCAGCTCTTGCCGGTCGTGTGTTTGTGTTCTTCTCGTTCACCACACCGATGAGCAGCTTCAAGCTTCCTAGGACCCTTGCATCCCTCGCCCCTGATGCCCTCAGTTCGGCAACGCCGCTCTCCTTTACCAAGACTGCCATAACTTCAGGACAGCTTGGACTCAACTCCAATGCCCTGCTCGCTCAGGGGGGGTATCCGTCCACAGGCTTTGCCCAGGGCATCGCTTCGGTTACAGGCTTCTCGCCATACTCTGTCGACTCCTTTTTGGGTAATGTCGGCGGGTGTATCGGAGAGGTCAGCGCCCTGCTGCTCCTAGTGGGTGGGGCCTACATGCTGGTTCGTAAGATCATAACGTGGCATGTGCCTCTGACCTATCTTGGCAGTGTGGGGCTTCTCTCCTGGATCTTCGGGGGCCTTCCCGCTGAGCTCGGCCTGTTCGCAGGCGCTTTCTTGCCTTCCATCTTTACCGGAGGATTGATGCTTGGTGCCTTGTTTATGGCAACCGACTACGTGACCTCCCCGATAACACACAAGGGACAGGTGATCTTCGGCCTTGGCTGTGGATTCTTCACCTTCCTGTTCAGGTTCTTTGGAAGCATGCCCGAAGCGGTCTCGGTCTCCATCCTCCTGATGAATATCGTGACCCCAACCATTGACCGTTACATCGTTCCCCGCAAGTTTGGTGATACTCGTGAGTATCGCAAACAACAGAAGGAGGCAAAGGTATGAAAAAGAATCTGAAATATGCATTCATCCTGCTCTCCATCTGTGCTGTCTGTGCCTTTGCCCTTGGCTGGACCAACTCTGTCACAGCCCCTGTCATCGCACAAGCTGAAAAGGAGAATGAGATGAGGGCCCTCAAGGCGGTCAGCAACGAATGGACCGTTGGAGAACAGAGTGAGGTAGAGGGAGTTCCCTTTGTCCTGTACCGTGTTCCCCTTACTGAAGAAAATGAGAGCCGAGGGTATATTGTCGGGCTCAGGGGTGCTGGCTACGGAGGGGATCTTACTCTGGTGGCTTCCTACACCCTGGAAGGTGAGATGCTCTTTGCCAAGATGCTCACCAACAGCGAAACCCCCGGCTTAGGCAAGAAAAGTGAGCAGGAAGGGTATATGGACATGTTCAAAGGAACAGGGTCTGCCAAGGCAGTGCCCACTACCAAGGACATGCTCGGCTCTACCGATGCAGCGGCAGTCAGCGGCTCCTCTGTCACCTTCATGGCGATAGGCAAGGCGATACAGGGTGGCAGTGCCTACGTGAAAACCCTGGGAGGATCAAAATGAAAAACAATCATATGAAGGAGTTGACCAAAGGCTTCTTTGAACAAAACCCAGTGTTTGTCATTGCTTTGGGACTCTGTCCGGTTCTTGGTGTATCGACTCAGGTATCCAACGCGATTGGTATGACTGCAGGAGTCTTCTTTGTTCTCCTGTTCAGCAATATCATTATCTCGTTGTTGAGAAATGTAATCCCCGGCAGCATCCACATTCCGGCCTACATTGTAATCATCGCCTCCTTGGTAACCGTTACCGAGATGGCCATGCATGCATTCGTGCCTGCTGTCTACAACTCCTTGGGAGTCTATCTTCCCCTGATCGTAGTAAACTGCATCATCCTGGGAAGGGCAGAGGCCTTTGCTAGCAAGAACTCCACTTTTGACAGTGCCCTCGATGCCATCGGCATGAGCATAGGTTTCGGATTGGCCCTTACCCTGATAGCTCTCATCCGTGAGCTGTTCGGTTCGGGTACCATCACCCTGTTTCCCGTAGGCGGTTTCAGCGGTGTCATAAATATTCCCTGGTTTTTTGAAAACCCTGTCAGGGTCATGGCACTTGCTCCAGGTGCTTTTCTGGTCATGGGATTTTTGAAGGCGTTCTTCGAATGGAAGGGCTCAAGAAAGAAGGTGGAGAAATGACCTATATTGCAATACTCATAACATTCATTTTTATCAATAACTTCATTCTCGTCCAGTTTTTGGGTCTTTGCCCCTTTATCGGGGTCTCCAAGAACAGTGAGAATGCCATCGGTATGGGAGCCTCTGTCACCTTTGTCACCACCGTCGCTTCGGTTGTGACCTGGGCGATCTACTACTATCTCTTGGTTCCCTTCAATCTACAGTACCTGCAGACACTCTCATTTATCCTGGTCATAGCCTCTTTGGTACAGCTGTTGGAGATGGTAATTCAGAAGATAAGCCCCCCCCTCTACAAGGCTCTGGGAATCTTCCTGCCCCTGATCACCACCAACTGTGCGGTCCTGGGTATAGCCATCATAAACATTACCAGCGGCTATAACGTGATGGAGGCTTTCACCGCCGGCCTTGCAGCGGGTCTTGGTTTCACCTTGGCCATCGTTCTAATGAGTAATATCAGAGAGCGGCTGGATCTCCAGCCCGTGCGCAAATCCTTTCAGGGTATGCCCATTGCCTTTATCTCTGCTGGCCTGATGGCTCTTGCTTTCATGGCGTTCGACAAATCTCTGATCACAAACCTGCACCTGGTATAAGGAGGAAGCCATGAATATTCTATTTGCTGTTTTGGTTATAGCCGTCTTGGGCGGCCTGTTTGGTTTTGGCCTCTCCTTTGCTGAAAAGAAGCTAGCCGTCAAGAAGGACCCGAGAATCCTTGCACTCGAACCTATCATGCCCGGTGCCAACTGTGGTATCTGCGGCTACGCCGGGTGCAATGCCTATGCGGCGGCTGTAGCCCTTGGAGAAGCGCCCATCGGGCTGTGCTCTCCCGGAGGCTCCGCCTTGGATCTCAAGATGGCTGAGATTATGGGAAAGAAGATTGAGGCATCCGGGGAGACCCGCCGCCAGGTTGCTCACGTCATGTGTAGGGGAAACCTTGAGTTTACAACCAAGGACTATGCCTATGACGGCCTGATGGACTGTAACGCAGCAGCGCTACTTTTCTCAGGAGACAACAGCTGTAAGGACGGATGCCTCCATCTGGGCAGCTGTATTGCAGTCTGTCCTACCTCAGCAATCTCAAAGGACGAGGAAGGCTACATCATCGTCGATGAAGAGGCGTGCATCAGTTGTGGGAAATGTGTTCAGATTTGTCCTACCGGGGTTATGCAGATGGTCTATGAGGATAGTGAATATCTCATAGAGTGCAATAGCCATGAACCGGGAGGGAAAATCCGCAAATTGTGTACGGTTGCCTGCATCGGGTGCATGATTTGCGAAAGGAAGTTCCCCGAGTCCGGATGCAAGGTAGAAAAGTTTCTCTCGACATTTGATCAATCTGTGCCACACTCGCAGATAGCAGAAGCTGCAGAAGCCTGCCCCACAAAGTGTATTGTTAAGCGATAGCCCATGAAAAAAGTACTGATAGGCGCCTACAGTCAGATTCCAGCAGGAACACCAACGCCCGTTTTAGAACGGGCGCTTGAATCTGTATTCAAACCCATGCTGACCTATCTCCACACTGCCGAGGATGCTGTGCTGCAGCTCTACCTGAGCAGTTTCCTTATGGAGTGGCTGGAAAAAAACCACCCCGAGGTAAACATGCTTATAGGAGACCTTGCCCGGATGGGCAGGGTGGAGTTGCTCACCGGTTCCTACAACCAGAGTGTCCTCTCCCTGCTATCGCCCAAGGACCGTTCCAACCAGATCGAGCTGAACACCACCTGGATCAGGAAGCGCTACGGGCAGAGAAGCAAGACCCTCTGGTGTTACGCCCAGTATTTCAACCCTATCTACATCAACACCCTTGCACTTTGCTGCATCGATAGGGTTGTGATCTCAAGCTATGACGCCATACGCGATGAGGAGTATCTGGAGGAACCCTTCCAGATGCATGAGTTGGGCAAGAGTGTCCAGATCATCCCCACCGACAGCTCTGTCGGCTCTCTTGTCAGGGCGTTCGCCATGGCTGAGCTAAGCTTTCCTCAGTTCCTGCGCAAGCTCAAGAGTGTGATGCAGCAGTGTTCATCCTCTTTTTGTGCAGCGATGGTCAATATTGACCAGCTCTGCCAGGGGGGGATAACAGCAGAGCAGTCTGAAGAGCTGTTCAAGCTGCTCTGCAGCTTCGATCCCTCCTCCATTGAGGAGATCGATGATCCCAACGAGCCGATGAAGAGGGGGTACCTCGAGGCGGGTTGGTACGGTCATGACTATGAAAGGGGAGATCTCACCTGTTTCAATGACCTGTTTGTGAAGGATGAATCGCTTACATACCTCTATGGACGGTTCACTTCCATGCTGGATTCGGCTCGCAACTATAAAAAAGACAAGGATGTGCGCAAGCGCCTTGAGCTGCTCCTGCAAAAGATGGCACAGGGCGGTCCGTTTGTCTGTGATGCAAATGCTTCCATGTTGCGTTCTTCCATACGCAAACTGGTCTGGCGATACATCAATGAGGCTGACTCTGTCCTTGTTGCGGTGCCTGACTACACCTATCCGGTCAGTACGGACTATGACCTTGACGACCTGGACGAGTATCTTACCATAGGCAAGAACATCAGTTCTGTCGTAGATGCCAAGGGAGGGGCGCTCAGTGAGCTTACCTACCTTCCCTCCTTGTACAACTACGGCGATACCTTTGCTCCCCTTGAGGGGTTTGGCAGGAGCCAGAGCCTGCATCCTCCACTTCCCGGGACCAAGCAAAGGCTGTTCTCCGATGTGTTCTTCCCCAGGGCAGTGCCTGTTTCCGAGTATGACAAGCGGGATGAGAAGCGCTGTCTGGATATGGGTAGAAGCAGGTACGACCTCTCTGTTCTTGACCGGAGAAATACCGAGTATCTTGCCCATGCCGTATGTGATGAGAGTCCTATCCTGGGCAGCTCCCTCTCCATCGACAAGCATTTCAAGTTTCGCCAGAACACTGTCATGTTGGAAGTTACCCTCACCAATCAAGGCGACAGCAGAATTGATGCCATGTATGGGTGTGAGATGCCCCTATCGGTTGGTTCCAGGAAGCAGACCACCTCCTTCTCGGTCATGGAGGAGCGCAAGCTCATCGCCTATGAGGAGAGTGAAGTGGTAATAGAGGGGGTCAAGTCCTTCAAGATTTTTGACGAACCCAACAATACTATGATTACCCTCGTGTCGGGTACCCGCTTTACCTTGCTCAAGGAAGACTATAGTATTGATTACAAGACAACCTTGGGAGAGGAACAACTCTACCAACACACCCTATACCTGCTGGTCTGGCCACTCTCTCTCGCCCCCGGTGAAGAGCAGAAACATACGCTGGGCCTCAGGCTTGAACGAAAGTAAGATCGAGGAGACCCTATGCATTTTCAGAATACATCACTGTTTGAAGACATGAAAGAAGAAGCCTACAACGTCTGGAGGCGTCTTTGACTCCTCCAACCTCCAAGAAAAAATAGCAAACCTGGAAAAACAGACCCTGGAACCGGGGTTTTGGGAGGACAAGCGGGGAGCTGAGACCCTATATAGTGAACTCAACGCCCTGAAGGACTCTTATTTTCCCTGGAAAGAGATTATCGAGAAGTTAGATGAGATGGAAGAACTCATTGAGCTCTACTCTGATGAACCTGACAACACCGAGGAACAAGAAGAGATTGACTCCCAGATAGAGGCCTTGTCTACAGCGTATGAAAAGCTCAAGCTCAAGACCCTCCTTGACGGGCAGTTTGACAAGAATGATTGCTTCTTGACCATCCATGCCGGTACCGGGGGTACTGAGGCCAGTGACTGGGCCAATATGCTCATGCGCATGTATCTGCGGTACAGCGAGCGAAATGGCTTCAAGACCCAGATCCTTGATCTGCAGGAGGATGAGGGGGGCATCAAGAGTGTCACCATCAAGATAAGCGGTTCCTACAGCTTCGGCTATCTCAAAGGGGAGGCTGGGGTGCACCGTCTTGTCCGTATCAGTCCCTTTGACTCACAAAAACGAAGGCATACCTCTTTTAGCAGCGTCTACGCCTCTCCGGTGATAGACGACACTATAGAAATAGATATAAAGCCCGATGATTATCGCCTGGACACCTATCGTGCCGGTGGTGCCGGAGGCCAGCACGTCAACAAGACCGACAGTGCTGTCAGGATAACCCACTTTGCATCAGGGATTGTAGTCCAGTGCCAGAATGAACGCAGCCAGGGTATGAACAAGGACCTAGCATTCAAGGTGCTCAAGAGCCGCCTGTACGAGTATTATCGTGAGGAGAGGGAGAAAGAGCAGCAAAAAACCGCGATAGCTAAGAAGGAGATCACCTGGGGCAGCCAGATCAGGTCCTATGTCTTTCAGCCCTACACCATGGTCAAGGACCACAGGACAGGGGAGACCGTAGGGAATATCCAGGCAGTAATGGACGGATCGATCGATCCTTTCATCGAAAGCTTTTTGCGGTGGTCAAAAGAGGAGGCATAGGAGTGCGAAAAAGGGCTCTCTTACTGGCTCTGGTAGGTCTTTGCCTGCCGTTGCTTGCTTCTGAGCAGGTGCCCTTCAGGGTGGGTATCATCGCTTTGGAGGAGGAAGGCTCTTCCTATCTCACCTTGATATCTGAGGCAGGGAAAACCTATGCCTCGACTTTTCTCATCCCCGATGAGGCTTACTCAGCCCACCTGCTTGCCAGGGGGCAAAAGGAAGTGCAAGAGGCAAGGCTTGAGAGGGTGTCCGCTGCCTATGCCTCCAAGTCTGAAAAGAGTTTGGAGAAGGCACTCGTCCCCCTGCCTGTGCCTGAATTCCCCCTGCTTGCACGCTTACCAATTACCTACAAGGCATTCAGCCCTCCCAAAGGGTATCCTCTTCTCCTGGATACCTTTGACCAGTCTCGCCAGTGGTTCGCCTCCAAGGAGGGCCTTGATGCCCTCCTCCTGCTAAAACAGACCAAGATTGCCTCAAGGGATCGTATCAGGCTCTACTGGTACGACCTCTTTTCTGATACGACGTCCCTCATCTTTGACCAGGTGGTTATCGATCAGGGCGAACAGAGGTTGCAAGAGGCGATAGGGTCAGCCCTGCTAGCCAGAAGTGCAGGCTCTGGGTACGGTCTTCTTATATTCGACAACTACACCTCTTCGCTTACCATTGAGGCCAACGGGCTTCCTCTCTCCATTGAAGAGGGAGCGATCTTGCTCCCTGTCGGGGAGTACTCTCTCCTTATCCAGGGGGAGGGATTTCTTTCAAAGGAGATGAGTGTAACTGTATCGGCAAAAAGCATCCTTCACATCCCCACTGCATTAGAGAGAAAGGCAGGAGAGGAGATGCAGCTTTTTTCCCCCTTGGGAAAGGTCAGCTGGTATGTGGATGGGCTTTTGTATGGGGAAGGCAGCTCCCTGAGCCTGGGCTCCTCTCTCATTCCCCTTGTTGTGGTCGCCCAAAAGGAGGGTTTTGCCAGCAAGACACTCCAGATACAGAAGCCTTTCAAGTCAATCGAGGTCATGCTTAAGCCCCAGTGGATGGCAGAGCCTCTCCTGCTTCAACAGAGGCAGAAGGATTTTTATACCAGTTTACGCAATACTATGTTGGTCTTCGGCCTCTATGTGGCCAGTTCTACCCTCTCACAGACATACGATGTGGCTAACCCGTTGTGGCAGAGCCTGCAGGTGGCGACAAGTGGCTTTGCCCTTGTCTCCACCTTACACACTATAATGAATCTTGCGCAGTACGCCTCGCTTGCGAGTTCGGGCGTACAGTAGCAGCCCTTGGAGTTTTTAGATGAAAAAGAAGTTTGGTGATAGGCTTAAGGCCTTGTTTGGGATAAAGACATTTAATGAGCAGTTTTTTGAAGATCTTGAGGATTTTCTCATCGAAGGGGACTTGGGAGCCAAGCTTGCCATGGAGATCTCTGACGAGATGCGACGTCTGGCTAAAAGTGAAAAGCCCACAACGCAAGAAGATCTGCAGCTCATGGTCAAGCGCGCCCTCTCTCCAAGAGTGCGTGCCTTTTTGCCCACCCTGGATAAGAACGAGCTCACTGTCTTTCTCATCCTTGGGGTAAACGGGGTCGGCAAGACAACCTCCATCGCCAAGATGGCTCAGATGTACAAGAACCAGGGCTATAGCGTACTGCTCGCTGCAGCGGACACCTTCCGTGCAGCTGCGATCGACCAGCTTGAGGTACATGCCCAGAGGCTGGGCTGCCGCCTGGTCAAGCAGAAAAGCGGCAGTGACCCTGGCTCTGTTGTCTATGATGCGATCACTTCGGCAAAGGCGAGGGGGGAGCATCTTATCCTGGTGGATACTGCCGGTAGGATGCATAACAAGGAGAATCTCTTGCGCGAGCTCTCCAAGATAGACAAGATTGTGCAGGGCAGGGGGGTCGAAAGCAAGAACTATATGAAGTTTCTGGTCATAGACAGCACTACGGGACAAAACGGCATAAGCCAGGCAGACCTCTTTAACCAGGCGGTCACCCTCGATGCCTTGATTCTCTCCAAGTATGACTCGCTTGCCAAGGGGGGAGCTCTTGTGCAGATAGGGGAGAAGTTCGACATCCCTATAGCCTTTGTCGGTACCGGTGAGACCTATGCCGATATGCACCCCTTTGACAAGGATGAGTTTCTTAACAGCCTGGTAGGTCTATGAGAAAAGGTGCCCCTCTGCTGTTCGCCCTGTTACTCCTCTTCTCTCTTCCAGCCCAGGAGAGAGTGGTTTCAAACAGCATAGGACAGGATAGGGGTGGCTTTGATGAGCAAAGTGAGTATGCCCTTGCCTTGGATGAAGAGGGCTCGATGCTCTACCATAAGGATGAGCCTGTTTGGAGAGAGACCCGCACCCTTACAGGGAATGTCCTGGAAGTGCAGACCTACCATTTCGACCGTGACTCCCACTCCATTAAGCGGTATGAGAACAACCGTCTCATCGCCGAAGGGGAGGGTGATAGGATGTGGTACTTTGCCTATGACCAGGAGGGGCTCATGCTCAAGAGCACCCTCCTCATTGCAGGTGAACTGGGGGTGATGGAGTTTTACAGCTATGATGTGGCAACAAAGAGCCTAAGCAGTATCCGCACCATCACCTCTGATGGGATTCAAACAGTCTCCTATTTTGGTGACCCCGTAGGGGAGAGCTGGTTCTCCTATGCAGAGGGGGATCTGTTTGCAAAGGTGACCCAGCTCTCGCAGAACCTGCAGATACAGGAGCTCTGGAGGGGTGATACCCTCATCAAGAGTGTTGATGTTGAGATACCCCCAGAGGGAGGCATCCGTCTGATTACCAAGACTTTACAAGGTGAGGTGAGCGAGCTCTATGATAGTGCAGGGCTCCTGAAAACTCGGATTACACCTTCCCTTACCAGTGAATACCAGTATAATGAGGAGCGTACGCTCATTGAGGAACGGCAAAAGGAGCCCCCTCTGACCGAGCGAATCATACGCTATGAAGGGGGTAGGACCGTGTCAGAATCACTCTACCAGGAGGGACTGTTGGAAAAAGAGACCCGATATCCTCTCGATAGCGGCAAGGTGGAGACCCTGTATGACAAGGGCGTCCCCTACTGCGATATCCAATACGCCCTCGATGGCAGGCGTGTGCTCTCCATCGGGTATCGGTAAGCCTATGGTCTTTTTTTTAGCTAAGCGGTATGCCTTCTCAAGGGAGAATCGGCACAAGGGCACCAGCGTGCGCATCGCCTTCGGCCTTGCCCTCTGTCTCTTTGCCATTACTATGGTGCTCTCCTTTATGCAGGCCCTGCAGAAGAACCAGTTTGAAGATATTCGGACCTTTGAGTCCTTTGATGTGCAAGCTCCTCTTGCCTTCACTGATCTCAGTGAAGCAGAGGCCCTGGTGACAGAGCTGGAAAACCTCCCTCTTGTTGACCATGCCTTCTTGTTTGCCGAGATTCCTGTCCTGATCCAGGGAAGGGATGGATCAGCACTTGCAGGAAGGATCCGTGCCATACAGAGCAAAGGAGCCTTCCAGGAGGAGTTGCACCTCTATAGGGGGACACTCTTCAAGGAGGGTACGCTTTCTTCCTCCTACCTACATCTGGGATCTATGCCGCTCGGGGAGTCCGTTGAGGTTACCCTGTTGAAAAAAGGGAAGCAGGCTACGGTAATTCCTTCCCAGCGAAAGATACCCATCGGAGGAGTATTCTACACCTCGATGTATGACTTTGACTCCTCAACCTATCTGACGGACCTGCAAACCCTGTATTCACTCAACGCCGATGCACCGCTTTCGGTGGGGATTTTCTCCTCCGAGAACAGTGATATTGTAGCGAAGATGATCAAGGAGAATATTCCCTCTCTCGAGCCTATCACGTGGAAGGAGGCGAACGCCTCCCTCTACGGGGCAATGCAGCTTGAGCAGAGCATGATGACCTTGATGCTGCTGTTGATGGTGGCGGTCATCTTAATCCATATACGCAACAGCTCAAGGCGTCTCTTGCTTGCCAAGCAGCGTGAGATAGCGATGTTGCGCTCCATGGGACTCAAGAAGAGACAAGTACAGCAGGTATTTGTGCTGCAAGCCCTCATCGTTGCCGCTGTAGGCTCACTGGGAGGGGTCTTGTTCTCCTTTGCAGGTATTCTGTCCTATCCCAATTTCTCCCAACTCATCTACCGCTCCTTAGGGGTGCACCTCACCCTGAGCATCAACGCCCTCAATCTTTTCATGCTGGTCGCAGCAATACTCTGCTTTAGTGGCTTTGCCTCCTACCTGGGAACACGCCGCATCCTGAAAGCAGATATTATGGAGATGTTTGCCCATGACGAAGTCCAATGAGATACTCTCCCTTAAGGGAGTAAGCAAGAGCTTTCCTGCCACAGCCCGTGGTGGCGAGCCGATAGAGATTCTCGACCTGATCGACCTTGTGCTCTACCCGGCAACAAGTATGGCCATTACCGGCAAGAGCGGCTCTGGCAAGAGCACGCTCTTGCAGATAAGTGCGGGCCTGCTCTCCTGTGAGAGCGGAGAGGTCCACTTCGATGGAAAAAGACTCAATAAGCTCAATGATGTACAATTGAGCAAGGTTCGCAGCAACTCCATGGGCTTTATCTTCCAAAGCAGTCTCCTCCTTGATGATTTCACCGCCTTGGAGAATGTGATGGTACCTGCCATGATCATGGGCATTGGTGAGAAAGATGCACGCACCAAGGCTCTGCACCTTTTGGAGAGTGTGGGTCTTGGTGATCGTCTGACGCATAAGAGCGACCAGCTCTCCGGAGGGGAGCGTCAGAGGGTAGCCATCGCGCGTGCCCTGGTAAATGAACCGCTGGTCCTTTTTGCAGACGAACCCACAGGATCCTTGGACGAGCGCAATGCAGCCCTCATTGAGGATATGTTGTTCTCCCTAGTTGCTGAGAAGCAGGTGGCCTTGATGCTCATCACCCACAACATCCCCTTCGCTTCCAGGTGTGATTGCGTCTTCAAGCTTCATAATCGAAAATTGGAGGCTCTTACGTGAAGACAAGGCTCGCCACCATGCTCATAGGGCGAAAATTGGGCATCAAAAGCAGTAGTGCTGCTAAAAGAAGGATACTGTTCAATATCCTGCTTATCTCTGTGGTGGTCGCAGCCCTTGTCTTTGCCCAGCTTTTCGTTGTCTCCATGAGCCGCGGAATAGCCAACAAGTACGCCCTGCTGGGAAATGGCCATCTGCAGGTGCATGAGAATGCTGATACCCCAATACCTGCACATGAGAAAATCATTGATGTACAGCTGGTAGCGCAGACCTACTCCTTGATCTACAGTCCTTCAAAGAACCTTATGGTCCGACTCAAGGGGGTGGACAGCTCCTACTTCAATGAGCTGCGTCTGGGGGAACTTACCTTCCTGGATACCACCCTTGATGTGAAAGGCTCCTCCTTGCCCCAGATCTTGCTCAGCCACACGATTGCAAGCAAGCTGGAGGTAACCCAAGGGGACCGGGTCGCCTTAATGATGATGAGCAACAACAGGTTGCGTCCCCAGCTCTGCATCGTGGGAAACCTCTATGACTCGGGGTATAAGGAGCTTGATGAAAACCTCATCTTCTGTGACTTCTCCCTTATGGACAAGCTCTTTTCCACCAAGGCTGATACTTATTATGAACTGCTGGTTGCTGATGATGCCCTCGCTGAAGTGCGCACCTCCTTGGAGGAGGAGGGGCTTTCCGTCACATCATGGGACCAGGAGAACTTTGCTGTTGCTTCCAATCTGGAGACAAGCCGCCAAGCGGTACTGGGTATCATGATAGTGGTGGCTATCTTGTGCGGATACTTCATCAGCGAGCTGAGTAGGGAACTGGTCGAAGATGATAAGAGCCGTATAGCCTTGTTAAAGCTCCTGGGTGCTGGCAATACCCTGATACGGGGGGTCTATTTTACCACCGTCATGCTTGTTACCCTCATCTCCATAGTGCTGGGGACTGCATTTGGCATCCTGATGGGTCTCAACCTGGGGTCGCTACTCTCCTTGCTGGCTGCGCGCTCGATTCCCGCCCTTGCTTTTTATCTTTTGGATTTCCAGATAACAATACCCTACCTTGATATTGCTATCATTCTCATAGTCTTGGTCCTGGTTAGCACCATCTCTGTACTCTGGAGTTTGAGAAGGGTGCGGAAAATCCCCCTGTTGAGCTGTACACGCTTTGACTAACTATTTTTTTGCTATATACTGCCTTCATGAATTTTGAAGTATTTGCCTTAGGCACCAGTGGCATGATGCCCTTGCCCAATAGATTCCTTACCAGTGCCATGGTAAGACGGGACGGAGAACTTTTCCTGTTTGACTGCGGGGAAGGGACCCAGATATCCTTGAAGATGCTCAACCTTAAATGGAAGAAGATCAACTCGATATTCATCAGCCATATGCATGCAGACCATGTAACCGGACTTCCTGGAATCCTGATGCTCTCCAGCCAAGTAGACCGTGATGACCCGCTCACCATCTATGGGCCTCCTCGCCTGAAGGAGTACATTGATGCAAACCGAAAAATCCTTGATATGTACATAAACTATGAGATAGTGGTAAAGGTCACCCATCCGGGGATCCTCATCGACAATGACGAGTACACCATCTCCGCTTTCCCCCTTGCCCATACAAAGCCTTGTATGGGTTTCGTCATGGAGGAGAAGCTTCGCCCCGGGGAGTTCCATCCGGACCTTGCCACGGGCCTTGGTATCCCCATGGGACCTCTTTGGGGGAAGCTGCAGAAAGGATTTCCTGTAACCCTTTCTGATGGTCGGGTCATAGAGCCCCGTGCTGTCATGGGCGAGCCGAGGGAGGGACGCAAGTTCAGCTTCGTTACCGACTCTCTCTATTTGCCTTCCATAGCTTCCCATGTGAAGGGCAGTGATCTTTTTATTTGTGAAAGTATGTTTGGCTCTGATTTAGAGGAGACAGCCAGGGAGAAGATGCATATGACAGCCGGCCAGGCTGCTCGTATAGCCCTGGATGCCGAGGTGAAGAAGTTGGCCCTCATTCACTACAGTCCACGCTATAATGACTGGGAACTAAAGGACCTTGCTGAGGATGCCCAGAGGATATTCCCCAATACAGTGCTTACCAGGGACAGGATGCGCTTTGATATTCCCCTGAAGAACTAACAAAGAACTCCTAAAGGAAAAAGGGTAGGGTGACTGGTCAAAAGGTCCCTCTATTAGTATGTTAAATCCCCTAATGAAGGTCATTAGGGGATAGTTTTCTCCAAGCAGGAGGTC
>CAZPOJ010000016.1:0-28764 GCA_964588005.1 uncultured Sphaerochaeta sp.
AAAAAACATCTGGGAAAGCCGGGTCAACTTTTTTCGTTCTACGGTATTTTTTTTATTTTGTACATGAATTTGGCAAAAGTAGCTTCCATGGGAAGCCTTGGCAAGACACTGTTGGCCTTAAGAATACCCCTGTTAGCTTCACTTACACTATGTGTATTGCAAGTGCTTGGTACATGGATACTGGGAATTCTGTTACATTTTTCAGTAGAAGATCGTATCTGCCTATTGTTCACTGGTTCTCAAAAGACTCTTGGTATGGGGGTCCCTTTAGTTACAATCTACTTTGCAAGCAATGTATCTATTGCTACCGATGCAACGTTACTGATTATTACATACTACCTGATGGCAATGATTATTACTGTTGCCATGGTGCCACTTATAAAAAAACCTATCAAGAATACAACGATTTCGTAACAAACAATCGTATGTTTTCCAATCATGAAAAAAATCAGGCTAAGGAGCGGTAGATGAATGATATTCAAGTACTTAATTACGGATCGTTAAATATTGATTTAACGTTTGCTGTCGATCATATTGTATTACCTGGAGAAACAATTTCAAGCACATCCTTTACACGGGGAGCTGGGGGTAAAGGAGCGAATCAATCTGCTGCACTGGGCAAAGCTGGGGTAAACGTCTTTCATGCAGGAAAATTAGGGCCTGACAGTACCTTTCTCAGTGATTTACTCAATAGGTATGGAGTGGACACAAGGCATATTCTGGTTGGAACTGAACCTACAGGTCAAGCTCTGATTCAATTGGACAAGCATTCCCAAAACTCAATAGTCTTGTATCCAGGAAGCAATATGACCATCACGAAGGAAGAGATTGATTCTGTCCTGACACATTTCAAGGCTGGTGATTGGTTGGTATTACAAAATGAGATAGTGCATGTATCCTATTTGATGCAACAAGCCCATGCCAAGGGAATGCATATTTGCTTTAATCCGGCACCGTTTAGTGAAGAAGTCTTTGATTTGCCACTGCACACCTTAGATGTACTGGTTGTAAATGAACTGGAAGGCATGGGGTTGGCGACATGGGATCAGGTACCCACTACAAATGAGATGTTTGTTGAATTGTTAGAGGAGTTAATGAAAATCTACCCGGAGACAGAGATCATCATAACAGCAGGTAAACTTGGGGCCTACTATGGGTTCGGAGAGGTCTTTGGCAAGGGTGACATTGTTGATCTTCCAGTTGCTGATACTACAGGAGCGGGTGACACCTTCATTGGATACTTCCTTGCTGGAAAGTTACAGGGATTGGATATCGACACTTGTTTGCAGAAAGCTTGCTGGGCATCATCTTTGGCTGTATCTAAACATGGGGCAATGACATCTATTCCTTTTGCCCACGAAGTATTTTCATAATACTAAACCTCTTGAGCCTTACAACCGGACTCTCTGCATACTCATGATGCAGATGATGAAGAGCTTCCCAGCGGAAGCTCTTCATCATCTGTGGAGGGTATTCTGTAGCTAGCGACCAGATCATCTGCTCACTCCTTCTCAAATCTCCCCTGGCTTCCAAAGCCAAACCTTCCCCCGGCAGCAAGAGCAAAATGCAATTTAGCGATTCCTATATCTATGGGGTCGGTGGGCCAGGATCCGGGTACAGATGCGGTTACTCCTTCCTTGGTATACTGGAAGCGAACCCTTTGGCTGTTTACTGCCGACGGGGCCTTCTGCACAGCCTTGATGCCTGCAACAAACCACTGGGGGACCTCCCCTTCTGCCCTGTAGAACGTTTCTAGGGGGAGGGTTTTTCGTCTCACCGTGCGCGATATAAACTTCTCCTTGAAAGTCTTCTCCTGAGGAACATTTCCAATAGAGATGACCGCTACAAGTTTCTCATCTATTCCCAAGGAGAAAAGATCGCTGTTTCTGTCATAGGTGCCTGCAACCCAACAGGTTCCCAAATCCAAGGCTGTAGCCTCCAGCACCAACAGTTCCCCATAATAGCCGATTCGCTCGGCTAGATCGGGCAATGCTTGAGGGCCCTTCAGAACTATTACCGACCCTACATTCTTGAACATGCCGTAACTTTTTACAGCGGTGAAAGCCTTGCTCCCATCCTCTAGCCACATGATGGAGAGGCCGCTTTCGCTGTTGATGGTGCGTATTGCATCCTGAAGATAGGCTACTTTCTCAGGGGCTATCGGTTCATTGGTATAGGCGCGTCTTGAAGTACGACTCTCGATCGCACCTAGGTAGTCTGGCTTTTGTTTCATTCATATATCCTTACATCATATCTTTCATTCTAGAAAACTAACACAGAACAAAGGGTATCATCTCTGATACCATATCATATGGCATCTGAGATGATAGCTGTATCCCTTTGTTCATTCTCTAACGAGGCTTCCCTTAGAGCTTTACCCCACTGCTTTGCAGTTCCAAGGCTATCAGGTTCAGTTCTCGTAAGGTCTGCAACACCGTAAAGGCGGCTTCATACCAAGCAAGCTTTTTGACCCTCAAGCTGTTTGCATTGGCAAGCTCAAACGAATAACGAATCTCCTCCACCTCATAAGCATTTGTCTTCAGAGCGAAGTCATGCAAACCAATGGCAAGATTGAGCGTTAGCCCCTCTATACTGCGCATGGTCTCATCGACTTTGGTCTCGATGTCCTGCTTGGCCTTCTCCACTTCCTTTTCTGCTTGCAACACACCTTCGGCAGCAAGGGTAGCAGAGAGCTTTGAGGTAGACCGGAAAAGATCAGATGCAGAAAAACCAATGGAGACGGAGAAGATAGGCTCATAACTTGGATCTAGTATGGGATTATACTCCAAGGAGAGATTAACCCTAGGAGCATCAGCGGGGTTCTTCAGCTTGACGTCCAACCTTGCAGATTCTAACTTATTCGCTGCTATACGGTAGGCAGGATCTTGCTTGAGTATAGTAGCTATCACCATGTTTTTATCTAAGCTTAGCTTTGATACAACAGAGACCAAGCCTGGGTCAAGGATTACCTGCTTCGGATACTCCTTTTCACCCCACAATAGGGCCAAGGAGGACTCAATGCCTCTAATTTGGCGCTCAATTTCCGAAAGGGAAAAATGAAGCTGGTCAAGAAAGAGCGTTTTTGCCTTATAGGTATTTTCACTTATCCTTCCCGCATCACGATCCTTCTTGGCTTCCTCCAAGGATGTTCGCTCAAGAACGATCTGCTCACCAAGGACGTAGCGTCCCTCCAACAAGGCCTGCAAAGCAGAGAGAAGACCATTGCCCTGGGCAACCAGGCCACTGGTGAGCTGGTCAACCGACAACAGGGAGTTCTCAACAGCTATATTCTGCTTACCCATCTGATTGGCACTATACTTGGTATCAAGGAAGCCCTCACCAAGGAAGAGGGGCTGATCAACACTCAGCTTTACAGAAGGAGAGTGAGTCCACTTCCAAGACGAGTTGGGTGCACTGTTCAAGGAACTGATTGAAATATGCTTGGTAGAGAGGGTTGCACTTCCCCCTGTGCCCAGCTTCTTGCTGACAGAAGCGCTTACTCCAAGGGTATGATTAGTATCAAACGTTACAACACCGCCTGCCCCTCTATTTATGCTTCTTCCCAGTGCATACAGCGGCTGGGAAGTGAGGCCCACCTTGAAGCCCTGCTCCCTCTTCTGGAAGGCAAGCTGTTCTTCCTGCATCCTATAAAGCGACTGGAGCTGTTCAAGGTTGAGGTTGCCCTGCTTCAGGGCTATGCGTAGCGCTTGGTCAGCTTCTGTGAAGGTAGGCCCTGAAAGGTCCTGCCACTCTTCAATGAAAGCCTCCAAGCCTTCCAGGATCTCCTGGTTGAGGGTTGGTAGCTCCTCTACCCCTCCTTCGTACTGAGGGGTAAGACTCGGATAGGAGGCCGAAAGGGGCAAGGCTATAGAGAGTAAAACTACTATGATGGTTATAACTAGGTGCTTTCTCATGCGACACTCCTCTTCTTCTTATCGTAAATGGTTCCATACAACATCGGGATGATGAACAAGGTGGTCATGGTGGAGAACACCAACCCAAAGATGATGGTACTTGCCATGGGGGACCAGACTACTGAGTAGCCACCGACACCGATAGCAGTCGGTAACAGGCCCACAATGGTGGTCAGGGAGGTCAGTATGATGGGTCTGAGCCTTGTCTCTGCAGCTTCCCGTATCGCTTCCTTTACCCCCTTGCCCTTAGAACGCAACTCGTTGATGAAGCTTATCAGCACGATTGCATCATTTACTGCGATTCCTGCCAAGGCGACACCTGAGTAGATGACCGTAGTGGAGAGTGGAGTCCCAGAGACAAAGAGATAGAGCACAACCCCGATGAACGCAAAGGGAATAGAGAAAAGGATCAGCAAGGGTTGGCTGTAGCTGTTGAACTGGGTTCCCAGGATAAGGTACATAAGGAAGATGCCAAAGATAAAGACCCGTAAGATATCAAATATCAGGGTATTGAAGTCATCAAACTCCCCCCCTACGCCAAAGGTGACATCCGGATAGTTTTGACTGAGACTCTGAAGCCAAAGCTTCTCTACCTGGGTGTTGACCTCTTTCAAGTCCACACTATCGAGAGCATTGGCTGTGACGGTTATCTCTCGTTTGCCTTCCACACGCCGGATGGTACCCAGCGAGTTGTCCAGCTCAATGCTGGCGACACTGGAGAGGGGAACAAGCCTTCCATCGTCGGTTGGGATGAGCAGCTGCTCAAGGTTCTCAAAACGCCTGGAATCAGAGCTTGCAAACCTGACCACAATATCTATCTGCTCGTTCTTCTCAAAGAAGATTCCGGCAGGGATCTTGTCAAAGCGAGCCCGTATGTAGGAGCCGATAGTATTCACATTGACCCCTAGGGCACTTGCGCGGTCCTGATTGACCCTGATGCGAAGTTCAGGACTTCCTGCAATAAAATCACTTTCAACAGTGTTTACCCCATCAATAGAGTTGAGCAGGTTCATGACGGCATTGGAAGAGTCGATGAGCTGTTTGTACTCATCTCCTGTGAAGCGGAAGCTCAAGGGAGCGGATGTCGGAGGTCCGTTTTGTGCTTTGCGGAAGAATACCTGTTCAGCTCCGCTGATATAGTATACCTCATTCTTCACCTCCTCTATGACATCGTTGATGCCTCGCTTCCTCCCTTCATCCATCTCAGAGAGGTCTACGGTTATCTGTGCTTTGGTGGAGTTGGCCTCCCCACTGCCTAAGGTCCCTATCTTGGTGCTGATGGAGAGGATCTCCCCATTGCCCACCTTGTCTAGAAGGACCTTCTCATACTTGGTGACTATCCTATTGGTCTCTTCAAGGGAGGTTCCCCGAGGGGTAAGTATCTCTATATCGAAATAGCTGTAGTCCTCTGCTGAGAACAGGTCCTGCTTGAGAAAACCTACGAGGGAGAAGACTGCAAGGGTAAGAACCAGGGCAAGGACCAGAACCAACCCCTTCGATCGATAGAACTTGGCCAAAAGGTTGATGTAACCACGCTGTACAGGAGCAAACCATGCACCGGACTCTTTTTTCTTCTTGCGCTTGGGATTCTCCCTGGGCCCCCACTCAGCGTAGTGGCTTGGCAGGAAGAACAGCGCTTCACCGGTACTTACAATGAGTGCGATGGTAACGGTGAGGGGGATGACCCTAAGAAACTTACCGATGGTTCCAGGGAGGAGCATCAAGGGCAGGAAGGCTGCAACAGTGGTAGCTGTTGCTGCGACTATCGGCCAGATGACCTGGTTAGCCCCTTCGATGGCAGCATCGTGGCGCAACATACCGTTTGACTGCAGGCGGTAGGAGTTCTCTATGATGACAATGGCATGGTCGACGATAAGACCGAGGACCAGAACCAGACCAAAGAGTGTATTGGTGTTTATGGTTTCACCAAGGAGGTCCAAGACCAAAAAGGTAAGGGCGAAAGTTACCGGGATACCCAATGCAGTAATGAGGGCGTTGCGCAAGCCGATAAACAGCCACAAGATGAGTACCAACAGGAACAACCCCATCAGGGCATTGGAGGAGAGGACAGAGAGACTGGAGGCTATCTGTACCGTCGAGTCATTGAACAAGGTTAGCTTGGCTCCCCCATTGTTCTGCAACCTTGCCTCCTCGACAATTGCATTGACCCCTTCAACAACGGACACTGAACTTCCGTTGACAATCTTGGTCACCCTGAGGTTCACCGAAGGAGAACCATTGAATCGGGCAAGGGAGGAGTCGGGATCAAAGCCATCGACGACCTCTGCGACATCACTGACGCGTACTACCCCTTCACTGGTTGCCGAACGGCGAACTATGACCTGTTCAAAATCAGCAATCTCCTTGATGGATCCCAAGGTCCTCAGGAGGTACTCCCTTGAGTCAGTGCTCAAGGTACCGCTGGGCACAGCACTGTTTTGGTCTGCAACAGCCCTGACAACCTCATTCACCGTAAGACCGAGGGCTGTAAGGCGTGTGCTGTCAAGGTTGATCATGATCTGGCGGTCAGGAAGACCGAGAAGCTCTACGTCCGAGACATCCTTGACCTTGAGAATCTTGTTCTGAAGGGATACAGCCTGTTCGCGAAGCTGCTGGTAGGGAAGATTGCCGCTTATCACCACCTCGATGACAGGCAAGAAGTCGGCAGATGAGAAGTCGTCGACAATGGGGTTGAGAGTTCCCTCAGGCAGGGAAACCTGGGCAAACCTAGTCTGGGCGTCCTGGTAGAGGGATTTGAACTCCTGTTTGGAGATCCCATCATCGAACTCGACCCTCACCACTGAAAGGCCCTCACTGGTGGTAGAGCTAATCTTCTTGAGCTTGTCTATCCCTTGGAACGCATTCTCCACGGGAATGGTCACTGAGGACTCAAGGTCCTCAGCCCCTACCCCAGGGAAGGGGACAATGACATTGACCCAAAAGAAGGGAATCTCGGCAAACTGCTCCTGAGGCAAGCGTACCAAGCTCAAGACTCCCAAGGTGAGTACAGTTATCATTAATATATTGACCAGCACAGGCTTGGTTACTGAGAACCTTCCTATGCTGAATCCTTTCTGGTTTTCCATAATCAGTTCCTTATTGAAGTTTCTTGGGTGACAACGGAGCTACCGTCCAGTATACGTGACAGGGCACTGACAAACACCTTTTTACCGATGAGTGTCACCCCTTTCTCCATACTTTCAACAGCACTTTGATCGCCATACTGGTCAACGACCTGTACCTGTACCTGTCTGGCACTGCTTCCCTCCACTATATAGACAGAGGTGGTTCCGTCACGGTAGACCATTGCGGAGTTAGGCACCAAGGTGTAGGTGGGGGCATCTTCGTTGAAGATGACCACCTCTGCAGAGATACCGGCCTTTATCAACGAGGGCCTGGGGTTGGTAAAATCAACCAGAACAGACCAGCTTCCAGTGCGTGTGTCGCTGCTGGCGCTGATGGCACTGACTACTCCCTCCGCTTCAATGACCTCAGTTGGAGTGCGGATGGTTATGATGGCAGGAGCTCCTTCCTTGATAAGGAAAAGCTGATTCTGTCCCACCGGGAGGGTAAGGCGCAGCTTCTCAAGGTCCACTACACGCGCTATCTGCTGCCCTGCCTGAATGAGGTCCCCCACTACAAGGCTTGTCTTCTCAGCGACACTGCCTGAAATGGGTGTCTTTATCTCGGTGTTGCTGAGAGCGTTCTTTACCTGTTCAAGCTGAGCTTCAATGCCATCAGCTCGACTTTGTGTAAGATTCAACTCATCTTGTGATATGGCACCCTTCTCCTTGAGTTTCTTATTGACATCCAGCTCCTTTTTGATGGATTCGAACTGGTTTTGTAACTGGTTGACCTGCAAGTCGGCTATTTTTTTATCAAGTGTCAAAATCACTCGGTCTTTTTCAAGGGTTTCGCCTAAATTGAAGTCTATGCTCTTGATCTCACCGGAGACACGGGCCTTTATGCTCACCGCTTCACGACCCTGGATGGTGCCACTGCCGAAAACCTGCTTGCGAAGGGCTTCCTGCTTTACAGGAACCGCGGAGGAGACTACTTGGGTATAGTCAGTTACTGCTGCAAGAGCATCAAGGACAAGTGGTTCCTCTTGGCTTTTCGTGCAAGAGAACAAGACAAGGGGAAGGATCAGGATGGAAAGAATCGATACGGTTTTTACTGTACGTTTCATGCGATACCTCTTTATGGAATTACCGAATAGTAACTAGTTAAGAATACAAATTATCAATAAGGATACATTTTAATAGGTATTCATGACAAGTATTTTTCTTACGATATGCGCTAAAATCCAAACAATCTAGCTATGAGGGATAAAAAGACTAGAAATATGAACTGCTGGTACACACTTGCACCTCTACTGAAGATTGTGGTAAAATGATTTTATACTATACATGCATCCTGTTGGAAAACGTGCATTCTTTATGCGCATGCCCTATACGTAGGACAGAAACAACAGTCGTAGGGAGCTTCCTCCCTAGAGAAGGCGAATGAACGCCATGCGGTAGAGCAAGTGGGTTATGAGCAACAAAAAAACTGAACTTCTTCTCTTACGGGTAACAACGGTGGTATGCCTTGCTTTTGGCATATTGAGCGTTGGTGCATCATTTAAGGCAAATTCCAATTCCATGCTGTTTGACGGACTGTACTCTTTGATTCAAAGTGGATTCATTCTTGGGTCGGGGCGTATTGTGCAGTTGCTGTTTCGCAAGGAGAATAGGAAATTCCAATTCGGCTATAGTGCCTTTGAACCCTTTTTCATCGCTATTCGCTCAACAGTCATGTTGCTTATGACCTTCAGCATTGCAGGCAGTGCCCTGTATGCCATCCTTACCGGCGGCTACGTCATCGATGTTGCCATAGCATTCAAGATCAACTTGCTCTCGCTTGTTGTCTGTATTATTGTCTATGTCGTGCTTGCCATCCAGGCAAAGCGACTGCAGTCACCAGTTCTGCGTGTCGAGGCACGCTCCTGGCTCATCGACTCAGCCATCAGCTTGGCTGCAGTGCTTGCCATGATCTTAATCTTCTTTGCCAACAAGCGAGGATATGCAAAGATGGCTCTCTACATCGACCCCATCGTAACCATCTTCTTTATCGTAGGGCTTGCCCCCATGCTCGTTCGTGAACTCCTGCAAAGTAGCCGTGAGCTCCTAGGAGCAGCACCAGCATCTTCCATCCAGAAAGACCTTGAGCATATCGCCAAGCAACATGTAAAGCGCGAAGGCTTCAAGAAGTCCAGGCTCTTTGCTATCCAGCAAGGAAGAGGACTCTCTGTCACCCTCTACTTCTATCTAAAGGAAGAGCGCTCCCTGCGTGAACTCGATGCCCTGAGGACCAAGATCTTGCTTGACCTCAGAGACTACTCATCCTGGGTTGAAGCTGATGTGGTGTTCACCCTCGATGCAAGCTGGGTCCCCTTGGCAATGCCACTCGCTGTTGCCTCAGTCTAATCTGGAAGAACCCTCTCCCCTGAGGGAGGGAAGCATGGGAACAGAACAAAAAAGAGAAAAAAGAAAGAGAAATACCAGAAGGAAGCTCCTACTGGTATTTTTTTGTTAACTTTTACAAATATTCTGTATGGAAACTCTTTACTTATCATACAGATCTTTAATAGAATTTGTCTTTTGCCCTATACTATGCTCTAAATTTCCACAGATTTGACATCAAAGGAATACCGATCAAATCGAGTTGCAAAGCCCCTACTCTGTAGGAATGATGGGAAGCCAGTCAAGGACACGACAGATATTCCTATCCCAGTAATCCCAGGTGTGTGCACCCCCCTCCTGGTGGTAGGTTATGCTCAAGGAGTCTGAGAAGGTATCACGAAAGTGAATATTACCCTCATACAGAAAGTCCTCAGTCCCACAGCTCATGAAAAGCTCGGGCTTTGTTTCCTGAAGCTTTTGGGCCAGGGCAAACAGGTCGTGCTTGCCCCCTTCTACCCTATCAAGGTCGCCAAAGGTATTCACCAGTTCAGCTTCTACTGAAGGGTCATCCATCTGGGAACGCAAGCCCACCAAGTCCACTGCTCCCGAAAGGCTCGCTGCATAGCTGTACTGCTCAGGGCGCGAGAGGGCTAGCTTAAAGGCTCCATAGCCCCCCATGGAGAGCCCTGCAACAAAGGTATCTTCTCTTTTTGATGAGATGTTGAACATACCCTCTATGATTTTGGGAAGCTCGTCAGCAACATAGGAGAAGTAGGAGTAGCCGTTCACCTGATCTGTATAGAAGGAGCGGTGGACTGAAGGCATGACTACCACAAGCGGAAGCTGACCTACATACCGTTCAATGGAGGACATCCTGGTCCAACTTGTCTCATTCTGCTTTAGTCCGTGTAGGAGGTAGAGTACTTTGTACGGACCGGTGAAAAAGGGCTTGCGCTCATCGAGCACTCGGTCGCAGTTCTGGGGAAAAATGATGGAGACCGAAGAGTCCATCATGAGGGTGTCAGAGTATAGGGAAAGGTGTATCAGTGCCATAAAATCCTCCAAAATCCAGTATAGCCAGAAAAGTGATTTTACAGAACAGTCAATATGGGCAATGTGTAGGAGTGTTTCTGGCGGCCGAGACAGTGTGGATGTGCATGCATGGGTAAGAGCGTGGGAAAACAAGGAAGCATAGCTCCACCAGCTCTTTGGTGGAAAGAGAAAAAAAATGAAGCCTAAGAGATAGAGTTATCCTCCTCTCCCTATACGAAAGATGACATCCGCTGGGGAGGTCATTACTTTGTATATATGGAGGAGGGTCCTTATGGAGTTGAGACAATGACGATGAGGACTGTTGTGGGGTATGTTCTACCAGCAAGATCACAGGTTGCTGCTAGTGAGAGGGTATTTTGTTGTCTTATACATCCTCATTCCCTGTGACATCTTCACATCACTTGAGGGTTACTTGGCAATTTGTATTCCCTTATGCAGAATCCGGACAATGCGGTCATACACAACATGCATTACCATCACTTTGGTCCCACCCTGCACATCAAATAAAGGGACCAATGGGGTTCCACCGGTTGTATTCACAAACTGAACTACAACCGTATCAATATCCTCATGATAACGAGCGATGCTTTGGTAACCCAGGACCCAGCCGGAATGCCCATACAAGTATATAGATGAGTATATAGCCTGCTCAGTATCATTTAGCAACGAGCCATCGCTTAATGCTCGCAAGAAAACACCCACATCTTCGGCGGTAGCTACCATACCGGCATCAATATTCTTGAAATCGGTTTCTACATCTACATAATAGCCACTCATTACATCGTCCATATCAACTTCATGGATCGAACTGAACGTATTATTCAGCCCTAGGGGAAGTAAAATCTCCTCTTTGATGTATTGGAAGTTACTATAGCCTACAACATTTTCAATGATTTCAGAAATCAGTACATAATTCGTGTTTGAATAGCTATAATTTTTATCCGGCTCAAAGTCATTAGGCACATCCAGTACCAAAGCAAGGGATTCTGTGTTATTTTTCGGAGGATTCTCCCAGTCGTAACCAGGCTGGTCAGTTACATTGGGAATGCCACTGCGGTGCTTGACCAACATTCTCAGGGTAATCTGATCGGCATATTCAATCCTTCCCACAAGTTCTGGAAAGAAGTCTGAAAGGGTATCATCCAAAGACAAGCGGTTGTCATTGACCAATTTGGTGACAGCGACAGCGTCATATAACTTGCTGATACTGCCAATCTTAAATAATGATTGCGGGTCAGCTGGTATGTGAGTATCTCGATCTTTCCAGCCCGCTGCATACCATGCTGGCGCTTGGCCTGCTGTATCCACATATACAATAATTCCATCTAATCCATACCCAATCGCGTCATCGACTTGGTCTTGGATAGTATCAGGTAATGGTGTTATCCAAGCCCATATTCCGTCCCAGGGCGTGAAGGCAACAATACAGAGCACCCCCAAGATAGGCATAAGTATTCTCAGTATTCGAACGATGCGTACCTTGTTTTTCATGGTGACTTCCTTTTCAATACATCTGACAAAAAGCAGTATTGAATACTATAACACCTAGTCTAAACGCTGACTGCATCAGCAAGAATATGCTCGGGCCCCTACTCCTCTGAAGGAGGGAGTATCTGCTTAAGGAACGCCATAGTACGCTCGTTTTCAGGAGCGCTGAACATCTTCTCTGGAGATGCCTCTTCAACGATGATCCCTTCATCCATGAAGATGACACGGTCGGCCACCTCCTTGGCAAACCACATCTCGTGGGTCACCACCAGCATGGTCATGCCTTCCTGGGCAAGCTTGGTCATAACAGCAAGTACTTCACCGACCAACTCGGGGTCAAGGGCACTGGTTGGCTCGTCAAACAGCATGACCTTAGGCTCCATGGCAAGTGCCCGAGCTATGGCAACACGTTGTTTCTGCCCTCCGGAAAGCATTGCAGGATAGACGTCAGCCTTTTCTGCAAGGCCTACCCTTTCCAGCAAGACTTCGGCCTTCTTGCGTGCTTTGCCTTTGGGCATCTTCTTGACCTGCACCAGACCTTCCATCACATTACCGGCGACAGTCATGTGGGGAAACAGATTGAAGTGTTGAAAGACCATACCCAGTTCCTGACGGGTCTTGTTCAACTCTTTTTCATTGTGCTTGATGCGCTTACCACTGATGTAGATCTTTCCCTTCTTGGTCTTTTCCAGAAAGTTCACACATCTGAGCAGGGTGCTTTTTCCGCTACCGGAGGCACCTATGATGACTACGACCTCTCCTCGTTTGATCTCCAGATTAATATTCTTGAGAACTTCCAACTCGCCGTACCACTTGCATAACCCTTCAATTCTCACAATTGGAGCATTAGGGTCAGCGCTTTCGCGCTTGCGTTTTTTTGGTCTTGGTTGTTTAGGCGCCTGCGGCGCTATCGGCATTTGTATCTCTTTTTTTGGTGTTACTTGATCAATCACGGTCACTTACCTTCAACCTTTCCTCTATGCGGTGCATCACAAAAGTGAGCACACTCGTCATTATCAGGTACCAAAGTCCTACGATGATAAACATCTCCATGTACATAAAGGTCGACGAGCCCATCTGCCTGCCCTTGAGCATCAGCTCAGGGACAGCGATGGTAGATGCCAGGGAACTATCCTTGAGGGCGATTATCAGCTGGTTTCCCAGCGACGGGACAGCACGTTTGAAGGCCTGCGGGAGGATGATCCTGCGCATAGCCTTGCTCTGGCTCATCCCGATACTCCGGGCTGCCTCCATCTGTCCATAATGAATCGACTGGATCGACCCACGGAATATTTCCCCTATATAGGCTCCATTATGGACACCGAGTGCCATGACAGCCGAGGGTATGGGAGCGATGGTGACTATCGAAGTCAGGCCATAGTAGACTATGAACAACTGAACCAACAAAGGCGTTCCCCGAATCAAGAATATGTATGCTCTCGACAGGGAAGACAGCACTTTGTTTTGGGAAAGCCTGCCCATAGCCACAACCAAGCCGATAATCAGTCCCAGCAGTACGCCAAAGAATGTAATCTGAAGCGTGTAGTTTGCAGCTTTGGCAAACAAGAAGAATTTTAAAGGAATAACTGTAAGGTCCCAAGGTAATATGTCCATAGTCTTGCTACCTATCCCTTATTGTACAGTGATGTCTTCGCCGTTGAACCACTTGCCACTGATGGCTTTCATGGTTCCATCGGCAAACATCTCTAGCAAGATTGTATTTACCTGCTCACGAAGTTCGTCGGAATCTTCATTGAAAGCGATGCCCATGGTCTCTGTACGTAAAGTTTCACCCACTATGGTAAGCTCATCGCCACCTTTAAGCTTGCTAATGGCATTGAGTCCTACAATCCTGTCGGTGAGTACACCATCGACACGACCGTTGATCAGTTCCATGAGGGTCTGGTTGTCATCCTCATACAGCTTGACCTTCACCCCTAGCTTCTCCCCATCTGCTTCGAAGGTTGTTCCCGTTACCAAGGCAACGGAGTCTGTACTCTTTAGGTCACTTGCACTCTGTATGGAGCTGTCCTTGCGAACGATAAGCTGAGGACCGCTATAGTAGTAGGGAATTGAGAAGTCTACACGTTCTTCACGTTCGGGGGTAATGCCCATACTTCCGAGGATACCGTCATAGCGCTTGGCTCTCAGGCCTTCAACTATGCCGTCCCAAGAGGTTGTCTTGTATTCCATTTTCTTTCCCAAGCGGTTTGCTATCTCCTGGGCAACATCGACATCAAAGCCAATAACATCTCCTTCATCGGTGATATAATTGAAGGGGGGATACCCTCCTGATCCTGCAAATGAGATGGAGTTGGTCTCTTCACCTTTAGCCTGGGCAAAAAGGGTTGGAATCGATAGAGCAATGATGATTGCTACCACAAGCATAATCTTTTTAGCGGGTAGTATTTTTTTCATAAAGGTTCTCCTTTTTTATATGAAATATAGCTAAATAGTAACATTTCATATATGATTTATACAACCCTAAAACAGCTTAAGCATTTGCTTATAAGGATTTATTAAACAAAATATCTGTAAGTTTTAAAATTTTCAGTTATCGGCCAAATCGTTGTATGAATAAGCGTTAAGCTAGAAAAACACCTCTTTTCATGTTATAAAATAGAACATGGAAAAGAATTTATCAAAGCCGAAGATAATACGGGTAAAAAATAAGAAAACAGGGGTAGTGTACCTCTATCAAAACCAATATTATTGGGATTCTGAGAAAAAACAGACGCGCCATATTAGGCGGTGTGTGGGGAAAATAGATAGTGAAACACGCCAGCCACTTTACAATCACCGCTATCAAAGCGAACAAAAAACCCAACACACCGTACAGGAGGCAAAAGTAGCTAGCATCCACCCCTACGGAAGGACGCTTCTTCTCGAAAAAGTATTCGTACACAGTAAACTTAGGGTGCATCTTACAAAGGTCTTTTCTGCTGAAGAGGTGGCCTCTATCAAGAGCCTGGTCTTCTACTTGGTCTGTGAAAACAACAACCTATCCTATGCACCTCACTGGCTTCGTGAGAATTATCGGCAAGAGAGGCCATTAAGCTATGAGAAGATTAAGGATCTGCTCAAGATCCTGAACAAAAACAGGCAAGGCCATTTTTTTGATATCTGGGGAAAAGGTACGAGCAAAAGCGAGTATTATGTATATGACCTTGCAAGCAAAGCCTCCTACAAGAGCCATAACCCCTATCTTTACTATGGGGACAATAGACAAACAGAAGCATTGGAAGAGAACAACATTGTTTGCGTCATGGACAAAAAATCCATGCGCCCCTGCAACTATACAGTGCTTGGGGGAAATATGCGTGACATCCCCACCTTTGAGATACTGCCCTTTCGAACGGGCCTCTCTTCATTGGAGTCAGCTACCCTGGTACTCAACATGATATTTTACTCTCAAGATCGGATACGCCTCCTGCTAGAGCAGAAACAAAGGTTTTTATTGCGTGTTCCCGCGCAGAGGAGGTGGCTTGCCACCCTCATCGATGCCCATAGGGAGGAGATCCTACAAGCGCCTTCTTTCCAGACGGAGCAGGAGATAACGCTGCAAGCTTTTACCGTCAAGCAGGAAGAGGGAGCCCTTGTTCATATCTACTTTGAACGGTCCTGGAGGGAGGAGCAAAAGAGAAATCTTTCCAATCTTTTATTCGCCTGCGAACGTGAGCTACTGGAAAATAACCTCGTAGACGAGCATCAGCGCATCTATGACGAGTACTTCAAGGAACGATACTCTCCTAAAGGGTTTCGTAAAGTCGTCTATCGCAAAGATCCCCAAGAGGTGTTCAAAAAATCCCATGCAGGATATTGGGCCCTTGTGACCAACTGTGAAGATGATCCAAAACAGGCCATACAGACCTACTTCACCAGAAATCATCTGGAAGCAGAGTGGGAAAACATGAAAAGTGAAGAGGACTGCAGGCTCCTGGAAGTTCATGACCCCTATATCTTCTCTGGCAGGGCCTTCTTGCAGTTTCTCTCGCTTGTCATGACCAGCTATATGGATAAGGTCCTCTCAGAACATGGGGGAGGGCCCTATAAGGAGGCTCTTGCAACCATGGCAGAGTATTCGAAGGTGAGCTATGAGAACCTGATGCATGAAACACGCTCCTCCCCGACAGAAGAGCAAAAGGAGATAGCAAAGATTTTCAACCTGAAACTGTAAGGCCAGGGAAGGGAAACAGCTCTCATCAGCCCAAATCCCCTATTTCGCTGGACAAAACCCCAGGGATATTTCATAGTATGGACAGGGAAATAGATACTTGCACAAATTTCACCTCTTCCTTGTTCCTTGAAGAGGCGATATAATCGATTGTATACGGCATACTTGGTGGGAAAACATGAAACATAGCACAAGCACGTTATTAGTAAGGACCAGGCTGGGGATACTACTTTGTAGCCTTCTCCTCGCTTTGCTTGTGCTGCCCGGATGTGGAGTCTACAGCAAGGTTCCCCCGGTCAATCCTGATGAGATTCCCCTCTGGTCCGGGCCTCTGCTCGAGGACACTGATATGGAGCATGTCAGGATCTATATCAAGCCCAACCAGCGCACCATTACCCTGAACATGGAAGACCTTGATGGGGATTTGCGCATTCTGCTTGAAGAGTATGATGCCAACAGGAGCGATGAAGAGGATACCTCATTAGAGGAGCTCTCGGTGAATGTCCCCCGGGAGGGCAACTATGTGCTGGTGATTGAGAAAACCAAGCAGTAGCAATAGAAAAACAGAGAGTCGAGAGAGGAGGCAACCATGCTGTGCCTCCTCTTTTTTCTTGTTTCCTATGTATTACTTCCTACTTCTTGATTGAAGTTTCTTCGTTCTATTGAGTGATAATCACCTACTTCTCTTACTGGCTAAGGATTCAGCAATGTAGGCAGCTACTCCCTGAAACAACAGTGAAGGCTGATTTCACAGGACCTCCCTTAGCTGATCACGTGGGCACTGATGGGGTCAAAGGTCACCCCCACCTCATCACCAACCTTGTAAAAGCCCTCCATCACCGGATTGTATGAGATCGCAACAATGGGATCGACCCTACCTTGCACCTGTATCTCATACTCCATGGTTGCTCCAAGATAGACAGCTTCTAAGATCTTGCCGTTGAAAAAAGCTTCTGGACTCTGCTTGGTTATGTGCAAGCCCTCCGGCCTGATGACGATGGTGGCACGCTTGCCCTTCTTCACATCCTTATTGAAGGTGGGAAAGGAGAACTCCCTGCCTTTGATTGAGAGGGTCACCTCCTCCCCTATCGCCGTCACGTTGCCGATAAAGAAGTTTGCCCGTCCAATGAAGTCAGCTACAAAATGATTGACAGGCCTGCTGTAGATCTCAAAGGGGGTGCCTATTTGCTGGATAACCCCCTTATCCATCACCATAATCCTGTCACTGACGGTCATCGCCTCATCCTGGTCATGGGTGACATAGATGCTGGTGATACCAAACTTCTGCTGGATGCGCCTGATCTCTGTGCGCATCTGGTCGCGCAACTTTGCATCAAGATTGGAAAGGGGTTCATCAAACAAGAGTACACGGGGCTTGTTGACAATAGCCCTGGCCAAGGCGACCCGCTGTTGTTGACCACCTGAGAGCTGGCTTGGCTGACGATCGCCTAGAGCGGAGAGGCCCATAGTCTGCATGATCTTATCGACCTCCACCTTGATCTCAGCCTTCTTGAATTTTTTCAACTCAAGCCCGAAGCCGATATTCTCGGCAACCGTCAAATGCGGAAAGATTGCATAGGACTGGAATACCATTGAGGAGTCGCGCTTGTTTGCAGGCAGGTCGTTGACCAGCTTACCGTCGATATAGACATCACCTTTGGTCTGCTGTTCAAAACCGCTGATAATGCGCAGCGTCGTGGTCTTCCCACACCCCGAAGGACCGAGGAAGGTGACCATCTCTCCTTCGTGTATCTCAATGTTCACCCCCTTCACTGCGGTGAACTCTTTATTCTTATCATCTTGGTCGGTGAAGATCTTTGTTACATTAACCAGTGTTACACTCATGCTTTAAACTCCTAGCGGGTAAGGATTGAACTTTTTGTATTGTATTTGAGCCGTAAGAACAGCTTGATGACCGACATGGCAATCAAGATTATGGCTACCAAGATGAGACTGAAGGCTGCAGCCGCTCCTATGCGTCCACTCTCCACCTGACTCATGATCTGCACCGTCATCAACTTCCAGTTGGCGGAAACCAGGAAGATTGCAGCGCTGACTGCTGTCATGCTGCGGACAAACGAGTAGATCAGGGCACTGAAGAAGGCAGGGATCATCAACGGCAGGGTAACCTTCCTGAAGGTCGTATGGCTGTCAGCTCCCAGGTCTATAGCCGCCTCTTCAATGGAGGGGTCTATCTGGCTTAGGACCGCCACTCCTCCCTGTACCCCTACAGGAAGGTAACGGAAAATAAAGTTCAACAGCAGAATTGCCAGGGTTCCGGTGAGGTAGAGCGGGCTTTGGTTGAATGCCAGGATGTACCCGATACCTATGACTGTTCCAGGAACAGCAAAGCTCAGCATACTGGAAAGCTCCATGAACTTCCTTCCCAAAAAGCGCTTGCGCACCACCAGGAAAGCTATGACCATGCCCATGACTCCCGCTATCGGGGTTGAAAGCCCTGCAATGATCAGGGTATCGATCACCGACTCGAATCCCACCCTGAAGACATAGACAAAGTTATTAAGGGTGAGCTCTGTGCTGTTGCCCCACGAGGCGGCAAAAGCACCCCACACGATGCTTGCATAGACAAGGATGATAATGAATGCAATAGCGCAACAGACGACAAACAGGATGGCCCTTGCCTGCTTGCTCACCATCGTATTCGAAGACTGGGTAGGCTTTCCTGTAACCGTCACATACTGCTTTTTGCTGACCCAGTACTTTTGCAGCATGAAAGCAGAGACCGAAGGGACCAAGAGGATGAAGGCCAGGGCCGAGCCCTTGGCGAAGTTGCCCATGCCGGTTATCTCCAAGAATGCCTGGACTGAAAGGATGGGGAACTGCGCCCCTGCAAGGACCAGGGGGTTGCCAAAGTCAGCGAGCGACTCCACAAACAAGACCAGCACAGAGCTGGCGATTCCTGGAATGGAAAGAGGCAGCGTCACCTTGCGAAAGATGGTAAAGCGGTTGCCGCCCAGATCCATTGCAGCGTCTTCCAGGGTCGGACTGATGGATTCCAACACCCCGCGCAGCGTGATGTACGCTACAGGGAAAAACGTAAGGACCTGGGCAAAAAGCAACCCTTTGGGTCCGTATACGTTGGCATTTTTCATGCCCAGTATGGTTGAGCTGACAAAGCCGTTGCGTCCAAACAGCATGACCACTGCAAGGGCTCCGATAAAGGGGGGACTGATGATGGGAATGGTGGCTATAAGGTTGAAGAACTTCTGTCCCCGGATATTTGCCCGAGTGAGCGAATAGGCAAAGATATAGGCGATAAAGGTGCCGATGGTAGCTGTTGCGACGCCCATCCACAAGGAGTTCCACAGCGCCTTCATATAGTAGCCGTTGCTGTATGTCATCACCGAGATGAAGTTCCCAAGCGACAGTCGTCCATCGACCTGGAAACTGACGATACAGACTTTCAGCAAGGGGTAGATGATGAAAAGTGTGAGGGCAAGCAGGAGAACGACGATGACGCTGAGCAACAGGGGGTCACCACTGAGCTTTACCAAGCCGTGCCACTTGCGTTTCACATAGGATTTGATCATGGATACCTCAACATGCAAAGATTGGGGGAGAAGGAGCATAATCGGTGGTGTGCTCATCACACCACCGATAGACTAGAGAGGATTACTTGGATGCAGAGAGAACTTCGCTGACCCAGCGCTCAACAAGCTCATTCTTACGGGAGCTGTAGTAGGCAAGGTCGACACCGACGACGTCCAGGGTAGAGAAAGCTGGCATGACAGGATCAATTTCAGCATCATCGACGACAGGGTAGAAGTACGTTCCCGTCGACTTGAGAACATCCTGACCCTTCTTGCTAATGAGCCAGTCCATGAAGATCTTTGCAGCCTCATAGTTCTTGGCACCCTTGAGGATGGAAGCTGCGGGGAACTCAAAGCCAAACCCTTCGGAGGGGAAGATGATCTCAACGGGCTGTCCGTTGGCCTTCATCTGGAAGAAAGCTGGGGAGAACTGTATGCCTATTGCAGCATCACCGACGTTGACACCCTTGGAAGGACCGGTACCAGAGGAGGTATAGGTCTGGATGTTGGCATTGAGGCGTGCCATATAGGCAAAAGCCTCCTCTTCACCCATAATCTCTATCAAGGAGTAGACCATGGTGGTTGCAGTGCCGGAAGCCTGGGGGGTGGGAACCTGGATTAGGCCCTTATACTCAGGCTTGAGCAGGTCTGCCCAGCTCCTTGGCATCGTGGCACCGCTTTTGGCCAGGGCGGTAGTATTGACGCCAAAGCAGAGGGGATTCATGTAAAACCCTCTCCAGTAACCCTCGGCATCCTTGAACTCCTTGCCCAGACGATCAAAGGAAGGGCCCTTGTACGGGACAGTGAGCCCGTCCACCTTGGCAGTGACGTGGTTGTCACTGGGAGCTCCAAGCCAGACATCAGCCTGAGGCCTGCCGCTTTCAGCCTGAATCCTGGTAAGGGCGGGACCTGAAGAGAGCTGTACAAAACTCGTCTTGATGCCGGAATCCCGGGTAAAGGCATCGAGAATCTTCACAGCGTTCGCTTCATCGACGCTGGCATAGATCACCAACTCCTTGGCAGCGGCGGCATCATCTTTGGAACCCTGCGCTACCAAGGGAGAGAACACCATCAATACCACAAGCAATAAGAACAGAATCTTCTTCATAGAGACCTCCAACAAATATTTTCTAATGGTTCATTCTATCACTGTTTGAACGGATAGCAAGGCCACAAATACCTATTCGCAATAAAACTACTGCCCGCCCCTGCCTTACAGCTAGGGGTTGAGCGTTATGGAGACAAGGGTATAGAGACCTTCGGAGACCTCGATCCAGACAAAGGTGCCGCTTCGCATCTGTTCTCCGTACCTGAAGGGAACAGAGAGAGTCTCCTCCCGGCGAACAGCCTTACCCACATAGAACCTTGTCTGGGGCAACAGCAAGGAGAGGTCCTTATCAAAAGTTCGTATAAAGGAGAACCGTACATCATCGGAGACATACCGGCTGACCCACTCAGGGGAGTAAGGAACGCCAAGGGCCTCAGCTGTATAGGCCTCACTGGAGCCTTTCTCAGGCTCCAAGACCTCTCCTATCTGAACATCTTGCCCCAAAAGGGGCGTATCAAGGGTGAAGGAGAGTTCTGACGAGAGCGGTAAGGCAGCCAGTGGGAGAGCCACCAGCAACCAGATGAGGACAAGACACAATCGCAAGCGTGTATTCATACCTAAGGTGTAAACGATGGGCCTTGGTTTGTCAAATATATTCGGGTTACCCTGCCACTATGAACAGCGAGCAAGATAAAGACCTCCCGGAAAACAAGACAAATGGGAAAAAATAATGCACAAACAACCCTTGGTAAATGCTCCTGTGTGCATTACACTTATTTTTAGAGGAATTCGCCATGATAGGATTTATAATCATTATTGCTATCGGAGCCATAGTATTTGCCTCGATCAACTACTATGGAGTAAAGAAAAAAGACGCGGGAACCGATGAGATGCAACAAATTGCATCTGCCATCCAGGAGGGGGCAAAAGCCTTCCTTGTGCTGGAGTACTCGATCATCATCAAGGTCTGCATCCTTATCGCCATCCTTCTTGGGGTTGTCGTATCCCCCTCCAGTGCGGCTGCCTTTGTCCTGGGAGCGACTATGAGCGCCACTGCAGGCTGGATCGGCATGAGTATAGCAACCATCAGCAACGTCCGTGTCTCCAATGAGGCTCGCCTTACAAAGAGCTTGGGCAAAACCCTACGAGTAGCATTTCGCGGTGGTTCGGTGATGGGCCTCTGTGTCGGGGGCTTTGCCCTGCTGGGCCTTGCTATCGTCTACTTGGTCTTTGGAGTGGTGTTCAAGCAGGTATCCCCGGAAAACCTCGCCTTCCATACCAACTGGCTGGGCATTTCCGATATTCCCTTCACGATGACCGTCAGCGCCTATGCCCTGGGGTGTTCCATCATAGCGATGTTCAACCGTGTGGGAGGAGGTATCTTCACAAAAGCTGCCGACATGGGTGCCGATTTGGTAGGAAAGACTGAAGCGGGTATCCCTGAAGACGACCCAAGAAACCCGGCAACCATTGCCGACAACGTGGGGGACAACGTAGGTGATGTTGCTGGCCTGGGATCGGATCTGCTGGAAAGTTATGTTGGAGCCCTGGTCTCTGCGATGATCTTGGCTTCCTACATCTACTTTTCCAATGGGGACATGCCAGCATCGCTGGTAGCAAAGCTTATCTATGTGCCACTGCTCATTGCAGCGGCAGGCATCGTCTCATCGATGCTGGGCATACTCTTTCTCCTGGTCAAGAAGGTCTCTGCAGACCCGCATAAGGAGCTCAATGCTGCAACTTTCATGGGTGCAGGGCTGACGATACTCTCCTCAGCCCTTGTCTCCTATTTTGTCTTCAGGGGTGAAAATCTCACCTCCATTCATTTCACCTTGGGAGCGCTTTCGCCCTGGGCGTGTGCACTGCTTGGCATACTAAGCGGTATCACCATCGGGCAGATTGCCGAATACTATACCAGCTATGATTTTAAGCCAACGCTTAAAATAGCTGCAAGCTCACAGGAAGGGGCTGCCCTTACCATTACCGAAGGGATGAGTGTGGGCATGGTCAGTGTCATCGCCCCGGTACTCGTCCTTGGGTTTGCCATCTTGGCGGCAAATGTCATTGCAGGACTCTACGGGGTGGCCATGGCGGCGATCGGGATGCTCAGCTTTGTCTCGGTGACAGTCTCAGTCGATACCTTCGGGCCCATCGCCGATAACGCGGGGGGTATCAGTGAAATGGCAAAACTGCACCCCGATGTGCGCAATATCACCGACAAGCTTGATGCAGTGGGAAACACCACAGCAGCTATCGGCAAAGGGTTTGCCATTGGGTCGGCGACCCTTGCTGCCCTTTCACTCTTCTCCTCCTACCTCTATGCCCAGGCAGGGGAGAACGTAGTCCACGGCTCGGCGATGATGCTCAACATGGTCAATCCCCTTACCCTTGTAGGGGCGCTGATTGGAGCTGCCATCCCCTACCTCTTCAGTGGCCTCTTGATCGAGGCGGTAGCCAACGCTGCAAGAAAGATGGTGCAGGAGGTACGCCGTCAGTTCAAGGAGGATCCGGGGATTATCCTGGGCACCTCCTTGCCCGACTACAAGACCTGTATCAGCATCAGCAGTGCAGGGGCATTGGCGGAGATGCGGGTGCCCGCCCTCATCTCGGTTGCCACCCCCTTGGTAAGTGGCTTCCTCTTTGGTGCTGAGTTTGTAGGGGGACTGCTTATCGGCACCACCCTTTCCTCTGTCATGCTTGCCCTCTACACAGCCAACGCAGGGGGAGCCTGGGACAACGGCAAGAAGTATGTGGAAGACGGGCACTACGGCGGAAAGGGCTCCAATGCCCACAAGGCTGCGGTAGTGGGCGACACTGTAGGGGATCCTCTGAAGGATACGGTAGGACCGTCGTTGGATATCCTGATCAAGATCATGGCCATCGTCTCTTTGATATCCGTATCAATCTTTAGCAAATACAATCTGTTTTCACTTCTTATACAGTAACCAGGAGGTGCCTTATGTTGTACTATTATGTGGTTTTTCACCCCATTGAAGCGATGATAGCTTCGCAGCTTGAACCTAAGATGTTTGGCTCCTACATGGCAAGGGGATCAAAGAAAGGTTCTGCCGAGAGGCTGATGTTTGTAGAGATAGAGGGTGGGTTTGGAGAGTTTTTCGATTGGGAATATGCAAAGAAACGGTGCGTCTCTCGCCCTGACGGGACCTTGAAGCACTCGCTCTATCTTTCAATATATCGCGTCATTGAACATATCCCCCTTGATCGCTACAAGAACATGTACCTTGTCACCAAGGACGGGAGCACCCTGGGGCTCACTCAAGAGCCGTATAGAAAGCCTGAAAACTGGGCTGGCTACGGCCTGTACAAGGAGCACTGCCCGGTACAACCGTTCATTGCAAGCTCCCTGGAGCCAAAGGCCCTTGCCGACTACATCATCAACAATACCGAGAAAAAAATAACGGTCCCTGCAATTATCTTCAATGACGTCAAGCGCATCGACTATGAGGAGAGGGAGAAGACCGGCAACATCGGAAGCATGTTCGATCGTGATATCGACCACCTCACCGCTTGCATCGCTGAAGTAAAAAACCGTAAGGATAAAATCACCAAGACTATAGACCGCTCATTTGACTCCAAGTTCTCCTACCAGATAGTTGATACAGGGTTTTTCATCGCCAAGGGAAATGATATCCTCTTCTACCCCATGCCAAGCAGGGAGGCACTGAAGGAGATAGACTATGACTGGGGAAAGAGTGCTAACATCTTCTCCTGAGGGAAACATCCTAAGGAGGGCCTTCTGGACAATCCTCAGAAGGGCCTCCCCTATTTCTCCACTTTACATGGGGTGAGCTTGCCCGTACTATAGGGTATGAACACCTCCACCGCTAAAAAGCTAGCAAGCCTTTATACCCACTTCACCGTAAGCATCCGTGACCCCCTGTGGAAGGACATCCACCTCAATGAGGGACTCAAGCGCATCTACCTCACCCCCCTTGTGCAGAAGCTGGGGAGGATCAAGCAACTTGGCCCCACCTTCCACCTCTACCCGGGGGCAGTGCATACCCGCCTGGACCACAGCCTTGGGGTATACTATATAAGCTACCTCATTCTGACCAACCTGCTTAAGCAAGCGCTGAGCCGGGGTGAAGATACCCTCTTGAGCGAAGAGGGGATGCGCACCTTCCTCTGTGCAGCCCTCCTGCATGATATTGGACACTTCCCCTTTGCCCATTCTCTAAAAGAGCTCCCCCTACGCTCCCATGAGGCAATAGCCGCATCCCTCATCGAGGAGGACCGCCAGCTGCACGATGCTATCATCGACAGTGGGTGCTCCCCCTCCCTGGTGGCGGCCATCATAGACGAGAGCCTTCCCAACACCGATGGGGAGATAGAGTTCTACCGAAGCCTGCTCTCAGGGGCACTGGACCCGGACAAGCTTGACTACCTCAACCGCGATGCCTTTTTCTGTGGGGTACCCTATGGCATGCAGGACGTCTCCTACATAACCGACAAGCTGGTGATCCATCAGGGCAAGCCGGCACTTCCGATCTCAGCTGCAGGGTCGGTTGAGCACTTGCTGTTCAGCAAGTACCTCATGTACAAAAATGTATACTGGCATAGGAAGGTACGCAGCGCTACCGCCATGATCAAAAAGGCCTTGCTCTGTTCCTTGGAGGAGGGAATAATCCAGCCGGGAGACCTCTCTGTCCTTGACGATGAACAGTTCTTCATGCTTCCATCTGCCCTGGACTACAAGCCTCTTTCACTTTTCTCCCTTGTCAGGGAGAACAACATGCTCAGCTGTCGCTTTGAGAAGGACTTCGATAAGAACCATCCCCTGGACAGGGGTGCCTCAACACTGCAAAAGCGCCTGAGCATTGAACAGCACATCTGGCAAAAGCTAAGTACCACGTACGGGTACAAAGGCTTGGAAAGTTACCAGGTCATCATAGATATCCCCGAGCCGATTCTGTTTGAGTCCGATATCCGTCTTGTACAAAAAGATGGTTCTTCCCTCCCCTTCAACAAGGCGGATACGATTTTTTCACAAGATGTCGGAAAGGCCTTTACAAAAAACTTGAGAAAAACCAGAATCTTCACACCCTCCTATGTGACGCAAGAAGCACTGTTGGGGGCATTGGAGTTCTAAATACATGCAAGAGGTTCTTGAAAAGCTATCCTATACTAAACTCATTGAGGGTGAGATGCCCCCTTGGGTTATGCGTTTCATCAAGCATACGGGCAAGGCGATCAATACCTACTCAATGATAAGGGAGGGCGATCGTGTCTTGCTCTCCGTATCGGGGGGCAAGGACTCGCTCGCCCTCGCTTTGGCCCTCTCGCTGAGAAGGAAGTGGATGCCGGTTACCTATGAGATGGAAGCGGTGATGATAAACTGGATAGAGCACCCCATCGCTGAAGCGTACCGTCAAAAGCTGGAGCAGTACTTCTCCGACTTGGATATAGCATTCACCATTAAGGACGAGCATCAGTACCCTTCTTCCTTCAAGGGGGTATTCAACTGCTATCTCTGCTCACGCAACCGCAGGCGTATCCTCTTTGAAGAGTGTAAAAAGCGCGATATATCTATCGTAGCAATGGGCCACCATTTGGATGACCTGGTGGAGACCAGTATGATGAACCTCTGTTTTAGGGGGAACTTCTCCACTATGCAACCGGTCCAGCCCTTTTTCGGCGGGAAGATCCAGATGATCAGGCCCATGATAGAGATCCATGAAGAGAGAATCGAACAGGTAGCAGCCCACTACAACCTGCCTGTCGTCAAGCCGGTCTGTCCCTTTGACCAATCGAACATCCGCTCCCAACTGAAGCCACTGGTAAAACAGCTCATACAAATAGATTCGTTTACCAGAGAGCATATCTACCATGCTCATACCTTTGAAGCAAGATTGTAGTATATTTTGCGGGAAGATTGTAGCTTATTTACCTCGAGGAGGTTTAGGGTTATACTCTATAGGTCTACTAGAGAAAAAAAAGAGGAGGAAAAGCCTATGGGCAAGAAGATTTCACTGCTGCTTATTATCATGCTCTTTGCGCTTGTCTTCCTCGGTGCAGAAGATCACGACCAGGAAAACACCCCAGGCCAAGGGCCTTCCAAACCAACCTTTGCTATCGACTTGGGCCAAGAGCAACTAGAAGACTCCCTAGGGGGCCTTCTTGAGGGTACCGCTACCTCTGATGGATTTTTCAGCGTCTCCTACTCCCCCGACTTCTCCTTTAATAAACTCTCTTTTCAGCTGGCGCTCAATCTGGAAGGTCAGTTTACAATCAACCCCTCAGGCTTGACTCTCGACCTTTCCCGCTGGACCCTCCCCCCGAGGGAAGAAAACCAGAGCAGAAGCGACTATATACTCGCCTCCCTATTGCAGTACAGTTCGTTTATACGATATGTCCAGTGGGGAGACCGTAACGAGAATATGTATATTCGCTATGGAAAGCTAGCTGGCATCACGTTGGGTGATGGAGCCTTGCTCAATGGGTTCTTTGATCGGGGAGTAGAGCATACCATCACACGCCCCGGGCTGAACATCACCCTTGACGGCAGCCTCATGCGCATGCCAAACACAGGCTTTGAATTTGTTATCAATGACCTGTTTGATCCAACTCTCATGGCCTGGAGAGTATTTGCGCGCCCTCTCAAAATCCAGTATCCCACCTCCTACTTTTCAAATTTGGAGGTCGGTGTCAGTTTTGCAGAAAATCCCTCTGTCTCCTTTGTATCAGATGAAGATGACGCCCCACACACACGCAAGCTCATAGCTCTCGATATGAACATACCTCTTCTCACCTATGATACTTTCACCTTGGCCTTCTTTTCCGACATCCTCGTCCAGACTCCGGGTGTATCCTCTCCCCAGCCAGCACTGGCAACCCGCTATGGCCTATTTGGCTATTCCAAGAGTTTTTTCCTCTTCAATGCAAGTGTGACCTTTCCCACCTTTGGTGCATACTATCCCGACTATTTTGATTCGGGCTTTGAGTTTTTGACCCTTGAAGACCGGACAAACTCAATCCTGCGTGCAGGATCGATGAGAATCGATGCAATGACAGGCTTGAACTTTACCAGGCTGGGCGCATATGTGAAGGCCAGGGTACGTGGCGATTACTCCAATGGAATTTTTTCCAACCAGACATTCCAGGCTAATGTACGTATCGATAAACGCTTATTAAATATAGTTTCGCTGGACTTGAGTTATGAAAAGCTCTATCCTATTACAAGTGATGAAGGGTTTATAGATGGCTTATTTACACTCTGCAACGTGGAAATAGCAGCATCAACCATCATAAAGATTAAGCCCTATGCATTTACGATTAGGCTTAGCATGATTTTCGATGAATTTGCCCAGTCTACGTTACAAGTAGATACTGCAGTTAGAATTTCAATCCTATAGGGAGAAGTGTTATGAGTAGGGGAATTAAAAAAGTATTACTAGTGTTGGCAGTTATAATGGTCGTGTTACCTGTAGTTACTGCGAATCCTGTATACATCAGTAGTGGAGATATTAGCGGCATCCGCATATTCAACAGCGAAGGTGTCGCCTTTGAAGCTTCTGAAGATGTTGCTGCCAATATTGGAGAGGGATGGATTATCAACAATCCAAAATCCCCCATCCTTGTAGTTACACCAAAAGGAACCATCAACCTGTTTCAAGATTCAATTCTGATAACAAGGGACCTTGTAAGCAACAATCCAAGCCTCTACCTAGTCAGGGGTAAGGCAATCTTTGAAACATCTGGTATGGACGGTGGTACGCTCACCGTTTCAACTCCTGTATCTATCTTCACGCTCATCGGAGATGGAGAGATGTTTGTCGTCACCGACGACAAAGAGGAGTCCGTCACTATATTCAAGGGAGAAGGAACTTCCTATAACACCATTACCCGTGCAAAACGCACCATTGGTAATTTCAAAAAGCTGGAAATGCAGGAGATTCAAGCCAAGCCCATCGAAGTGAGCTACTATCTTGCCCATGCAACCAATCCTGACCCCAAGGTCGCAGAACAGATACTCAGTGAAAAAGCACCACAAGCGCCAGCAGTCGAGAAGCCTGTTGTACCTGCTCCTGTACAGGAAAAGGTTGTAGCAGCAGCTCCTGCCAAGACTGTAAGG
>CAZPOJ010000017.1:0-28558 GCA_964588005.1 uncultured Sphaerochaeta sp.
ACTCCTAGCAGTACAGGAATCATCATTAGCAGTCGACGAAATATATATTTTCCCATAAAAACTCCCTACATGTCAAAAAGATAGAAACTCAAAGGTGGGCTTACTTGTATCAAGTATATTGCGCAAAGCGGCCACCAAGCATTGCAATGGTAAGAATCATATGGAAGATGTCGTCATAGCTAGTAGAGTGATAGGAAACAGTCCTGCCGCTGAGGCGCTTGATGCCAGGGACAATGGCTACTGCATCGGCCACCACCGTTGAGGTGAGGTCCACCTCGAGTTCAATAGGAGCCTCTATCCGCTTTACTTCCAGTTTACCGAGAGAGTCGATGAACCTGCCTACCTGCAGTTCAAAGGATTGTTTGAGCCGTTCAGGGGAATACATTTTTCCTGCAGATCGCCCAAGGCCTTCCTTTGTACGAACATAGGGGACGGTGAAGTACTCTTTCAGTTGTTTTTCCAGGATATCATCGCCGGAGACAAAGCCGACAGGTACACCGAAAAGTCCTGCATAATAGGCATTTATTTCTACTTCTCCGACAGGCTTACCATTAAGGCGCACTTCATAGATACAGGAGGCGGAGTAGGAGTGGTCCATCATACCCCACTGAGTCCCTATCATGGCGTGGTACCCAAGGAGGAAGAGCGCATCGAAGGAGGAGTCCAGACCTTCCAACATATACGAGTGACGGGGATACCCCTTGATATGTGTTATGCGAGGATCGCCGAAGGAGCCATAGGCTAGGTTTTCTCCTCTTGAGTGGGAGTCACAGATACAGATTTCCTCAATCTTTAGCTGATCATTATCCTCTGTCAAACGGATGAGTTCATCAATGACCCAGGTCAACTCTTGCTTGAGGGCAGCATTAGACCCGCCCCTCTGGCTTGGCTCGGTCATCTCATTCCAGGAGGAGATTCCCCCTATTCCTTCCATGTCTGTAGATATGAAGATTTTCATTGTAAAATATCCTTTTGTGCTTGAATGAATTGGTACCCCTGTCTTTCGTTCTTACTTACGGATTTCATGGTAGGCAGGAGTTCTGTATTTCCACTGAGCAACAACATATTGATTAGTACCTGTATTATGGCAACCATGCCCACATAGGAGTTGGTCAGCAACAAGGAGTTGTTTTCACAGAGGACCGCTTCGGTTGCAAAGGAGTAAAGGGGGCAAGCAGGGGAGTCTGTGAAAAGAAAAAGATCTGCACCGAGATCTTTTGCATAGGTGCCGACATGGATGGCTTCTGGCGAGTAGGGGGGAAGGGTCATGACAAAGAGGGAGTCCCCCTTTTGCATGGAGCAGAGCCGGGGGTTGTAGTCGGAGATGGAGCCTGTGATGCTGATGATCTGCTTGCACTGCATGCTGACGAGGGCGTACTCGAAGATCTGCATGATGTTGCGACTGACCCCAAATCCACTAACAAAGATACGTTCTGATGCAAAAACGCTGTGCACCATCTGGTTGAGGGTGTGGACATTGATCTCTTTCAAGGTTTTGCTGAGGTTTCGAACTTCGTTTTCTGCAAGCTTCTGTAGCTGTTTCTTTGCAGGAAGCACATCCAGTTCGTTCAATGCCACCTGCGAATCCTTGTTTAGTTTATTTTTTACTTCCCCTTGTATTGTTTCACGAAATTCCTTGTATCCTGTAAAGTTTAAGAACTGTGTGAATCGCACTAGAGAGGCATTGCTCACTCCGATGGATTTGCTCAAGTTGTGTACCGAGGTAAAACCTATCTCATCGTAATGTTCCAGTATGTACACTGCGATGGAGTGAAAAGAGGGAGACATTGTCGATAATGTTTCTTGTATGATAGTTCTTACCATTACCTCCCCCTCCAGTAGAGTAACAATTTGTTCTTCTTGCTACATTAATGTAATAATTGTTACTCTTTAGCACAGAATAGCAAATATATTGGATTAATGCACTAGAAAAATGAATTTTTTTTGTATATTTATGTAGTATTTTTGAAAATATACACTTGAGTAGGACGGCTATGCAGTAAAGATAGCGTATGGTGAAGAATTATGCAGACCCAAATGTTCAGATAGAAGCGCTGTGCTTCATCCAGTCTGCTTTGAAATAATAGATGCTGAACACGAGAGCACTGAGCATCCAGGTGATGGGGTGTGCCCAGTAGACTACCCGGATGTCCATCAGGAAGAACAAGCCTATCTTGATGTAGAGGACCCGGAAGATGCACCAGAATGCCAGCATGACAGCCATAGGCACAATGGATTTGCCTGCACCCCGGTAGAGCCCGCTCATGACGTGCGAGAGGGCGAGGGCAAACAGGAACAAGGACGATATCTGTGATTTCTGGACTCCATAGATAATGATGGAGGGATCCCGGTTGAACAGTGCCACCAAAACATCTGCATAGAAAAAGAGTAGGATTCCAATCGCTTCAGCTAGGACTACAGCAAAGACGATGCCAAAGCGTACCCCTTTCTTTACCCTGTCGTACTCTCTTGCCCCGATGTTCTGCCCGGTGAAGGTTGTCATTGCAAGGGCAAAGCTGGTGATGGGGATGAAGGCAAACCCTTGTATCCTCATGAACGCCCCGGTTCCTGCCATGGCAGCTGCTCCGAAGAGGTTAACACTCGATTGGACGACGACGTTGGCAAAGGAGGTCACTGAATTCTGGATTCCTGATGGGATGCCCATCCTCAGGATTTTAGGCAGCATCCCCTTTTTGAACCCTATCTGGCGTATCTCGACCTTAAAGACCTCATCGGTGGTCAACAGGAGGCGGAAGGATAGGACAACGCTGACTGACTGGCTGATGATGGTGGCATACGCAGTTCCTTCGATGCCCATCTTGAAGACTCCTACAAACAGCACGTCCAGTATAATGTTCAGGATGGCTGCTGTTATCAGGAAGTAGAGGGGGTGGCGACTGTCTCCTACAGCTTGGAGGATGCCGGCAGCGGTGTTGTAAAGTACCAAGGCGCTGATACCCAGGAAGAACACCTGCACATAGGTCTTTGCATCATCGAAGACGTTGGCTGGAGTGCCCATCCAGCCAAGGATGACCGGTGCGAAAAAGTATCCAAGTATGGTTAGCGCTACGCTACTGCAGAGGCTGAAGGCGATGGATGTATGGATAGCTTTCTTTACTGCGATGGTATCACCGGAGCCGTAGTAGGTGGAGATAACCACCCCCGCCCCTACAAAGATTCCTTGGACCAGGCCTACAAGCAGGAAGATAAGCGAACCGCAGGAGGTTATCGCCGCAAGGGCTTCCTTGCCGAGGAAGTTTCCCACGACTATGGAGTCTGCGGTGTTGTACAGTTGTTGGAAGAGATTCCCAAGGGAGATGGGGATGGCAAAACGGATGATATGCCCTTGTATGGATCCGGTTGTCATCAGTTTTGCTTGTCTGCTCATGATAAAATACTGTAGTCCAATTGAAGAGGGTGTGCAAGCGGGGTTTTGGTATTCTTGTAGATCGCAAGCCTGTGGTGAGAGTGCCTTTGGAAAGCACTGATATTTCCTCAGTCTTGCAAGGTGAGTATGATATACTGGGTGAGTAAGGAGCACCGATATGCCAGCAGAAACCAAGTATCATAACGCAGTTCTTCTTTGGAAGAGTTTTAGAATAAAGACCCCAGCGTCCCTGCAGCAGCATCTCGACAGCTTTCGGGTGCTGTTCGCCTATCACTCAGGGAAGATTGAGAATAAGGCTGTAACGTATAACGACACTCACGAGATCTTCCATAATGACAGAGTCAGCTCGTTCACAGGGAACCCCCGTACTCTATTTGAACAGCAGAACCAGAAGATGTGCTATGAGTTCCTCGTGCCCAAGATTTTAGAGAAAGAGCCTCTTAGTATAGATCTGGTCAAGGAGACTCATGCAATCTTGACTGCTGGAACCTATGATGAACGCAGGTATCTGGATAAGGGAGAACGCCCCGGTGAGTTCAAGAAGCACGACTATGTTACAGGAATGCTGGAGGTTGGCTCCTCCCCAGGTGAAGTTGCCCAGGATATGGCTTCCCTTTTAGCGGAGATGGCAGCACTCACTGTCAGCGACCATGCTCAACCGGAGAACCTCCTCAAGGCGGGTGCATATTTTCATGCCAGGTTTGAGTACATCCACCCGTTTGCAGATGGCAATGGGCGTGTAGGAAGAACTTTGCTCAACTACTTCTTGATGATCAACGACCATCCTCCGCTCATCGTCTATGAAGAGGAGCGGGGCCAATATTTCGCTAGCTTGCGCTCCTATGACAGGGATGAGGACCTTGAGCCCCTGTTCCAGTTCCTTTTGTCTTCCACTGAGAAGACATGGGCCAATGCCCTCTCTAGGAAGGATGGGAGCGCAAAGGCAGAAAGAAGAGGTTTGCAGGATTTGCTTTGAGGTCTTTGGGGTGAAGGTTATTCCTGCTTATAGGAGCGGTACTCCTCCACACTTCTGAATATGGGCTGTCCATGGGGATCTTTCTTGGGGAATCCTAGAAAGGCGTCCATATAAGCCAGGACCTTGTCCGAGAGGGCGTGTTCGAGCACCTCAGCCTCATGATGGACATCGTCGATCTCCATCATGAGCTTATTGGTCAAAAAGAGCTCAATGAGCCTGTGCTTCCTCTGTTGCTGTAAAGCAAGGCAGAGCCCCTTTTCCGTGAGGCGACAACCCTTTCTTGGCAGATACTCAACCCACCCATCCTCTACAAACCTCTTTACCATCGTGGTGATAGTTCCGGGTGTAAGGTTGAGGTATCTTGCCAAGGTTCCCATCGGGACAAAGAGCTTTTCATCGAACGCTGACAGCTTGAGCAGGCTCTTCAGATAGTCCTCGACTGTTTGGGAGGTCTTTTTTTTCATTTCTTACCTCATCATTGCCACTTGTACATGCTGCTCCCCGGCGAGGGTAAGCTGCAACAGGCCTTGAGTAGAAGTGATCACTCCCTCCTCAATAGCTTTCTTGACTACCTGACCGGCAAAATGCTTGTCCCAGTTGATATGCTCGGTAAGGTGCTTTTCGTGGCACTCAAGGTCACACTGCACCTCGGAGCGGTGATGGGAGAGGTGGATGGTAAGCATGGTGACGGCAAACTCCAACTTCTGTGTCTGTCTTCTTCTGATCTGGGAGACCAGGCCCCGGTCGGGGGCGAAGAGGAATGCAAGCAAGAAGGCTACACCACACATGCTGGCCATGGCACCGGCAGCAGAGGCGTCGAGGGCCCAGGCCACGAGGAATCCTAGAACTGAAGCGACTACTCCAATGACCACCGAGAGGATCACCATGGTTTTCAAGTCATCGGTGAGAAGATAGGCGGTGGTTGCCGGAGCGATCATGAGGGCAACCACAAGGATCGAACCTACTGCATCAAATGCACCGACGGTGGTGATGCTCACCATTATCATAAGGATGTATTGCAGCAGCACTGGGGAGAAGCCCAATGACTTGGAAAGACCCGGGTCAAAGGTTGCTATCTTCATCTCCTTGAAGAAAAGAAGGAGCACTGCAACGTTCAGTATCAGGATTATTCCCATCACCCAAGCCATCCTGGGACCAACATCATAGCCAAAGAACGAGAGGCGATCGAGTGGGGTGAATACCAGCTCTCCCAGGAGCACTGCATCGATGTCCAGGTGGACGTTGCCCGTATATCTGCTGACAAGGATGACACCAATGCTGAACAGGGCTGGAAATACCAGTCCTATGGCGGCATCTTCTTTTACCAGGCCTGTCTTTACCAGGCTCTCGGTGAGGACGACGGTCAACAGACCCGTACCTACAGCTCCGACAAAGAGCAAAGGGGAGGAGAGTGAGCGCGTCAACAGAAAGCCAATGACGATACCAGGAAGCACCGCATGACTGATGGCGTCACTCATCAGGGACATCTTGCGCAAGACCAAAAAGACTCCTGGGATCGCACAAGCTGCCGAGACTAGAATTGCTATAAGAATAATTTCACCGATCATAGGTTTTGCTCTCCTTTTTTCAAGAGGATCTCTGCCTGCTTGCGTCCATCAGGGGTAAGGGCCCAGAGCTTGTCATCCCCTTGCGTTGCCCAGCGGTTGGACTGCAGTGCCTCAAGGGCAATGCGTATGTTTCCCTCGCGCCGACGGATAAGTGAGATGGTCTTCATGCTATGGGCTCGCTCGCCTTCAGCGTGTTTTTCTTCCAGATGATAGAGGTCGAGCAACAGCCGTTGCAACGAGAAGGCAAATCTGTTCCTATACCGCTGGAGTGAGCGGGCAAGGATGCCTCTTCCCGGTGCGAGCAGTAAGGAAAGAAGGACGATGGCCGTCAGGCAGAGCACGATAGCAGGACCTGTAGGCAGGTTGGGAATGATGGACGAAAGCAGGGCTCCGGTCACCCCGCCCAGGGCTCCAAAAAAGGCAGAAAGAAGTACCATAGCCCCCATCTTGTTTGTCCATTGCCTTGCAGCCGATGCAGGGGCTATAAGCATCGAGCTCATCAGTATGACTCCGACAGTAGAGAGTCCTGTCACGATGGCGATGACAATGAGGCCCGTGATCATCAGGTCGGTCGCCTTTGCCGAGAAGCCGAGGCTTTCGCCATAGATCGGGTCGAAGGTCATCAGCTTGAACTCCTTCCAGAAGAGAATCATGCAGATGATGGCTATTGTTCCAAAGATTGCGGTAATCCACAGGTCCTCTTCCAGCAAGGCTGCCGCCTGGCCGAACAGATACTTGTCCAGACCCGCTTGGGCTGCATTGGGCTGGCTCTGTATATACGTAAGCAGCATAAGGCCAATACCAAAGAAGACACTGAGGATGACCCCTTGTGCCCCATCACTGGAGATGCGCGAATGACGTATGATGGAAAGGATGAAGTACGAGCCTATCCAACCGGCTATCGCAGCTCCGAGCAAAAGGATGAGCGAGCTCTTGCTTCCGGTAATCATAAATGCCAGCACTATGCCAGGCAGTGCTGCATGGGATATGGAGTCTCCCAGGAGGCTCTGCTTGCGCAGTACGGCAAACGAACCCAGCGAACCTGCCACTATTCCCAGAAGCGCTGATCCCAAGGCAACTATGCGAAGGGTGTAGTCAGCAAAGAACATCATGGTTGTTCTCCTTTGGCAGGGCTGCCCTCTGCTTGTAACTCGCCTTTTTTCTCTTCCAGGAAGGAGAGCTTTCCTCCATAGGTCCTGCGGAGGTTTTCATTTGTGAATATTTCCTTTACCGGGCCACCTGCTATCCGTCTTACGTTGAGCAGTGTCACCCAGTCGAAATACTCGGGTACTGTCTGCAGGTCATGATGTACCGCCACAACGGTTTTTCCTGCATGTTTGAGCTCCTTGAGGATTGCGATGATGGTACGCTCTGTGGCGGCATCAACACCTTGGAAGGGCTCGTCCATAAGGAATATCTCGGCATCCTGGGTGAGGGCCCTTGCCAAGAAGACCCTCTGCTGCTGGCCGCCGGAGAGTTGGCTGATCTGTCGGTCGGAGTACTCTCGCATACCGACCTTTTCCAACGCTTCGGTAGCTTGGTAGATCTCATGTTTGCCAGGGCGTTTGATCCATCCCAGCCTGCCGTAGGTGCCCATAAGCACCACATCAAGGGCTGTGGTGGGGAAGTCCCAGTCCACACCGGTTCTTTGGGGGACATAGCCAACGAGTTTCCTCTGTTTTTCGTAGGGTTCCCCAAAGATGCTCACCTTTCCGGCAGTCAACCTGATCAAGCCGAGGATACCCTTGAGCAGGGTTGATTTTCCTGCTCCGTTGGGTCCTACGATCGCCATCATGATGCCTGGGGGGACTTGGAAGTCCACGTCCCAGATAACAGGCTTGTCATGATAAGCGATGGTGATGTCTTCTGCATCAATTGCCAATTCTTTGTTCATTATTTTTCCTCCAAGGATAAGCCCGCTACGATAGTATCGATGTTATGGGTGACCATTCCAATGTAGGTCCCCTCGAATGTTCCGGTGTTTCCCATTGCATCGCTATAGAGTTCTCCTCCAATGGTTACATCCCAGCCTCGGGATAGGACAGCTGCCTGCAGGGCCTTGATGCTTTTAGGTGAGACCGAAGACTCCACAAACAGGGAGCGGATCTGGTTTTTGGCAATGAAATCGGCGAGGTCACGCACGTCGGAGGTTCCCGCTTCATCAACGGTGCTGATGCCCTGCAACCCCTTTACCTCAAAGCCATACGCACGTCCAAAGTAGTTGAAGGCATCATGGGCTGTTATCAAGATGCGACGCTCAGCAGGGATGGTTGCGGCCTTTTGCTTGGTATAGGCATCGAGGTCCTCCAGCTTTTTCAGGTAGGAAGCGTGGTTCTCCCGGTAGTACGCCTCACCCTCGGGATCTGTGTTGACCAGTGCCTCCAGGATGATGCGGGAGGCGTCCATCCAGTTGCTGACATCAAACCAGATGTGTGGATCATATGCTTGGTCGACTATGATCAGGGTCTCTTTTGCTATCCCGTCCTCGATGGCCTTGATGTTTCGTGTCTGGGAGAGTTTTTCCAGGACATCACCCATCTTGGACTCCAGGTGAATGCCGTTATAGAGGATCAAGTCGGCTTTGTTGAGCCTGTTCAGGTCTCCTGCCTTTGCTTTGTAGAGGTGGGGGTCAACACCAGCTCCCATCATCGAGTAGACGCTCACGCGCTCTCCTCCAATATTTGCAGCCACATCCCCGATCATGCCTATGGTGGTCACCACTGACATCTTGTTCTCCGATGAGAAGGAAGAGCGTTCTGTATTTTCAGCCTTTTGGCAGCCCAAGAGGACTACCAAGAGGGCAAGTGCTATAAGTGCGAGTCGTTTCATATTACATGCCTCCGATTTTGAATGTTCAAAGTATAAGATGGTGATACGCTTCTAGTCAATATGAATCGGAGCCAGTGAAGATATTTTTGCTTGCTTCCAGGTTTCCCTGGCATGATTTCTCGGGGCAGGAAAGTCCTACATTGACAGGTACCGGTTCTCCCCTTACAATTTACCTGGTGTAGTCGCTCTATGCATCGTTATAGCAAAGGGGTATGGTATGAATATCTGGTGGTTGTTTGTTACAGTCGGGGTTTTGCTTATGGCTTTGGAGGTCTTCACTTCAGGCTTTATCATTATGTGGTTTGGCATAGCCTTCATCATTGCAGCTATTCCTGTGTATCTGGGTGCACCCACCTCAGTTGTACTGATCACCTTTGCCATCACGCTGCTCCTGCTGACAGTGTTTGTGAGAAAGATCTTTATAGGCAAGCGTAAAGCTCCTAGGACCAACGCCCCCAGCCTGTTAGGGGAAAAGGGCATAGTCATCGAGGAGGTCAACTCCGTTAGGGGCACAGGCTTAGTGCGAGTGCACAAGGAAGTGTGGACAGCGATACCGAAGGACAGCGAAGTCATCCCCGTCGACCAGAGCGTAGTCGTACTGAAGATTGAAGGGGTAAAGCTACTAGTAGAAAAGGAGTGAGTGTATGGAGTCTTTCTATGTGATTGGGGCAGTCACCTTGTTTGTCGTCATTGTTGTCCTATCGGGTATCAAGCAGGTACCCCAAGGGCAGGCCGTACTTATCGAACGGCTGGGAAAGTATGTGAAGACACTGGACTCTGGGATTAACTTTATCATCCCCTTCATCGACAGGAAGCGGTATGTGAAGAAGCTGAACTACAAGCCGGAGAAGATCTCCGACTATAATGTTGATCTGCGCGAGCAGGTCTATGATATTCCTTCCCAGTCGGTCATCACGCGTGACAATATAAGTCTCACCGTGGATACCCTTATCTTCTACCAGATTATCGAGCCGCATAAAGCCTGTTACGAAATCAGCGACCTAGTCTTGGGCATCAGGGAACTTTCCAGAACCACCATGCGTAACATCTTCGGTGAGATGGACCTTGATGCAAGCCTCTCCTCACGTGATACGACCAACCAGAAGCTTCGCGCCATCTTGGATGAAGCGACAGACAAGTGGGGGGTAAAGGTTCTCAGGGTGGAGATTCAGGACATCATTCCTCCACTGGACTTGAAAGAGGATATGGAACGCCAGATGAAGGCCGAACGGACCCGCAGGCAGGAGGTCACTATAGCCGAGGGAAAGAAGCAGGCAGCTATTCTGGAAGCAGAGGGTATCAAGCAGAGTCTTATCCTGAGTGCTGAAGGGGAAGCCGCTTCACGCATCATGAAGGCTGATGCATTCAAAAAGGAGAAGGTTCTCCTGGCAGAAGGAGAGTCTGAATCCATTCGCCTGGTGCAGTTGGCAAAGGCTGAGGGTTTTGATGCAATACGAAAGGTCTATGCACAGGGACAAGGGGCGGACAACCTGCTGATGATGGAAGTGTTGCGCTCACAAAACGAAATTGCCAGGGATTTGGCCAATGGCTCCAGTCATAAGATCTTCCTTCCTACCGAGGTAGCCGGCTTGTTTGGCTCCATTGGAGGTATCCAGGAGCTTCTTGCAACCCGGCAAGCACTAAATAAAACAGAGCAACCTGCATCCGTATAGGTCTACCTGACCAGGGTGTACAACGGGAAGTGGCTTGAGGAGATCCTGGTCTAGGGAAGCAGCATCCAGCCCTGCTTTTTTGCATAGGCAAGGAGTTCCTCAGATGCGCCAGTACTTCTCAAAATGCCTTTGGTGGCAAAATTGAGCAACTCCCTATCGCCATCACTGTTGCCGAAGGCCACATAAGCTCGGTCAATCCCATTTTCGCGTAAAGCCTTAATCTTTCCCTGTCCGTAGGGGAGGTCCTCAATACCGCCCTTCGCTCCAAGGCAGAGCACATCCTGCAAGGAGTATAGTTCACAGAATGCTTCCAGCACAGCCTGAGGGCTTGCTGAAACAATAACCACCTTGTTGCCGCCTTCTTGGCAGGCATGCAGGTAAGAGAGCATATCCATTCGAGGTTGTACATAAACCTCAAGAGGAACTGAAGAGAGTGTGAGGGTAAGGCTGGGGTCTGTAAACTCCCTAAAGGCGTGATGGCTAGTCTTGCTCACAATCCGGTACGGAATGGAGGTGAAATACTCAGTGGTGCACTGGTATGCGTTGGCAAAGTCTTTTGCAGCAATTTTTTCTGCATAGGTTCGTAGCAATTCTTGCTTATGGGCTGTACCCGCCAAGGAAAGCTCCTCAATATCTTGCTTGCACACATCCTGGGGGTCTTTGCCCATAAGAGAAGCAACAAGCATCAAGATAAACAAGGTTTCTCCAAGATCACCATCGAACAACGTACCATCCATATCGAACAAGGCGGTGCCTTTCTCTTTGCGGCAATAGGTGAGAATATCCACGGTCTTATACTCCTATCAAAATCTTGTGATGAGTATGAACTGTAAGGAGTCAATCCTGCAAGAGATGGTACCAAGGAAAAAAACTTGCAGGCAACCCGGAGGCGATTCACCCTCGGGCATACAGTTTCGTATGATTGAAAGTTTCCTGGCTCTATCCCGTTTCAAAGCCGCATGTACAGACCTCAATCTTTCTATGCATGCAATACCTCCTCCGACGGTGGCAGTGGTGTGGATATCCCAGGGGGTAAAGGCCTTGCTGCCCTGCTCCTTTTGCTGTCAAAGGAGCAGGGCAGCTCGAAGAATTCTCTATGATTACAAAAAAGCGTGGGAGCACCTACCAGAACGTATTCTCTTACAGAACTCTGCTTAGCATGTAGTTGACCTGTTTAATCTTGAAGCGCTGCATTTCAGGGTCGCCAACCCATTCTTTGATATTTTCATACTCCTCATGATCAGGGTCGTTGAGGATCTCGACCATATCCGCATACCCATACGGCCCCCCGCAGTCCTCCCAGGGGGTGTCGCCTTCGCCACCGGTACACAGGGCAACAGGTTCTTCAGCTTGCAATATTCGCTTGCCAATTCTTATGGTGTGTACCCATCCATCACCAAAATCATAGGTATACGTTACCTTCTTGATGTCAGGTGAGAGACCATCCAGACGAATCCTATTCTCATCGATGATCTCTTCCTCGTCAAAACCGAACATCCCGGCGAAGTTGTTTGGTGTGCCAATCCTGAAATACTTGCCGATGCTGAACTCATGCAGGTGCATATCATCCCACCCGAATCCGATCTGTATCATCGTATGGAGTTGTCCAAAGGTGAGCGATGTTGGTACCAGGAAATCCCTATATACCTTGAAACCGGGTGGTAACCGTAAAGTGACGCGCAAACTAACCATTTCATGCAGTGCTCGCACTATTTCCTTGCTCTCCCCCTCCAAGGCTGTTTTCATCGCTTGGGAGGGTATGATGCGTTTTTTTTGGTAGGTTACCGCACGCCCAGCTAAAACCTCAGCCGCCTTCTCCAAGTCTGTTTCCAAGGCTAATGCAGATTTGATCAGCCTGTTGACCCGAGAGAGAGCCGTCTGATTGCTCGTAGAGGTGAAGGTCACCTTTTGGCCCTCCTGAATGTATCGATCCACCTGCACCTTGTCATACCCTTGGGCGAGCAAGGCTGTCTCAATGGCTTCAAGCATAAAAGGGCCTGTAATATCCTTGCCACCCACCTTTACTATGAGAGGGAACACCGATGCATCATTATAGAGCATGATATACAAGACACGCTTGTCATCATAGAATTTAGAAGCGTACCAGCTATATACAGGATCATACTCAGAGCACGCATCCTCTATCGGGTAGGCAAGGTAATTAAACAGTTTTCGTGAGCAGTGTATAACCATGGGAACCTCCAACTAAGTACCCATTCTACTTTGTCAGAGCTTGTAATTCTAGTGAAATATGTCCATTTGCTGCATTTGTAGGAAGGGAATCTACGACCATGGGGCTTGTGAAGGCTTAGCGTTTTTGTATTGTCGGTAGCTCTTAGCCTGATGGCAATACGTTTTATGGTGAAACGTACATTTCTCTAAGTTCGCTAACGCTCCTGTTTTCATACTCTCGGTTTAGATTCTTCCTCTGCGAACAGGAGTATGAACAAATGTTCAAGTGCTGTTCTATGTTTGAACAAAAATTCTAGTTGACAGGGTAAAAATAGCAGTACTATCATTATTATAGACAAATAGTTATGAACAAATGTTCAGGGGGTAAGGCTGATGAATGGACTGGAAAGAAATAAATCAACATTGATGAACCATGGGGGGAAACTCTTCCTTGCAGCATTTGACCACCCCCAAATATACGGAGTGATGCAAGGCTTGGAGCAACCCCTTATTGCCATCAAGAGAATCCTTGATACTGAAATTGACGGCTACATCCTCAATCCTGGAATCTTCCAGCTTCTTGATGCTCCATTGGTGCAAAACAAGAAACTGGTGCTTCGGGCTTCCCTGGGGGGGACCTTGATGGGAACTACCTTCTCCGACCAACACAGCATCATGGTCTCTCCTCAGCAGGCCTCTGACCTCGGTTGTGATGCAGTATTGGTCATGCTTGTCTTGGGTGGGGATCATGACAAGGAGTCGATGACTGAAATCGCCCGAGCCATAGATGCATTTCATCAGTACTCTATTCCTGTGATGGTCGAAGTCCTTCATGCAGATTACACTAAAAATAACGATACAACGTTTATCAGAAATGGAGCACGCATTGCTGCAGAAATTGGAGCAGATTTTGTGAAGGCTTTTTATTGTGAAGATTTTGCCTCGGTTGTTTCCGGCTGTCCTGTTCCTGTCGTGCTTGCCGGTGGACCAAAAGAAGCAAACATTTTAGATGTTGCTCGAATAGCTGTTGACGCTGGGGTGGCAGGGTTTGCTTTCGGCAGAAATCTCTTTCAGAGTGAAGACCCAAAAACGCTTGTCCGACTGTTGAGTGGGATATTGAGGGGGTGACCATGCTTGATGACCGGGAACTGCTTTATAGCATTGCTTCCCTCTACCATGAGAAGGGGAAGAACCAGCAGGAAATTTCTGATTACCTCAATATATCCCGACCGATGGTTTCACGTGGTCTTACAAAGGCTCAGCGTCTTGGCATCATACGCATCCAGGTCATACCGCCAGCGGGGTGTTCTCCGATGGAGATATCCCTCGCTAGGGCATTGAATATCAAGCGGGTGGTGATTGGGCAAATATCTGCCGGCCATGCCAGCGACAGGGACAACCGCATCAGGGCCATCGCCACCTCTGCCGGGGAGTTTCTAGCCCAGACGGTGACCAACGGAAAGACCATAGGGGTAGGATGGGGTGTTTCCGTCTATCGCTCAGTTCTTGCACTGCCCGATTGCCCGGCCCTGAAGGGGGTTACTGTTGTGCCTATGGTGGGAAGTGCCGGTCGTACAGAGCCGCATTACCAAGTCAATGTCATTGCTGACCGCCTGGCTGAGAAGCTTCATGGCAATGCCCTGTATTTCAACATTCCAGCCTTTGTCTCTGATGTGAAGGTTCGAGATTTTTTCGCCCGTGATCCGCAGATGAAAGCCATCCATGATCTCTGGAGCCATATTGATATAGCTGTCGTGGGGTTGGGGGCATTTGGAGGCACCCCCAGTTTCCCTGTCGGGGAGTACTCCCTTGAGGCACTTGAGGACCTTCGGAAGCAGAAAGTGATGGGGGATATCCTTGGCCGATTCTTCAGTGCAGAAGGCTTTATCGGCGACATCCCTTCTGATGACAGTCTCATCTCCCGACAAATATCTGATAGAAATGACAAGATTTATCTGGGTATCCCAGTGGATTCCATGAAAAGAGTCAAGCAGATTGTCTGTCTGGCAGGGGAAACCTCGAAGATACCCGGCATTCTCACTGCTGCAAAACTGAAACTCTTTGATTGTTTGATAACCGACTCCCAGACCGCTCAGGAACTGGCGAAGTCACTGGAGTAATGTATGAAAGCACTCATGTATACTGGAATCGGAACATTGGAAATGCAAGAGATAGAAACACCTGAGGATGCCTATCTGCTACGAGTGTTGGGATGTGGCATCTGTGGAACCGATTTGAAAACCTTCTTGGTGGGGCATCACTTCTTCAAGCCCCCGACAATCCTTGGCCATGAGTATATTGGAGAATTGGTGCAGGTTCCTCAAGACTCCCCGTTTACCGTGGGTGAGCATGTGGTAGTTGCCCCGTATTTCGAGTGTGAAAGTTGCCACAGCTGCACAACAGGACTTCCTCAGCTGTGCAGGGAGAAGCACTTTGTATCCTCCGGAGCTTTCTGTGAATATGTTGCAATTCCTGCTGACTACCAGAAGGGTATGATTCGTCTCCCCTCTGAGACAGATGGGCCGGTATTCACCCTTGTAGAACCTTTGGCCTGTGTACTCAACGGTATTGAACATCTGAAAATAAAGCCCTGGTCTCGAGCTCTGGTGGTGGGAGGCGGTCCAATGGGAGTCCTATTCGCACTCTACTTCCAGGATAGGGGAATCCCCGTAACCGTAGTTGAGCCCAATGTCTACCGACAGGATACCATCAAAGGCTGGGGAATCGAATCCGTTGCTCCCAAGGAGAGTGATTACTCCAAGTACGACCAGATTGTCATCAGTGTCAACCAAGCCCCCCTCATTGCCCAGGCAGTGCATCAGGTGGCCAACGGCGGCACAGTGCTCGTATTCAGTGGACTGAAGAAGGAGGAAACCTTTGCAGCTGATGCGTATGCAATTCACTATCGAGAGGTCTCGGTTACCGGTTGCAGCGGGTATGCTCTCTCTCACTTCCGGGATGCATTTGCAATGATCGAGGCGAAACCTGACCACTATGCAAAGCTAATTACCCATCGACTTCCTCTTGCTCAAGGACTTGAAGCGTTCAACCTGCTCAAGCAAGGTCAGGCCTTCAAGATAGTACTGGAACCATAAGGGGCCAGATGATGATTGTAGCGATTGTCTTCAATGAACACTCTCATCTAGAAACCAAGCAGCTTCAAGCTATGGGCTCCTTGGTACAGCAGTTCTTTATGGGTGCCTCCTTCGTAGCGTGCCGAGGGTATGGACATCAATATATTGTGGGAGCAACTGAGCTTATAGTTGAAGAGAATCTTGACTATAAGGCGCGGCTTGCTACGATGGTGCGCACCCTTTTGTCCCATAACCCTGACTACTTGGTCAGTATCGGTGGAGACGGCCTGGCCTCGTATATCGCTTCGACTGTGGCAGCCACTGCAAACAAGGTCTCTTTGCTCGGAATGGCAGCGGGGACTGCGAACGTGGGTCCGATTGTCTCCTTCTCACTAGAACAGCTATCCCGCCTGAAGCTCTCTGATCTGGAAGCGGTCCCCATCGATGGAATCACTGTTTCAGATGATTCGGGCTATCTGGGTATCGGCTTCAATGATGTGGTCCTTGGCAACTCCTTTCTCGGAACCGACGGCGGGGTGTGGTGCAACCTCTCTGTAGAGGAGCTTCTCATCCACCGGAGGCGGGTTCCTATCGAAGCGGGGACGAGGGTAGTCACCAAAGAGTTCAACGTACTGCTCGACGGTCAGGAACGCTCGTTTGTTAGGGAGGTTCCCATCACCCAGATAGTCATATCACCGTTGCAGTTTGACCGCCTGTATGGGCGGGCGGTATTTGGAGGATTGTGCTTGGGCCGAGATTCACAGCATCTGGCAGCTCTTGGGCTCTCTGCACGCAATGTAGTGGACACTAGGCCTGATGCCTGGGATTTTAAAGACTTTACAGCCATCCAGCACCTGGTGTTTCCCAAGGGGTGTGAGGTTACTCTTTCTCAACTCGGACCTGATGCTCACATCATCATTGACGGAAACCCCTTCCTCAGAAAAGGAAACGTACGGATTACTTTGGTACCGGGAGCCATCAAAGCTCTAAAACTGAAGAAAGGCCAGCTATGAGAGACAAGAGTGCTTCCCCGCGTATCCATAGGATGGTTATCATGGGCAAAAGCTATGAGACTGAGCAGTTACGTGCAGCTGCCGTATTGCTACTCCCTACGTTGGTAGCTATCCTCCTTTTGTTCATCATCCCTGTAGTACAGGTGGTGATGTACAGTTTTACCAACTATACGCTGACCTCCGGCCTTAAAGAGTTCAATGGCTTGAACAACTATATCTATTTGTTTTCCGATGACCGGTTTTTCAAGGCAATTCGCAATACGTTCACCTTTGCCTCGTTGAAACTGCTTATAGACACTACCCTTGCAATGCTTATTGCATTGATGCTTGATTCCAATATCCCTTTTAAGAAGTATCTGCGTTCAGTTTACTTTGCCCCGGTTGTCGTTCCGGTGGTTGCTTCAAGCCTTATTTGGATCTGGTTCTTCGATCCGGGTATCGGGCCCTTCAACCAAATTCTCTCAGCATTAGGGCTTCCTACTTCCCAGTGGCTCTATCATGAGGACTCAGCCCTACTCTCCATAATAATGTTCTCAATCTGGAAAGGGTTGGGGTACAACGTGGTACTTTTCCTTGCAGGTCTGCAGAACATCCCCAATTCGTATATTGAAGCAGCCCAGATTGATGGGGCCAAAGCTCATCAGATTCTCTTTAGGATAAAGCTACCCCTGCTCAGACCGATCATCTCCTTCGTATTGATGATTGGCATCATCAACACCTTCAAGGTCTTTGCCGAAGTGAACGTCATGACTCCGAAGGGGGGCCCTCTCTATAGTACCGCGTTGATGGTGAACTACATCTACGACACTGCCTTTACCAGTGGACGGATGGGCCGTGCCTGCAGCGCCTCAATCATTTTGTTCATCATTATCTTCACCCTGACGATCATCCAGTCGAAGCTAGATGCACGGAAGAACATCTCCTTGGAGTAGCACAATGAAAAATAAACGCAAACGTATTAATCTACCGGCCTTGCTCATCTTATTGGTAGGATCTGTTGTGATGATTTTCCCCTTCGTCTGGATGCTTCTTTCTGCGTTCAAGACGGTCCCTGATGTGTATGCCTATCCTCCTAGATGGTTGCCCAGTAGTTGGAAATGTACCAACTTCCAGAAAGTCTTTGTGATGATTCCTTTCGCAAGATACTATTTCAACAGTATTTTTACTTCTACGATGCAGACCTCGCTGCAGCTTGGGCTTTCGGTCACTGCAGCGTACGCTCTGGTGGTTTTGGACTTTCCCGGGAAGAACTTTCTCTACTCACTGATTCGCAGCACCATGTTCGTTCCCCTCATCGTGACCCTCATCCCCCTCTACCTGATGGTGAGCAAGGCGGGTTTGATCGACACCTATGCGGGAATTATTCTTCCTCAGATATTTGGTGCGTTCACCATCTTCTTGTTGGTCTCGTTCTTCACTTCAATCCCTCAGATTCTGTTTGACTCGGCAAAACTTGATGGGTGTGGATACTATCGTATTCTCTCTGAAGTGGTGATTCCAAATTCCAAGTCTGCTATCAGCACTGCAATGCTTTTCTCGTTCCTAGGCCACTGGAAAAGCTATACTTGGCCCTTGATTATAACAAACAAGACAACGTTCAGGACTCTTCCCATTGGCTTGAAATATCTGGTGCAGGACTCTTCATCGGAGTATCAGATCATGATGGCAGCCTCTGTTATGGCTATTTTTCCTGTCTTGATAGTGTATTTGTTCTTTGAGAAGCAATTGGTCAAGTCGATAACCCTTACCGGCTTGAAAGCATAAAAAAGAGAGGTGGTATGATGAAAAAAGTAACAGTAATCGTATTGGTGCTCATCGTTGTGATGGCTCTTGGTTTCGCACAGGGAGCCAAGGAAGCTCCGACTCGGCCGGAAGTGGTCAAGCTACAAGTTTGGTATGCGATTGGAGGCGCATCCGGAGAACAGTTTTTAGCCCTGGCGAAAGCATTTGATGATGCAAGACCTGACATTGAGCTGGAACTGACCTACTCGGGAAACTATGCTGATACAGCTACCAAGGTGAGTGCTGCCATGATCTCAGGCAATGCCCCTGATGCAGCCATCATGGCAGCAGGACAGCTATATACAGGGGAACGTGGAAACTTCTCCATGGAAACCTTTGTTCAGGATCCTGTGTTCAAGGTCGATGATATCTTCAAGGGCATGCTTGAGTACGGTATGTTCGAAGGTAGGATTGCTGCTGTTCCCTATGGCATCTCCAGCCAGGTGCTATATTACAACAAGGACATCACTGACAAGGCTGGTCTGGATCTGGAGAAGATTCCCCCCGCTTCTTGGGCTGAGTTCTTCCAAGTCGCTAAAACCGCCATGGAGAAGGGGAATATCAACAATAGTTCCGACTTCTATGGATTTGATACCTCTGACGGTGTCTGGCTCTTTAAGTCGATGCTCGGTCAGAATGATAATGAGGTGGTACGAAAGAGCGGAGGAAAGGTTGTTCCTGTTTTCCATGAAGCCAGCGGCGTAGAAGTGGCTAATTTCTGGAAATCCCTTATTGACGCTCAAGTGATGCCCGCTAGCCAGCACAATATTGCAGAGAAGAAGTTCCTTGCGGGCAACCTTGCCTTCATCGCAGCTTCCTCCAACCGCGTCTCACGCTGGAAGGGAAACACCAGCTTCAATCTCGGTGCCATCATGATGCCCGGATTCAAGAATCGGTCCATAGCGCTGGGTGGAAACGTAGGAGTTATCCTCACCGAAGAGAAATTCAAGAGTGAAGCCTCCTGGGAGCTCTTGAAGTATTTGCTGGAGGAGAAGAATCAGACAATTTTTGCACTCTCCACCGGATATTTGCCGGTGCGTAAGTCAGCACTGGACAATCCTGTCGTAAAGGAAGCTTTTATAGCAAATCCTTTGTACAGAATTGCCTTTGATCAGCTGGAAAATGCTTGGGCCTACCTCCATTTCGGAGAGATGGGCACCATGGATGCATTCTTCTGGTATGCCCTCGATGAGCTTGAGAAAAATGTCCTGTCGCCTCAGGCTGCTCTAGAAAAGGCTGCTGCCTCCTTGGTTAAGGAAATTCAGTAGATAACACTTCCAGAGAGGAGAAATACTTCTCCTCTCTGGATACTATGTGAAGGGGTTATTATGAAATATTACAAAAATAGGTGTGCTTTCTCTACCGGGGCGCTCTTCCCGTTGGAGTCTGAAGAGGCCTTGTTGCACATAGGGCAAGCGGGGTTTGCCCATGCAGAGTTGATGCCGCAATGTTTTGCTGATGTCAACGACTCTGCCGCTTCCCGGTTTGAAAAGACAAAGGTACATGTTTCCTCCATCCACTATCCTCTTGCAATGTTCTCCATGCTCTATTCAGCCCATCCCACTATGTCTGAGGAGGGCAGAGCTCTCTCCCTTGCTATAGTAACGCTCGGCAAGCGTCTAGGAACCGAGTTCCTGGTCATTCACCCCTTGAATGCCTATGAGGGGGAGATGAAACAGTACATTGAACCGAAGATTATTGAAAATATCCGGTATCTTGGAGATTTGTGTGCAGAAAACTCCATCACCTTGGCTATGGAGAACTACCCTGTTGGGGTAGGCAGGTATCCCGATACCCTTGAGCAATACGTAAAGGATTGGAACATGCCTGTGATGGAAGTCATGGTGGACACTACAGAGGTTCGAGAGGGAGGCGAGGATCCCTTGGCCTTCATTGGCGCCCTTGAGAAGGCCCCTTGTCACCTCCACCTCAGTGATTTTGGAAACCAGAAAAAGCATCTTCCCCTTGGAATGGGTGAGATTCCCTGGAGCGAGGTGTTTGAACTGCTGAAGTCCAAGGGCTACACCGGCTATTACACCCTCGAACCTGCGTATCGCCACTATCTGACTGATATACCCTTCAAGCTTCGCAGAGATTTTGAACTGTTGCAGAGCCTGGTATGATTACAGCAAAGCAGATCGTAGCAATTCTGGAAGCATTTGCTGTGGGGGATGCCTTGGGCATGGCCACTGAGTTCATGACCCGAAATGAGATACGTTCAACCCTTGGGTTGGTTACCGATCTGGTGGAAAGCCACATGTCTGCCCACCACTCGGATCTCAGCAAGGGGACAGTCACCGATGACACTGAACAGACCTTGGTTTTATTGGATAGGTACCTTCTCAAGGGTATAACGGTAGATGCAACTGTGGAGGCCCTGCTCATCTGGATTGAAGAGTCGGAAGCCGTTTCCAAACGCTTTATCGGACCTAGTTCCCTCAAGGCTTTGCGCTCCATCAAGGAGGGTGCAGACCCTAGGGAAGCGGGCAAGGGAGGAACAACGTGTGGTGGTCTGATGCGTATATTGGCTCCGGTTCTCTATGCAGCGGCCCTTGGCGCCGATGAGCCTGAGATGCTGCAGATGGTAATCACATCCCTGATGCCTACTCACTATACCAGCCAGGCTCTGGAAGCTTCTTGTGGCTACGCAAGTGCTATCTATGCAGCCTTGGCAGGGGGGACGGTTGACCAGATTGTTGAATCAGCACTCGTAGGTTGCCGATACGGTATGGCCAAGGCCCCGTACCGGGGGTGTGGGGCATCCAGTGAAAAACGTCTGCTCTTCATCAGGGAGTATCTAAAGAAGAACCCCTCTGATGAAGAGCTCCTGGATTTCTTGTTCTCTGTTTTGGGTACCGGACTTGAGTCCGCTGATGTGTTTTCTGCAGTGTTCGCCTTGTTCCTGGCCCATCCAGGAGAGACCTTCAGGGTGCTCTGTCTTGGTGCTAGCGTTGGTGGTGACACCGATACCATTGCAGCCCTGGCAGGGGCTTTGAGTAGGGCGTACGCCCCTGATTCCAGCATTCCCTCCTCCATCCTTGACACCGTTTATAGGGTCAACAACCTTTCGCTCGAGCCTCTTTCCCTGAGGTTGGTGGATCTGAATAGGAAATAACGCCTGTGAAAGCATATCTATCCAGGCAGGAGAGGAATGCAAGGGTATGTACCTCCCTTTTTCCGCTCTGGGCCATCCCCTTCACCTTCTATATGTTCTATCTCAGCCTCTACCTCAAGGAGGCTGGATTATCTGATGTCCAGATTGGTAATATCATGGTTGCATCGAATATTACAGCTCTGGTTAGCTCCTTTGTAGCCTCTCCCTTGGTGGATAGGCTCGGGCGCAAGCGTTCTACACTGCTTTTTGACCTGCTCTCCTCAGTGCTGCCTGTCCTGTTGTTTCTCCTCTGGCCACGGTATGAGGTAGCCTTGGTTGCAATGGCTTTTACAGGATTGAACCGCATCATGAGTGTAGGGTACTACCTGTTGATGATCGAGGATGCTTCGGAGCAGAACAGCGTTGTCTCGATGAATCTGTTCAATCTGATTCTGCTAGCAGCAGGGTTGCTCGCCCCGTTTGCCGGGATGTTGGTATTACGATGGGGCGTGGTACGGGCGGAGCAGTTTCTTCTTACCTTTGCAGCCATCAGCATGACCAGCCAAACCCTTATTCGTCATATTCTCCTCAAGGAGACACCAACAGGGGTAGTGGTACGTGATCGGATGAGGGCAGAAGGGCGATTTTGGACACTCTCCCGCTTTTTTGGAGCGTATCGTACGGTCTATGCGGATATCAGGAAAGAACCTGCTGTGCTTAGGGCAATGATGATCAATGCCCTCATCTATGTCTATTTTTCCCTAGGGACGACAGCGAGTCTCTTTTTTACCCCGTTCTTTCTTGATTTTGGGCGTATATCACCTTCGCAGGTCTCCTTGGTCGGAGGAGCATACTCACTGGGAACCTTGCTGGCTATGCTTTGTATCAACCCAAGATTGGAGAGGAAGAATTATTATAGGTATGCCATCTACTCTTCCCTGGTATCTTTGGGAGGTTTTGCCCTGTTGTTTTTCGGACCCAAGGGAGGCTTGGTCCTTCCTTTGGTGGCTGTCAGCTGTATAGCCCCTGCCTATGGGGTGCTGAAAACCCTAGCTGATGTGGTCCTGGCAGTGGAGACCCATGGAGAACACCGTGCAGCAGTATTTGCAAGTTCATATCTGATCTCTTCCTTCATGGGGATTGTGCTTATAAAAATGACCTCCCTGTTGTATGCAAGGGATCCTGGATGGTTGGTAGTGGTCTGTGGCCTCTTGCTTGTTGGTGTCTTAGTTTTAAGTATGCAAAAAGGAGGAAAGAGATATGGAAAACTTTGAATTGTCGCTTCCAACTCACATCTATTTTGGAAAAGATGTGGTGAACTTGGTGGGCGAAGCAGTACGTGCACTGGGACATACCGTGATGGTGGTCTATGGGCAGTCCTCTGTGCTCAGGAGTGGCCTCTACCAGAAGGTGGAACAAAGCCTGAAGGATGCGCAGTGTCGGGTAGTCAGCGGTGGTGGCGTTCAGCCAAACCCCAAGTATGATGGGATCCTCTCCCTGGCCCGTAAGGCCAAGGAAGAGCAGGTAGATTGTGTGCTAGCCTTAGGAGGGGGAAGTGTCATCGATTCGGCCAAGGCCCTCTGTGCCTATCTGGCTACTTCTAATCCAGCTAGGTTCTGGAAAGATCACTTTGAACAGTTTGTGCCTGTCACCAAGGCTTTGCCTCTTGCAGTGATTTTGACCATCCCAGCCTCGGGATCTGAGACTTCAGACTCCTGCGTGGTCTCTGACGTACATACTGGTATCAAACGAATTGCCAGTGGTCGTGCTCTGATTCCTGCTGTCTCCTTGCTGGAGCCCACCCTTACGTTCACCCTTCCACCCTACCAGACTGCCTGTGGTTGCAGTGATATCCTTTCCCATCTTCATGAACGCTACTTCACGCCACTTGGCGAGAATGCCCTTTCTGACAGGTTGCTTGAAGCGGCAATGGGCTTTCTGCTCGATACAGCTCCCTTGGCGCTTTCTCATCCAGAGGAGTATCATCTTCGTGCAGAAATAATGTGGGCAGGGACTTTGGCCCATAGCCAGCTATTGGATCGTGGGCGGGGAGGAGGGGATTGGGCGTGCCACATGATCGAGCATGCGCTCAGTGGATTTTGTGATGTTGCCCATGGAGCTGGCTTGGCTGTGCTGACCCCTGCTTGGATGCAATATGTAGCACCGTTCAACAAGATGCGGTTCTTACAGTATGCTTCACGGGTATGGAACATCCAGTTGCCATTCGATGCGTATGATGAGGTATTGGAGCGACTGGTCGCTTCATTGAAGGCCTTCTATCAGAGTCTTGGGCTTCCTATAAGCCTAGGGGACATTGGGATCAAAGAGGAGCAGCTTCCTCTTATTGCTGAAGCTACCACCGGGGGTGTCTACCCTGTGGGAGCGTTGATGAAGTTGGATACCCAAGGGGTGCTTGAGGTCTTGCGCTTGGCTCTGTGAGGCAGTAGAAAGGGAGGGGGCATGGTTGAACGTCTGGTTGAGTTATTTTTGAGTCTTGTCGCCATCGACAGTCCAAGCGGGAAAGAAGAGCAGATTCGTTCCTATGTCTTAGCATTACTAAAGAAGCAGGGGATTTCCTACAAGCAGGACGCCTATGGGAATGTCCTTGCATTTGTGAACTGCAAGCAAAGGCCCCCTGTGACCATAGGGTGTCACCTGGACACGGTACCCAACGCTGTTGGGGTCAAGGCCTGTATTGAAGATGGGGTGATCACCAGTGATGGCACCACTGCCCTGGGTGCCGATGATAAGATTGCCCTCGCTCTTGCCCTGTTGCTTGCAGAACAGAGGCATCTCTACGGTCCCTTTGGACTGCTGTTCACCGTAGAGGAGGAGCAGGGGTTGTTGGGTGCCAAGAACCTGGAAGCCTCCCTACTCACAGAGCTGCAACAGGTGTTTGTCTTTGACACAGGCAGGCCAGTAGGGACAGCCATCATCCAGGCTCCCAGCAAGCTGGACATCCATCTTGCGTTCATGGGAAAAGCTGCACATGCTGGAGTCTCCCCGGAGCTTGGCATCAGCGCGATCGCAATCGCCGCAAAGGCGATAGCGGCCATGAGGCTGCTCAGAATCGATGAGACGACCACAGCAAACATCGGATCCATCCATGGGGGGGCGAGCACCAACGTCGTATGTGACAGGGTAGATGTCCACATGGAGATCCGCAGCCTTGAGCAGGAGCGGGCCCTTGCACAGTTGGAAGAGGTGAGAGCGTGTTGCGCTGAAGCATGTAGGCTGCTCGGAGGTCAGTTTACCCTTGAGCATGAGGTTTCATATGAAGGGTATCGTATTGAAAGCTCCCAATCTCTATCCCGTTTCAAAGCTGCATGTGAAGAGCTCAATCTTCCCCTGCATGCAATCCCCACCGGAGGAGGCAGTGATGTGAACATTCTTAGGGCCAAAGGCATTGATGCCGTGCTTCTCGGTTGTGGGTACGAGAATGCCCATAGCTTTGAGGAGCGCATTGCTATCCAGGAGATAGGGAAGATGGCAGAGGTAGCTAAAGCACTTCTTATGGGCTAGTTCGGGCAGTAGCATAAAGGTGTAACACCTCTGTTTCCATGTCCCAGCGATGGAGAATTGTATGGATAACCCTCCTTTGACCTTTCGCCTTGGCGCTGATGGGTTTACTCATCGTGATGACACCACTGCTATGGGTGGTTGTACCGTTCAGCTTTAGATGGTTTGCTATGATCTCCATCGGGACAAACTTCCCATGAAGTTGCCAAGAGTATACAGTCCAAGCTTTTCTTTAGGTTTGAGTGGGCGAAAATTGAGTTCAAAATATAGAAAGCTAGAGCAGGCGACAATTTTGAAGAAAAAGATTTGCTCATAATCAAAATAGCTCGCATGAGACGATGGTTGTTGCATTCACACGGAACAAATGCTAATATATCCGTGTGAATACAACATGTAGAGGGAGCGTATGGATTATAGAAAACAAATTGAGCAGTATCTTAATAAGTCTGGTGGAATAATCACAGCTTCATACTGTCGGAGCAAAAAGATTCCAACTATCTATCTTACTAGGCTCGCTCGAGAAGGTGTTTTGCAGAGAGTAGCAGAGGGTTTATATATTTCGGAAGAAGGAATGTACGATGAATATTATTTCTTTCAATATCGTTTTAAAAAAACGGTATTTTCCTATGAAACTGCTCTGCACCTGCTTGGAGTAACGGATATAATTCCTCAAGTTATGGATATCACAGTTCCTCATAGCTATAAGTTCAATGAAGATCCTATCGGAGTGAATATTCATTATGTACATAAGAATATACATGATTTAGGAGTTGAAGAAGTTACAACGATGCTTAATAATCCTGTTAGGGTTTATTCTTATGAGCGAACACTTTGTGATTTTATTACCCATAAAGATGCAATGGATATAGAGGTATATGTTAAGCTTGTTCGTTCCTATTCAAAATATGCTAAAAGAGATCTTCATGCCTTATATGAAATAGCAACAAGAATGGGTATTGATCACGGGTTAAAGGAAATTATGGAAGTAGTCTATGAATAGAGGTAAATTGACAGGGCTTTGCCATAAAATCAGCAAGGATTAACTTTTAATTCTGTTATGCTCTATTATTTTCTGGAAAGTATGTTAAAAAAACTTGCGCAAGGAACGTATGGCGAGAATTTTATTTTCAAAGGCGGATTTCTGCTTTCTAATGTTGTGGGAATAGAGTCGCGCAGCACTATGGATATCGATTTTGTTTTGCAAAACATACAGATATCAGAAGAAAAGGTTTCTGAGATACTTAATGAATCACTGAAAGAAGGCGAAGGAGATGCAATATTGTATGAAATTGTGGATATTGTACCAATTCGGGAGCAAGATCAATATGGTGGATATCGAGCAAGAATTCTTTGCAGATTTGATAGTATAAGACAAATAGTGCCGCTTGATATCGCAACAGGAGATGTTATAACACCACACCCGATACATTACCCATTTGTCAGTGTCTTTGGTGCTGAAGAAATTCTCATTAAGGCATATCCGATTGAAACAATGGTTGCAGAGAAATTGCAAACAATTTACGCAAGGGGATTCTTAAATAGCCGAAGTAAGGACTATTTCGATCTTCATATCCTTTACAAGTTAAGGAGCAAAGAAATAGATATACCGACATTAGTAAAAGCTTGTGAGCGGACATTTCAGTATCGTAAAACAGAGTTTGACTTATCAAAAATACGAGAATTGCTCGAAAAACTTAAGCAAGATGAGTCATTTGTGAAGCGTTGGAAAGCATATTCAAAGAAGAATAACTATGTTCAAGAAATTAGCTTTGAAGCTGTAATCAATGATGCTATAAGATTCATTAAAGAAATAGAAGGCGATGTATGGTAGATTCTCATCTTTGAGTCCATGTTCCTCATTCTAAAAAACAACTTTTTACGGGTAATTACTCTCAGTATTTTTTTGGGTGAGAATCTTCAATGTGTCTTCTCGCACAAGCAGTATGTAGATCTGCAGCTTTGAGCAGAGCCATAAATATTGATGCCGTGCTTCTCGGTTGTGGGTATGAGAATGCCCATAGCTTTGAGGAGCGCATCGCTATCCAGGAGATAGGGAAGATGGCAGAGGTAGCTAAAGCACTTCTTATGGGCTAGTTCGGGCAGTAGCATAAAGGTGTTGAGCTCTTTTGCTCTGGTGCGTAGATTATTTGGGGTAATCTACGCATCCACTCTACTATTGATACATGAGTAGATACATCTGGGAACTTCCTGATTGGCCTCTGTTCACCTTTGAGCCAGAAAATCTCATACCTTCCTTACCTGAAGTTGCATATCTCCAAGGTAAGGTAGAAGCACTTAGCAGGCAACTAGGCTTTGCGGAAAGCAAAGAGTTGGAAGCACGCATTCTATCTGAAGAAATCCATAACTCACACATACTAGAAGGCGAGATATTAGAAGAGCTGCAAATTAATACCTCCCTATGTCGAAGACTCCAAGTCCCTAATGCCTCGATGAAAATGAGTGGGACCCATGTGGAGGGAGTGGTAGAAAACCTACTTGATGCACTTGGAAATGTACAGTCTCCTCTTGCTGAAGGAAGATTGCTCACTTGGTATACCCGCTTGTTTCCACAAGGTCACAGTGGCCCTTTCACCCTACAAGCTGGTAGGTACAGAACAGATTCCATTAGAGTAATCTCTGGCTCCTATAAGAACCAGAGAGTCTGGTTTGCTCAATCAATTCCTCAAGACATGCGCACCTTTTTAGCTTGGGTCAATGAGCCCAGTAGTATTCCTAGTCAAGTGAAAAGTGCCATAGCACATCTTTCAATCCACCCATTTGAAGATGGAAATGGAAGTTTGTCCCGATCAATAAGTGATTACCCCTTGCATCAGGGCAATACCAGCAAGCTGGTGCTGTTCAGCATCTCTACAGAGCTCAAAAAGCAGCAACAACAGTATTATGAGCAGTTGCATAATGCTCAGACAACCTCCCTGGATTGTACTGTTTGGATAGTGTGGTATCTCCAGTGAATCCGAGACGCCTTGCATGAGGTCATACAGACCATTGAGGAAAAATTGCAGGTCAAACAGTTCTATCGTACGGTGGAGCAGCTCTCTCTCAATGAAAGACTGCAAGGGATGGTCAGGCGACTCACTACCGATTTTTATGGTGCTTTGACTGCCCAGAAGTGGGCTAAGTTCAACAATTGCAGTCATGATACTGCTATTCGGGATAGTAAGGATCTTATACGTAAAGGGATTCTCAAAAGGTCTGAGGCGGGTGGAAGAAGTACTTCCTATCTGCTGATTTTAGAAGATGAGCAGATGTCTACGTGAGAGATTTCAGGCAGAGCTGGACAATAAAAAAGAGCCGTTGCTGACAACGACTCTTTAAGTGGAGGTAAGGGGAATCGAACCCCTGACCTTTTGAATGCCATTCAAACGCTCTAGCCAACTGAGCTACACCCCCAAGGCAATAACAAAACGTATCATACGGATTGAAGCCGTTTAAGTCAAGTATCCTTGGGG